>JALOQS010000071.1 GCA_025459355.1 Pirellula sp.
TTCGCTTCATCTCTCGATTGCGGTGCAACTCTATGCTGACGAAGTCGAGTGGTTGAACCAACCAAACTTTCCGGTGTTTGTTCCGTTGGAGTATTTGAGTCGAATCGAAAAGGGTAATCCAAAGGATCCATTATTGGCACAGGTCGCTCCTGCTCTCGCAGAGAAAACCAGCCCCATCGGTTTCTCGAAAGATCCTGTCGGTGACTCTCGCTTTGAAGCTGCGCCGGGACTTATTCACAAGTATCACGGTCGCGTTCTCCTAATCACGAGCGGTGCGTGTGGCATCCACTGTCGATACTGCTTTCGAAGGCACTACCCTTATCAAACCGCTCCCAAAAGCATGGAGCAATGGGAAACATCGTTGGCATACATTGAGAACGACTCCACAATCTCCGAAGTCATTCTCTCAGGCGGCGACCCACTCACCATTGTCGATTCCCTGCTGGCCGAGTTAGTCCACCGGATTGAACAGATCCCGCACGTCAAACGACTGCGAATCCATACCCGAATGCCGGTTGTAATTCCGCAGCGGGTCACATCGGAACTCTGCAACATTCTACAGCAATCACGATTGGCAAAATGGGTTGTTTTGCACATCAACCACGCACGTGAAATCGATGGACAGGTCGAGGCGGCAGTAGCTAGGTTGAGGCAATCAGGCGCTACAGTGCTTAATCAAGCCGTCCTTCTCAAAGGAGTTAACGACGATGGGCCAACACTTGTTAACCTCTGCGAACGTCTTGTAGATATTCAAATCACTCCGTATTACCTCAACCAACTCGATCCGGTATCCGGCTCATCTCACTTTAACGTACCGATCGAGCGAGGCATCGCTTTGATGCAGTACCTGCAAGAAAAGCTACCCGGGTATGCTGTGCCGCGATACGTTCAAGATGCTGCAAACCACGATTTGAACACGCAGCCGCAATCTAAGCTTCGGCTTTTATGACTGAATGACGACTGCCGTCGTGTTGTCTTTACCAGACTCGTCTACAGCGGTCAGAACAAGTCGCTGCGCCGGATTGACGCTGGCCGCTTCTGAATCGGGATAAAGAATAAGCTCCTCGATAGCGCGGTCCCATAGTCCTTCGGTTATTCCATCGGTGCACAGAACGAGCGACTCGCTAGGCTCGAGAACAAACGATCCAACTTGGGGCTCAGCATATTGATTTCCTGCTCCCAACGCCTTGGCTAACACGTTTTTGCGTGGGTGAAACCGCGACTCGCGTTCGTTGATTTTTCCTGACCGTCTCAACCAACCGACAAAGGTATGATCCTCGCTGACTTGAATCAATCGGCGGCCGTCCTTTTCGGCTTTACCCAGCCGGTACAGTCGAGAGTCACCTACGTGTGCAAACAACACCAGCGAGCGTCGTATCCAAACCAGGGTTAATGTGGAACCCATATTGAGACACAACGGGTCGTAGGAGCCTAACTTTACCAGTTCGCGATGTATGGCCGAATAAAGTCGCTTGAGGATGTCCAGCCCCGAGTCCTCTAAATGATGATCGCAGTTCAAGTAGGCTTGGGGGAGTATTTGCGTGATGTTGTCGATCGCAATCTTGCCAGCCAATTCGCCGGAACGCTCCCCACCCATGCCATCTGCAACCGCGAACAGTAAATCGGCGTCTTTGGTATTCATCGCACCTTGTTTACCAAGATAACGAACACCTCGTTTATCAACCAACATTGCAAGAAAACGATCTTCGTTGTTGGGACGCAGTTTGCCCACGTGGGTCATTGCACTCCACTGTATGTCTCTCGGGTTTTCTTTCGCTACAAGTCCTGACTCGCCGTGGCTTCGAGACGCTTCGGATTGGTCCAAAATGGTAGAGAACTCAAAATCGATAACGCAGAATCTACCATCGGTTGCACGATACGTGATGTTTCTCAAAAAGGGATCGTCATGCTTAACACCATACGATTCCAACTCGGCAAAGATTTCTTTAATCCGGTCCTCCCCCATATGCTCAACACGGGCCCCGCAATTGGAGGTGACTATTTCGAGTTTGTCTGGATTGCAATCTAGTAATCGAGGAACGAACGGGCACTTTCTATCTTCAAGAAACAAAAGCGTACGGCACTCTGTTTCAAACCGCTTTTTGGCATCTGGGCCTTGGAACAGTTTGTAAACGCGACCATCGTATCCAATTCGAACGATTGCACGCTGGGTATTCTTTGCTTCAAACACAATTGCTACGTTCTGTAAGATGGCTAGTTAGTGTGAGGCATAGTGCATGCCATGAATCAAAAAGCATGGGGATGATTCTTGTGCATCCAAAGTCCGAGCCCAGCGTTGCGAATAAAGAAAAACTCTTCTCCGTTCCGACTGGTTTGCCAACCATCGCTTATCTCTTTTATGTTGTATTCCTGCATAGCATCGTCAGGTGATCCTTTAAAGTATCCGACCGACTCGAGTTCTCTCGCAGTCAGTTTGTCTGTGCAGTATTCGACACGGAATCGATTCTCTGGCGACGCATGAATCAAATGTGCGGCCGTCGAAAGGTTGGCTCGCAGGTCGGCGTTGTTGGCGACCATGTCCACTACCTCGGGCGTGGTTCGATAACCGTATTTGCGTATCAAACCATCCACATCATCATGTTCTCCGAATCTGGCAACTCCAGGAGCGATGACAACCAATCGACCGCCATCTGCAATAGCCATCCGCGTTCGGTAGATCGACTTGTTCGCAACCCACGTCTTTTTGTATTTAGATGGATCCATCCAAACAACGATCGTCTTTGGGGCGCGTTCAATGCGAAAGCAGTTCACTTGTGCGGCCAATTCGCCTGCCACGGTAAAAACATCGTGATCATCTCCCGAGTAGAGTCCCCTCACTACAGGCCCGTGCTCCCGAGTCGACTCAACGACCGTGAGCAAATAAACAATCGGCCGATGCTTTATGAACAGATCGGCAGCTCGGTTTAGAATTTTGCGAAGAGGTGTGTCGCATCGCCCCATGATGCGTTCCATTCCGTACAGAGCGCTCAAGTAGTGGCTGCCATCGATACCCGCGTTGCCCCCCGTGCCGACGAAAATATTCTTGGTGTAGTTAGCCATGCCGATGACCTCGTGAGGGACGACTTGGCCGACCGACAAGATCAAATCGTGATCTCCTTGCGAAATCATCTTGTTCACTTGTGCTGGCCAAGGCTCTCGGTAACAACCTTCCGTAGCCTCTGAAACGAAATCCGCATCGACATAGCCGAGCGTATCCACGCCATTCTTGTAGTCGTGAACTCGAATCAAATCGCGTGGGAAGTTACCAAACATTTTGGTCAACTCCTCCTCATTCATGGCGGAATGAGTCCCTAGAGCGGGCATGACATCGGTAAGCGCCGAACCTAGTCGTTCCAAGATCGCATGCATGATCGGCCCGGCTTGCGAATCCAATCGAGTGTGATCGGGCGGGACCGCCAAGACTTTGCGAACCGAGCCGCGAGCGTTTAAAGTCGCATCGATAGCGTCGTGATAGTCTTCATTACCGAGAATCGAGGTTTTTGATCCTCGGGCAAAATAGATAGTCATGTTGGTCAGCTGGTGGAAACACTAGGGCGCTACCACGTGTATCTTCGCAAATTCTCACCATCGGCGAAAGACCCGGTGCATAGTACAACGAGCCATTTCACCGTCTTATTGACTGCGAGTGTTCTTTAGGAAATAGAGTCTGCCGTCTTCGGCACCTCCCAAGAAGTCTCGTATGCCGTCTCCATCAAAATCCACTGTCGTAGGGCTCACGTCATGCCCCTCGATGTTTCGATCATTCAGCGGCCCAATGTGCTTCATGACCCACGATCCCGATTGTTCTCCCATTTGAACCCAAAGATCTGCATTGGCGGAATTGAGCAGCAGATCAAAGCGGCCGTCGCCGTCCCAATCCGTTATGCTGAGCTTCCGCCTGCCACTCTTGCCCGCATTGCCGGCGTTAAGTCGCATCGGCGCACCAGACAGTTCTAAAAAGCGGCGTTCAGGATTTCGCAGCTTCAATGTACCCTCGTCTTCGAATCGATCGAAAACAGCTAAAAAACCTTCTTGATCTAACATGATCAGGTCATTTAAACCATCTTGATTGGCATCCATGACCACGGGAGTCGTGCGCCATTGCGTCAATAACTCCTTACCCGTTGGCTTGAGCCACCCCCAGGCCAAATTTGGTTGCGATGATTCCCATTCGACGTCAATTGGCGTTGGTGACGACAGTCTCGGAGAGCCCTTAGCACCGATATTCTTCATCCAGCAAACTCGTCCCAATATCGAGTTGAAGACTATGTCCTTGAGCCCATCATTGTCCCAGTCGGCAACGCTCAAGGTCGTGTATCCCCATTTTGCTTCCGCTGGGCCTTGGATGCTTCCGTTGGGGCCAGCCATGATTCGAAACAGCTTTCCATCAGCGTTTAGTCGAACCGGTCGTGCCCAGGTCGGCATAGAAACTCCTGGGCCGCTTAGATTCTCAAAGAACTCAATGTAGCCAGCGGTGTTGCCGCTCAGTATGTCCTCGTCTCCGTCATCGTCCCAATCCGTTCCGACTGGAGTTGCGAGTGCTCCACACTTGAGCGTGTCGGCGTATTGCTGAAAGTAAACGGGCTTCTCAAACACTGGGGTGCGTTCGAGCAATCCGATATTTTCAATCAATGCGACTCGCCCATCTTCGTCGCCAACAATTAGATCGAGATCACCATCGCGATCCCAATCGAAAGCGACGGGCACAATCATCTGCAGATCCATCTTAAGTGGCTGATCGTCTCGAGTTTTAAGGGTGACTCCCGCTTTGTAAACGGGAGCTTGCCGGTTTCCAACGTTCTCGAAAAAAGTAAAGCCGTCCAGAAACTCACCGCAGATTAAATCCAGGTCTCCATCGTCGTCAAAGTCCCCAAAGTTCTGGGACGGGCACCCGAAAACGTCGATATCACTCCCGTTTGCTTGTAACCGAAAGGGTGCTTCATAGTTGGGCTCATCGTCACGGCCTCTGTTGATAAAGACATATATCCAACCGTGAAGAGGTCCGTTGGTCCATTTGCCATCTGTATCCCATGCATCGTCCCAACCGTAGAAACTCCAATCCTCGATCCCAACAGATAAATCTAGCACGCCGTCACCATTAAAATCGACGTAGCGCCATTGGTTGTGACGCACCTTGGGGCCTTTAGTTTGCGTACCGAGTGGTTTGTGAAACTTGGGATCAATGGGTAACGTTTTCTTGGATTCTGTACCCTTTGTGATAAAGTGATCGTATTCAATACCGGGTGAAAGAACGCGTATTCCCCCATTGACGTAACTAGGCATAACGTAGTGAACCGTCGAACTCCATTTTTTGGGAGGTTGAAAAATCGGGAGCTTGGTAACTCCCTGTTGATTCTCAAAATACCACACGCCGTTGGAGGGTTTGTCAGGGCAAGATACGATCAGGTCAAAGTCGCCGTCTTGATCGACATCCCATGGAATAGGCCATGCCCACAGACCAACCCCCAAGTCGACGACGAGTCCTGGGTTGTTATAGGGAAGCGGTGTTAAGACCGCCGTTGTTTCCTGCTGGTTAGTTGTTTGGGCAGTGGCGACTGCTGCGCGGGTTTGTCCCCAAGCGAAAGCAAACACGCAGATCACGAAACTTGTAATCCGTGCCAGAGCAATCGAACTCATCACGGCAAGAATCCATGTAATTCATCGAGCACGGATTTAAGAATGCTGTCGACTCGCATGCGTTCAGGTGGATGAAATCGATTAAACGGTTCGGCCATAAAATCATCGCATATACCGAGAATGGATAAGCTGCATTTGGTGGCTTTGATGTGCCTCGATGCATATTTGCCAATGTCGTAGACCGATTGCCATTTTTGGATAAGTGCATTCAACTCAGCAGCGCGATTGGAATTCCCGCTTCGATATGCTTGATAACATTCGACGAACAACCTTGGCATCACATTAGCTCCTCCATTAACACCACCATCTCCCCCTTTTTCGAGAGCAGGTATTAACATCGCCTCAGGGCCCATCATAACGAACCAATCTGGCCGTGTTTTCTTCAGCGCAGCAACTTGTTCAAAGTACTCTAAATCACCGCTGCTATCTTTGATTCCAATGATGCGAGGGTGGTGGGCAAGCTTTAGGATTGTATCGATCTCGAACCAAACCTTGGTCAAGCTGGGCATGTTATAAATCACCAGCGGCAAAGGCAAATCTGCAATTAGATGCTCCATGTAGCCGAGCAACTCGGTCTGTCCAGCAGGGAAGTAGTAGGGAGTTGATAGGACGACTGCATCCGCTCCCGCGTCGTGTGCGTGGCGCGACAGCTCAACGGTTTCCACGTAAGAGGTATCCGTTACGCCCACCAATACCGGGACGCGGCCAGCCACTTGCTTTGTGACTAGCGAGATCAACTCCCGTCTAAGCCGATAGCTAAGGCTGGGAGCTTCGCCGGTCGTCCCCAGAACGAAGATCCCGTGCACCCCTCCGGCTAGGACATGGTTTACGAGTCGCTCCAAACCGAAGTAGTCGATTTCGTCCCTCGATTTCAAGGGGGTGACCAAGGGTGGGATGATGCCCGAATAGGGTTTGTGCATGGGTTATACAACGAAAAATGCGAAATGGCGTCTCTAGTGGAATCAGAATTGTACACG
Source organism: Pirellula sp. (assembly GCA_025459355.1). Taxonomy (GTDB): domain Bacteria; phylum Planctomycetota; class Planctomycetia; order Pirellulales; family Pirellulaceae; genus JBKCUI01. The sequence continues at coordinate 6,615 of JALOQS010000071.1, forward strand.
GAATTCGAATGCCAAAAATCGAACTTATCTACACTTTACAATAGAGAGTGCAATGGACACCTCGATCATATTGTTTACCATCTTCGATCGTCCGAGGCGAGTTTTGGGAGTCATTTCGCGGAGAAGTGCCAAGACAGCCTACCTTTGAATTCGAGAACAGCCATGTCCTTTTGGGAAACAGCATCGCAGCTTCCAATTTTGTCGATGGTTTTTTTGTTTGTTGCATTGCTCATCGCGTTCGGTTTTGAGTTTATCAACGGATTTCACGACACGGCCAACGCGGTCACCACCGTGATTTACACTCGCAGCATGAAGCCCAATCACGCCGTCGTGTATTCCGGTTTCTTGAATTTTTTGGGTGTTCTGCTGGGTGGTACTGGGCTGGCATTCGGCATTGTCAATTTGCTGCCGGTCGAAAAGCTGGTCGATAGTTCGCCGCAACTCGCGTTGGTGATGGTGATCGCCATGCTTTCCGCGTCAGTCATTTGGAACTTGGGGACTTGGTATGTCGGTTTGCCCGTATCGAGCTCACACACTCTCATTGGATCGATCATTGGCGTTGGTATCGCGCATGGTTTGATAAGCAGTGGGGATTTATCGGGCGTTCGCTGGGACAAAGCGACGGACACAGGACTGGCTTTGCTCCTGTCACCGGTTGTTGGATTCGTCTCAGCGGGCGGTCTGCTATTGTTGATGAAGTATTTGATTCGCCAGCCACGTCTCTACGAACCACCAGTTGATGGAGATGTGCCTCCCGGTTGGATCAAATGGGCCATTCGATTGACCTGCGGAGGAGTCAGTTTCTTTCACGGTTCGAATGATGGCCAAAAGGGGATGGGGCTCCTCATGTTGGTTCTTATCGGATTTATGCCCTCACTCTACGCGCTCCATCCCAACGAAAAGAGCGTTGCACCCGCCAAGGTTCTCGAAGCGGCACATGCTATTCGGGATCGACTGCCCGAGGCAGATATGGAAAAGCTGCGTTCGGATGCGGCTAAGAAAGAAAAGCCTAACGACTTTGAGGTTCTCGATGCTAAGCTCATTGGCCTGAGTTCTTTCTCGGAGCTGCCTGCTGATGATCGTTGGTTGGTCCGTCAGTCTATCACCCGACTGAGCAAACTGAAGATGACCGATGCGAAGGATGCGACCAAGCAGGTATCTGCAGGCACGAAAGCCGAAATCAAAATGCTGGATAGTGCTATCCAATTTGTGCCGGTCTGGGTCGTTGTGATGACTGCACTGTGCTTAGGAATAGGTACGATGATCGGCTACAAACGAATCGTGGTAACGGTAGCCGAGAAGATTGGAAAAACGCACCTGACTTATGCTCAAGGGATGACAGCCGAATTGATCGCCGCGATCACGATTTGCTTGGCAACTTACTACAAGCTTCCTGTTAGCACGACTCACGTTCTCTCTAGTGGTGTAGCTGGCACGATGGCGGCCAACAAAAGCGGGATTCAGTCTGCAACGGTCAAAAAGATCGCTCTGGCGTGGATCTTGACGCTTCCTATTTGCATGGCTCTCGCTGGCGGGATCTTTGCCATCGGATACTTGCTTACTAAGTAGCAAGCCACGCAAGCCTGCTTTAGCGATTGCCCCTTTTTCGTTTGCTAGAACGAGAGAGGGGAAGGAACAGGACTATGGCTTTTTTTGATTTTGTTCAGAAACCAAACTCATCCAGCCATTTTCTAGCATCGATTTTTCCGTCCGGCTTTTCGTTTTCCATCGCGATCGAATCATCTTGACGAGTGGTTCGTTGTCGCTGGGAATTGAGTGATTCAATCCAAAGCTCTGAATCGATCGCGGTCGCACCTCTTGCTTTGGCGGTTCGCTGGATTTGATGGTCCGAGGAAACGACGGTAAGCTTTTGAGGGCTCGTATGCTCCTTGATCAACTGTTGAATACACTCGTCAGCAGATAGATGGGATGTCGAATAAATGATTCGTATTCCATGAAACATCGATTGCTGATCTTGATGCGATGACCGCGATGTGTCGAATACGACGCAAACACTTGATCGCTGTTGTGGGTCGAATTTACTTTCGAGCCACCGCAAAAAATAATGGCGAGAGTCGTGCAAGCTCCTCTTGGCTTTGGCGTCAGGACTCACAACGCTACCCAGCATCAGATTATAGCCATCTACGAGTATCGTAATGATTGGAAAGTTCGAATTCATGAGCTGTTAAGGCGTTGATCGAGGTGTGTTTCGGAGGCTTGCAATGCAAGAGTTTGGCATAGCTGGATATGGTTCAAGTGTAGCGAAACGGGGAGCTCTGTTAGGGTTGTAACGATTGCACGGCCGCTAATGATGGCCGATTCGATAAAATTTGCCATAAAGTCTCAACGAGAACGCAATCGGTTTGTTCGTAGCCTAGCCTTCCCCGGTTGATTTTCGTAACAAGCTTTTAGTTCAGGTACTTTTATGAACAGCTCCAGTGCAAGATTAGCAGAATTTGACTACCTCATCTGCCAGCATGGTGGCGATGTCGATGCAGCGTTTAATGAGTTAGAGGCCTTTATTCAAGAGCTTCAGGATGACATGGTAGCCCTCGATCGTCAAACCAAACGACGTGATGCCATGGCGGTCGCTAGCATTGCCTATCGATTAAAGTCCAGTGCCAAGCTACGCGGTATCGACTTGCTTCATCAGTCGGCAATCCAAATCGAACAGTCGGCTCGTCGCAATCGTATGGGCCAGCTCAATGCCGAAATTGATTTGATGCGCTACCAAGTCGAACTATTGGCCCAATCCGCATACCTACAAAAAGAAGCCCTATCTAGTGGTCGATAAAGCGACGGAGATGGCTGCGCGTGAGGTAAGAAAAATGCCATCCGTGGCTAAATCAAGTCCCGTCCCTGGGGTGTTTCGGTTTGTATTCGTTACAGACGCGTCACTTACATGTCTGCGTCGTTCGATCGCCTAGTCGCACCATTGCCTAGTCGCACCATTGCCTAGTCGCACCATTGCCTAGTCGCACCATTGCCTAGTCGCACCATTGCCTAGTCGAGCTTTACACAGGCTGATCACCATCGGCCTCCTTCTTGAGCAGATGAAGTATCGCGGTAAATCCGTGTACCAAGTTTTGATTGGCGATGGGACCAAACTCGCCCGCCGCAAATATACCAGTTAACGGCAAGTTAGGTAGGTAGCTATCGATTGTTGTTGCATCATGGTTATCCACATCGAACATACGAGAGCCTCGACCATTGCAGGTGAATAGCAAAGCGCCGGTTGGAGAATCTTCGGAGTTGCTAAAAACTCCTAGCAAATGTTGTAAATCTGCTGTGGCCGCAGCAGCATCACGCACATGAAACCGAATGGTTTGTCCAACTTGAAAGCGATCGGTGACGATGAGTCCCTGGTTCGATGGATCGATTCCCTGGACGGCGCGGATCAAAAACTCACCGTGAGAAAATGTTTCGCTATACTCGCTGATCGCCCTGCCAACCATCAAAGAATTCGAAACCATTTCTTGTTCTTGTGTAGGTAGCTTTTCGTATAACTCACGCAATTGCTTCATCGCAGGCTTACCACCCAAAGACACGATGGCTTGGTCATCCATTTGAGTGATGACCAGGGGTTCACCAATAGGACGACACCCTTGCGAGATAATCGTTTGCCATTTCCAGTTTTGCGGTAGAGTGAGCACCGCCGCGCCACGAGCTAAAATGCGATTGCCGCAAAACATGATGCTCGGGCTCTGCCAATCTTGACTGCTACAATATCCACCTAGAATCGGTACGACGTCATCGCGCGGTGAACTCTTTTCATATTCTAGTGCGGACGCTAGCAATTCAACCGAGAAGCTAACGGGGCACGCGACCACCATCAGGCCACCCTGCAACTCGGAGAGCAGCTGGTCAGTCAGTCCCATAACAGACGGGCCATCAGGGGTTTTGATGCACTCGAGATCGTAAGTCCTGGGCAGGGCATCCATTTCGTTGACCAACATGATCGATGCGGCGCACCCGCCCTCGATTTCAATGCGGGTCCCGACAACGCTTTCCGCTGATCCGCCAAAAAACGGAATTCCGCCTGAGATGTCTTGCCACAAGTCGAGAATTTCCGACGTTTTCTCCGACAAGGAATCGCCACTCACGAACACAAAAGCGAATTGCGCGGGTGCCCTAAGCGTTTCAGAAGCTCGTTCGAACGCGGTCCGAATCGCTACTAAAATAGAATTTGCCGATGCGACGCCTGATGAGCACGCCATTGCGTCATTCCCTTTCCGTTCGTCGCTAAGCAGATTGTACGATTTCGTTTAAATCGCGATCAAATTGACCACGAGTCAATACGGAGTCAGCCCCCGCACGCTTGGCTTCTTCTAATCGAGCAACATCGACGTGGGCGCCAAAGGCCATGATAGATGCGTTACCAAATCCATCACGCAGCGATTGGACCGCCGTATCCAGCTCCAACGTTTGAAGTGACAAATCGATCAGTACCAGCTTGACTGCGTTGGCATCAGCCCGCTCGACAACACGCTCTACAGATCGGTCGACAACCAACTGCTTGCCTGCATTTCGAACTGCACCGCTCACCTTGGATTGGAACATCAAATCATTGGTCAGTAAAACGATCACGGTGTCTCGATTGCCAGAGGGATTTGGTACGTTTGGCCCCTCATTGTAGAACTATTTTTCTTCACCACAAGCATCAGCCGAAAAGGGAGCCGACCTGCGGATTTTTGGAGCGGCAAACAAGCCACTTGACGTCTGCTTACAAAGCGACTGTAAACTCTTGTGATAATTCGCATCGGTTTCGACAATCTGTAGCTTCGTTGAGTATAATCGACGATCGCTGAGTTGCCTCGATCCTCACCGCAGACTCGCCTTGCAGCTGCTGCGGTGCCCACCTCCCACCTGCTGGCAACGCAAATTAACTGGCAACGCAAACTCAACAGCAACGCATAACCTAGAAAACCCGCGCCGCTCTCGACGACTCGCTGGAGATAACTATGGTCCCATTCGCTCGAACCTTTCGATTCGCAGTTTGGCGTACTGCGTTAGCATGCGTCATTTGCATTCCGTGCAGTTTACCAAACGTAGCTTGCTCGCAGGACGTAGAGGATGCCGAGCACCCCACAAGTTCCGAAGTCGAGTTTCACGCAGCGATCGTTCCGTTTTTAAAACAACACTGTGAATCTTGTCACAGCGGTGATGAGCCGGAAGCCAAGTTCGATGTCACGGAGTTCTACGAGTCCACGCAAGTTGCGAAGATGCTAAACAGTTGGCAGTTCTTGGTTTCCAGGGTAACCATTGGCGATATGCCTCCAGCAGAGCAATCCGAGCGGCCTTCGGAAAACGACATCAGCAAATTGAGTCAGTGGACCAAACACTTTCGGAGCGAACAAGCGGTGAAGGGAAAGGGAGATCCCGGACTGGTGACCATGCGTCGACTTAATCATGCCGAATACAACTATGCAATCGAAGACGTGACCGGCCAAGATATTCGCCCAACTGGTTCGTTCCCAATCGACGCGGCTAACGAAGCTGGCTTTGACAATTCCGCAGAGTCACTCACGATGACGCCAGCCTTGGTGACCAAGTATCTTGATGCGGCTCGTTTTGTTTCAGAGCACATGCTCTTGGTGCCCGATGGAATACGCTTTGCCCCTTATCCCGTTGTTACGGAAACGGATCGTGACAAGTATTGCGTTCAACGGATTGTGGATTTCTACCAAAATCAACCCACTAAGTTAGCTGACTACTTTGTCGGCTGCTGGGATATCGCGAAATCAGGCAACTCACTTCAGGAGGTAGCGAAACGTCGCGGACTCAGCGAAAAGTACCTGGCATCCGTTTTCTCGGCCATTCATAACGCATCGTATGATTATGGACCAATGGCAGTCGTCGCGGAACGATGGCGATCAGAAATTCTCTCTTGCGACGAGGAGTATGATGCAGTCCGTGCATCGCGATCTCTTAAAAAGTTTATCGTCGAGTATCGAGAAAAGCTTACACCGATCGTACCCAGCTTAAAAGGGACTCGTGGACTGCACGAAGGCTCCCAGACGGTCGTTTTATGGCGCAACAGAGAGGTTGCGAGATTGCGACAATCCTGCCGCACCGACATCTTTGCGTTGCCCGACAACAAATCGTCCGATACCGAATTGACCGACAACAATGCAAACGATCAAGCATCGAAGGAAAAAAGCGAAGCCGCATCGTCGTTGTTGCTGGAACGAGATCGAGCTCACTTGGCAGATCATTTGGAGCAAATCAAAGCATCGTATAATCAATTCTGCAATCTGTTCCCCGATGCATTCATGATTGTTGAACGCGGCCGACATTATGCCAACGAAGGCAATGTCGAAAGCAAAGGTCGATTGCTCAGCGCCGGGTTCCATAGCATGATGGGTTACTTTCGCGATGACCAACCTCTATGCAATCTTGTTCTCGATGACGCAGGAAACGAGGAACTCAACAAACTTTGGCGAGAGCTGGAACTAATTGCACTCACTCCCATTCGTCAATACGCCGGGTTCATTTGGTTCGAGCGTGCCGAATCGAGTTTCATCCGTGAACCACAATTTCACTTCGTGCGCGCGGAAGACAAAGATGCCAACTCCGAGGAAAAGATTCGACGCTTTGGCGAGGTTTTTCTTGAAAAAATAAAGGGCGGGCGGTCCTCGCCTCAATTGATCGAAGCGGTGGAATATCACTTTGCCGATATGAATCGCCAAATTCGTAGTCTTGAAAGAGATCTGGCGGAGAATGAGCCTAAGCAAATTGATGCACTGATGCGATTCGCAGCCAAAGCCTTTCGCAGACCACTTTCTCAAGCAGAAGAAAAATCGCTGCGAGGCTTTTATGACTCTTCGAGAGAGCTGCCATCAGCGGATCATCGCTCTGCCATGGAGGATACGCTAGCCGCAATTCTAGTATCACCCAACTTTTTGTATCGCTGGGACTTGAAAACCACAGATGAATCTCGCGTACCTCTATCGGACTTGGAACTAGCCTCGCGGTTAAGTTTTTTCCTTTGGGGCAGCGGGCCCGATTCGCAATTGATGGAATCGGTATCGAAGGGGGAGCTTGCGAAAACCGAAACGCTGCGACAACAGGCACAGCGAATGTTGAGCGATGAAAAATCCAAACGCATGATCCAAGAGTTCTTGGGCAATTGGCTCGACTTTAGGCGGTTTGAATCCCACAACGGTGTGGACCGCGAACGATTCACGAGCTTTGACGATGAAATTCGTACGGCCATGGCTCGTGAACCGATTGAGACCTTTTGGGACTTATTGCAAAGAGACGGATCGCTGGACGAGTTGATTAAATCAGACCATGTCGTAGTGAACCCGACGTTGGCCAAGTATTACGATATCAAATGGCCAGGGGATGTGTTAGACAAGAATCGATGGATGCGATTGGATGGTGCATCGAAAGCAAGCAGAAGTGGCATGTTAACGATGGGTGTGTTTTTGACGCAAAACTCTCCAGGCCTAAGAACCAGTCCAGTCAAACGTGGATATTGGGTGGTTCGAAAACTGCTGGGAGAAAAGATACCGCCACCACCGCCCAATGTGCCCGAACTGCCAGACTCGGAGCACGACACCGGGGACCTAACGCTGCGTGAGGTATTGGCACGACATCGCGAGCACCCGAGCTGTGCAGCGTGTCACAATCGATTTGATGCCGCTGGTTTGTTACTCGAAGGGTTTGACCCTATAGGTCGACCTCGCGTTTCCGACTTAGCAGGCCGGGCTATTTCGTCAGCCGCTACCATGCCAGAGGGCTCTGAAGCTGAAGGCTGGGCCGGGTTGAGAGATTACATCGTTGCGAATCGCATGGAGGACTTCCGGCGGAATTTCTGCGAGAATCTGGTGGCTTATGCTCTAGGCCGTACCTTGGTCGTATCCGATGATTTACTTGTTGAGGAAATGATGGAGCAGCTCAAACGGAATAACAATCGCGTGCGAGCCGCATTGGAACATGTCATTGAGAGCCCGCAATTTTTGAATAAACGCGGCAGTCCTAAAGCCAGTCAACCATTGGCCAACAATTCCGTTCGTTAGTTTTTGCAAGTAGCCGAAGTCACCAGACTTTGGAACGCACGCCAGCAACGCATCCAATCTGTGGCCAGATCGGCTACAGACCGATGTAGCCGAAGTCACCAGACTTTGGAACGCACGCCAGCAACGCATCCAATCTGTGAGAGGGTAAGGAGGTGGCCAGGTTATCCTGGCCACGCCCCTCCCCGTTGTAGCGACAAGGTCGATTCCTTGTATTTACCGGCGTGCGGCTTTCCCGCACCGGGCTACCCCCAACTCATTGCCTCTGGTTTTGCTGCCCCGCCTAGGGACCGCTCGCCTTGAGGAGTTACGCCTACGCTTTGCTCATGGTAGTTCGAGTAAAGTCGAGGAGCTTCAGTAGCCCAAGTTTCTTGTCAAAGTATCTTTGTTTCATCCGGTAGTTGTCGTAAGACAGCTTCCGTTTGAACTTCATGCAGCGGACCCGCATCCGAATCCACTTGTCCAGCTTTTGATAAAGTTTGACGCATGTTGAGAACTTCGTGGCGAAGTAGTTCGCCGTTCCTCGAATCACTTGGTTCAGTTTCTCAATGACCTTGGCATCCAGGTTGTTACACCGGCGGGTTGTTTCTCGAATCTTGGTCATGAATTTCTCCAAGGACTTGGTACGCATTGTTCGCGACTTACTCGAAAGGTGAAAACCCAGGAAGTTATAACCCTTCCCGTAGCTTGCAATTTTCGTTTTCTCGGGACTCAG
>JALOQS010000312.1 GCA_025459355.1 Pirellula sp.
GTCGAGTTTCGCTTGTGCCAGAACTGCTTCTTGACCAACGACGTCGATCATAGCTTGATTGTATTTAGCGACGGCGGATTCCACCTTGGCGCTGGCGGCATCCACTTCGTCTTCGGTGTAATCTTTTGTGAATTCCACTCTCTTCCGTGCAGTATCCAATTGAGACCGAGTCGATTCAATTTGACTTAGCTGCTGCTGTATTTGCTGTTCAACGAGAAGAATTTCGCCTTCGGCGAACGGTTCGATCTCCATGATGATCTCACCCTTTTCGACCCGGGTGCCTTCTTGCAGGCCAGCCTTCTGAGCCTTGATGATTCCCTTGGTCGGACTGAGGATTGGCTGTCTACGATCATTCGGGTTCCGCGCTGTAACGATCCCTTCACATCGAGAGGATTGTTGCCACGGCAAGAAAACGGCTCCCACCACAAGACACTGCCCATGGCTCTGGCAAACCAACTCGACCTTACCAAGTGCATGGCAGGGAGACGGTCCCCGAGCGAATCACTCGGACGAAGCCGGATCATTCGCTTTTCCGTCTTCTTGTCCTTGTGAGGAACGGCAGCTTCCTTAACTGACGGATCTTCTTGCAGATTTGTGGCCATTAGCTTATCTCCAGTTTCCCATCGCATTCGTCAACGATGGATTGTTCATAGGTCGCAATGATCAATGTCCAGGGTTGTCTTCGGTCTTTGATTTCGTTCCAGATTGACTGCTGAAGGTCCGAGGAGACCATGTCCAAGCAACCGTCGATTAAAAGCAATCGAGGCTTTCCGGCAATAGCTCGGGCAATCATCAATCTTGCTGCTTGAGATTGGCTAAGTGGATAGCCACCTGTTTGCAATACAGTTTCCACTCCGTTCGGCATGGATAAAACGTCGTTCCATAGTCCGACCTTTGCAAGTGCATCTCGAACGTCGGCTTGATTCACCGAGCTTCGGTTCAGCGAGATGTTTTCCTGTATTGTGCCGTGGAAAACTTCAGGGATGGAAGCTATCGAAACCATCGATCCATCGGCAAATCGGTTAACGTCTCGCGAATCGATTCCGCCGATTTCGACTAGTCCTGCTTCAGGTTCGATTAAACCGCAGAGCACCTGCATCAACAATTCCGAAGTTTGGTCACCCCCACAAACTGCGAATCGTTCTCCACTAGCTACTCTTAAAGATTCTATGTCGAGAGAAGCTCCGCGTTCTGGACATGGAACGTGCAAATGCTTGATCCTCACGTCAGCCGGGCCGATGCCGGCATGCATGGTTCGCGATGGAGGCAAAGTTGGTAGATCCAACAAATGCCCCACTTTGTCAACTGACGCCATAAGGTCGTAGTAAGACTCCAACGCCTTGCCCACTTTCGCAAACGCGCCGACCACCAAAGCGATAACCGAAACGCTGGCGACCAATTGTCCAACTGTCAATGCATTCGAGATGACCAGCCATAATCCTAGAGATAGGATCGAGGTCAAAGCCACGGCGTAAAGCATCAATGCGAACAAAGTTTGACGAATCAATATCACAAAGTGTTTGCGACGAGCAGCTAGATACTCAACGGTAAAGCGATTCGCTCGGTCGGCCACCAGATCCATCGCCCCGTGCACTTGAAATGCCTTGGGTGAGCCAATGACATCTTGTAGCCAGTGAGCAATCTTGTATTTGGTAATCGACTCTTCGATCGAGGTCTTGATGGCATTTCTACCCAAAGCCAAAAGGATCAAAGTCATACAGAAAACCAAAACGACGTCATATAACAACAGAAATGGACTATAAACCGCTAGGAGCAACATCCCGGTTGTGGTTTGAATAATCAGAAACAAGCCTTCGACCAGCAATGTTGACGTCGCTTTTTGAATCGACATCACATCGAAAAACCTGTTCGCCATCTCAGGACCGTATACGCCTCGCATGGCGTTTCGATCTAGCCTAGGGAATCGCTCCGACAAATCACCGACGATTCGAACCAACAATCGCCGTTGGAGAATTTCGATTACAAAATACTGCAAGCCTTTGATGGCAGCAGAAAGCGATAGCACCCCGAAGAGAAGAACAGCTAACCAAATAAGTGGCTGAGCAGCCATGCTGGCAAAGCCGATCGTCGTCACCATCTGTTCAATGGCCAACGGAGTCGCCAGATCGAGCACGCCCACCACAAAGCCAAAGATCGTCAGCAACCAAATATCGTTCTTCTCAACTCTGAGCAACCGGAGGATGCGGCTCAAAGGTGACAAATGTTCGTGATGATGATCGTCCCCATGTCCACCCCCGTGTCCGTGCCCTCCCCCATGCCCATCGTTGGATGTGTTGGCGTGGTTGATCGCGGAGTGCCGGGAAGACGCTTCGTCGCATGTGAGCGACGGTTCTGCGACGAAGAAATGAGCTTCGTTTTGCAAAAGAGCTTTGACTTGCTTAACCAGTCGAGACTTGGTGACCGATTCCGACTCCATGGCGTCTCTATTGCTGGAAAGCTTAGAGATATCCATCCGTCCGAAATTGATCTTCGAGTAGATCCAACTGGATGGGGAAGAATTGCGAATATCCAGTGCAATGACGGTGAACCCTTCTGATACGAGTTCCCAGATATCCGAGCCATAAACATCCACGGGGGCCAATCGGATCCCGATACCCCGCGCCGCACGCATCATTAGATAATCCGAATCGTCGGCATTTTCTATCGAATATGAGCTCTTTGAATCCGCTAACGCCTGTGAAAGAAGCCCTGATTCAATCGGTATATCAATTCGGGCCGTCAGGTCTACAAGAGTCTTGCGAATCAACTCGATCGTTTGCTCATCACTTCTGGACGCTGTTCCGTCTAGCTTTAGCATAAGTTTTCCTTATGTTTAACATCTTTCCCTTTTAGATTCTCCCTCATTATTCCACTAGAATTCGAGTGGCAAGTTCGAAACGTTCACTTTTTACTCCGATTTGGCCCGATTCTTGCCATTCTTTTCATTCTGTAAACTTGTGGAGGTTTACAATTCGGAAGATTGGCTAGGAACTAGTCAATTTGGGGCGTTAAATCTCGTAGGAAGTGGGGTGTTGGTTTGAAACCAAAAGCGATTTTGGCTTACTGTCGGGAAAAAGGAATACGCACCATTGATTTGCGGTTCACGGACTTGTTCGGGAATTGGCAGCACCTAACCTTTCCCGTGACCGCCATTTCGGAATCCACGTTTGAAGAGGGCTTTGGTCAAGAGGTTTACATCGGCCCCGATTCCGTCGCATTTCCCTCGGCGGAAATGGGCTACGCTGTGATCGTTCCGTCCAGCGACGCTAACTATCTCGACGCCTCGACTGATCCTCCGACGTTGGTATTGGTTTCGACGATACAAGACGTGTTGCACCGGCAGGAGTCGCCCTGGGATTCTCGAAACGTGGCGCATCAAGCGGTGCGTTTTCTAGAGTCTACTTCGATCGCTGACGAAATCTATGTTCGCAATCTTTTAAAGTTCCAACTAAAAGTCGCGTTGCCTTCTCAAGGTGCCACAGGCTTTGACGATGCATTTAAGTTTCGCTGCCAATTGATGAATAGGGCGATCGATGCCGGCGTTAATGTGGAACGTCATTTTCATCACCCCTCGATTGGGTCTAGCTTTGTCTTGCAACCTACCAAGGTTCTGGAATCTTGCGACGATGTGGCGATGACTCGTTACCTGATGAGTCAACTGGCTCTTGAGGAGGGTGTTTCTTTGGAGTTCGAGAATCAATTTTCCTCGATCCAATGGAAGCTCCTTAAGAATGGCGAGCCGATTCTTCCTGGTAACTCCGCGCGAGGAATAAGTGACGTTGGTCGCTTTGCCCAGGGTGGAATATCAAAACATGCCAACAGTCTGACTGCCATTTTTCTAGCATCCTTGCATGAAAAAGAGGCAATCCACTTTCCTTTTGCAGCTAACGCGGCGATTGACGCTCCGGAATCATTATCGAGATCGGTACAAGATTCTCAGTCGTCGAGATCGCGAGTCATTGAGGTACGCGGTATCCCAACTCAAGGCAATCAATATCTGGCAAGTGCTGCGATTTTGATGGCCATGATCGACGGCATCCTCAACAAAATCGCTCCCCCTCAAACGGCCTCCGCACCAAGCTTTATTTTTTCGAGTAACAGCTCCGCGATTGAACGAGCGAGAACACTTTCCGACGCGTTGTCATCCGACTCCGATTATCTTCTGATGGGAGATGTTTTCAGCCAAGATTTGTTGAGCACAATTACCTCGCATTACGATAGCATCTCAAACGCCGGTGCTGTCTAGCCGCTACAAAGTTTTCAATCCATCAAGACTCATCGAACACGAACCAATTCTTTTCCGATCTATGAATGTTGCCAGCAGGCTCAAGGGGCAGGCGGACGCTAACCCGAACCAAATCGCGATCGCTTCCGCTACGGATCGGTACAAATCGGGCCAACGCCGTAACTATCGCATCACTTCTCTCCGAGATTTAGACGCGCGGTCGAGTTCGATCGCCGCAGGACTGCAGGCCATGGGGATTGGTCCCGGCAAACGTATCGGTTTATTGGTTCGTTTCGGAGAAGACTTTATAACGCTTGTGTTTGCGTTGCTTAAAGCTGGGGCAACGATGGTTTTACCAATGGCTCATGCGATCGTAAAAGTACTATCGAGTCGTTTCCCAAAAGCCAAACTCAATGTGATGGTCGGTCCGCGAATACCATTTCTCCCCAGCATGACTTTAACCAAATTGGAGGCCAGTCGTGAATCGGATTATCGCGATCCGATCCAAGATTGGTCCGCAGAATCGGCCATCATTTTTACAACTGGCAGCACCGGACCACCTAAAGGGGTTCTCTACACGCACAAGACATTTATCTCGCAAATCGAACTGATATCGAGCCACTACGGAATTGAACGAGGCGGCATCGATCTGAGCTGCTTTCCTCTATTCGGCTTGTTCAACGCCGTGATGGGGACGACAAC
>JALOQS010000313.1 GCA_025459355.1 Pirellula sp.
CACTGCGATTCGCCAAGCACTCAAAGCGGGTTTAACCCCAGATTCGACGCGAGTCATGTTCGAACAAACGCTCCGACAATTCCTTGCAGGAGTCGACAAGTGATTCACGACATGAGTAACTCTTCGGATTCCGAGAGCATTGTTGACGTCCAAGATCTTACCAAGACGTATGGCAGCAACCACGCTTGCGATCGAATCAACATGCGAATTGGCCGAGGAATGACGTTCGGACTATTAGGACCTAACGGGGCGGGAAAGAGCACTTTCATACGCATGCTTATGGGGCTTACTCCGATCGATTCAGGCACGATTAAACTTTTCGGCCACGAAACGCGATTGAGTTCTCCCGAGATGCGACAACGGATTGGATACGTTCCCGAGTTGCACTACATCTATCGCTGGATGACCGTCGATGGCGTCATAAAGTTTGTTAGCCAATTGTACGATCGGTGGGATTCGGAGCTAGCCAACGATTTGCTGGACAGGTTCGAGCTACCGGGCAAGAAAAAAGTGGGCACTCTTTCGAAAGGCATGACGGCCAAACTGGGGCTCGTCATTGCCTTAGCTCATAATCCCGAGCTTCTTATACTGGATGAACCTGCCTCGGGACTTGATCCACTCATTCGAGAAGATTTTCTGGAAAGTGTTCTGCAAAATCATACTTGTCGCGGCAGAACGATTCTGTTCTCAAGTCACCATGTCGACGACGTGGAACGTGTTTCTGATGAAGTGGGAATACTGGCTCACGGGAAACTCGTCATTCGCGGCACCGTTGACGAACTGCGACATCGTATCAGACGAGTACGAATCGTGCTGCGCGATGGTCATCTACCTAGCCATGTTCCTACGCAAGTTTTCTACCAGAAGCTAGCTCGGCGTGAGTGGCTCGTTACGGTCGATTCGTTCTCCGAAGAACTACTCGATGAGTTGCGAACCGAAAACCAAGCGGTTAGTTGCGAAGTGCTGGATCTTAACTTAGAAGAGATTTTCAAAGATGTTGTCCGAGGGACTGTCGGCCAAGGAGAAGTATCTTGATCAAGGCGATATTGGGCAAGGATTTGGCACTCCTAAAAAACTACATCCGGGCCACCGTTGTTTTAACGTTAGGTTGCTATCTGTTTGCGAGCGGACTGGCGATTTGGGCTACGTCTTATGACGAGAACGCCATGAAGACGATAGCCAATCGCGCATTCATGTCGCTGGATGGCGGCAGCCAGCTCGGATTTATCGCGACAGGATTAGTAGGAGCGCTTTTGGCAGGGAGCGCGATAAGCTTGGAACGAAGTGACCGCTCCGTTGAATTTCTTGCGTGTTTACCGCCAACTCGGCGGCAGAACCTCATCAGCAAAGCGATGATCGTAGGATCGATTCTATTATTAATGATTGGGATTCATGTCGTCTGTAATTTTTCAGCTCAACTACTGATTCCTTACGTCCCGAGTGAAAAACGACCTTACGTGCCCGATCTCACGGACGTAACGACTTTCGTATCGATCATCGTTTCCATGGTCGGGGGAGCGTGGGGATTTGCATCGTTCATGAAATCGAATGGCGGGCCCATCATTCTCGGTCTGGGTACCCCTTTTTTGGTGCTGTCTCTGGTCGTCATTATTGGGTGGTCGCTCGGTATCAAGTCGGAAGATGAGAGCTTTCAAGTTCGATATACGGCCGGCGGATTCGTTCTCGGTTTGACACTCGGATTGATTGGCTCGTATCACTATTTAACACGGAGTGAACCATGAACACCTTGCCAAAGAGTCGTAAGCGAATTCGGTTCCTTGTGACAGCGGTATTAGTAACGACGATCGCCACCTCTTTGCTGGCAATCAATGGTTTATACGTAAAATCCCAACAAGAGTCCAAGTATGCGTTACCCAGCGATACGAGTGGATCAGCCTTACTGGAATTTCTTCGACGGATGGATGGATCTGGTAATGCACCGAAGTCAATGTTCGAAACCTCAAACGCGGAATCGATCTGCAAAGCGGTATCGGAGGGCTATCGCGCACTTGTTCAAAGCAAAGATGGCCTTACGGAACGTGAGCTTCGGGAAGCCGATTTCTATCATTTGAAGTATGGTGCATTATCGATGGCTCAAGGGTTTACGCCCGCTACCGATAGGCATTTGGAAGACTTTATTTCGCAGGTTAATTCTTTCTTGCGTCTTGCCACAACCTTTGGAGCTAGAGAACGCGAAATCATGGGCCTTACGATCAGTTTGTTGGAGGGAACAGATCGAATTGAACAAACGGTCATATTTGTGGACGCGTTGAGAGAGCACCTGGTCGAAAATCAGGAGCTTGGAACCAACGGAGACAATGCAGTTAACGGAAACACCGGTACGATCGTCCACCTGAAACAAGTATCGGATCGATTGAAATTGATGAATCAAGTGCTGAGCTTGGAGTCGAGCACACTGGATCAGAAGTCGTTCAATGTAGAGTCGCTGAGAGGGAAAGCGGTTCTTCTTGAATTTTGGGGGACACGTTGCGCTCCGTGCATCGCCGACTTACCTGCATTGAAGCGAATTTACAACGCCAATCGCGATCGACTTGAGATTGTTGGGATTTGTTTAATGTCCGAGCCAGCTCGCGTAGAGAACTTCGTAGCAGAGCATGGCTTGAATTGGATCCAGTTGTGCGATGACCGTGGAGCAGGCTGGGAGTGCAATATGCGTTTAGGAGAACGCTTTGGTGTCACGGGGGTACCAAAAACGTTGCTCATCGATCCTCAAGGACGGGTTGTGAAGTTTGGGGTGCGTCCCATGGTTGCCAACAAGTCGCTGGATTTGGAGACTTGCCTAGACGGGATGTTCTCCAGCCGCGAGGCTCAGTCAGATTAGACCGAGGAAGTTTTGCGGTAGCTAACCAGTTCGTTTTGACAACCTAGAACCGACGGAGCGATCCCATGAACGACCAACATCGTCGGCGGAGAGTGATACTGCACAGAATCTTTGCGGACACACTTTTTTCTATTTATCAAAGCTCCCTCAAAAGTGTCTAACGTGTTGGGTCATAAGTTAAATCGAATAGAAGCGGTGTTTTCCCCGGAACGTGGACATGATGCTTTGGGATCGGTTGTTCAGAACAACTCGACGTCAAAGGTTTCGGAGGAGGGGACACCGGTCTTCTTATCGTTTAAAAGAGCAGCGCGTTCTGACTCCATGGTGTATTGACTCGATAACTGCTGTAGAAGCTGAAGACATCTGGTCTCCGCTTCGTTTTGCCATACCGGATCAGCCGTCTCCTCCGCCCTAGATCGCAACACCTTTAGCGAGTCAACCACGTGGTGAATTCGTTGGCTAACTCGATCTTGGAACTGCAGCGACATGACTGCATTGGAAATATTCCCTTGCAACTCACGTCCAATCTTTTCCGTTTCAGCCAACGATTCCGTCATTCGATTGTGATCGCTATGTATGTAGCTCAATAGTGCCTCGGCCTCTTGTTTGGATTGCGATAATCGCTTTGCATCCGATTGCGATCGAGCACTCAAATCGCTCGTGGTCGATGTTACCACACTGGTCAACTCGGAAAGCAACTCTCGGATGGATCGACTAGTCTCGGTAGCGTGTTGTGATAAGGATTTGGTTTCTGCCGCAACGACTGCAAATGCTTTCCCAGCGTCTCCAAGCCGACGTGCCTCGATCTCGCCATTCAAAGCAACAAGTCGGGATTGCGACGCAATTTTTTCAATGTTGTAAAGTACTGACTCCACAATGTCTAACCTCTTTTCGACATCGATCAGCTTCTGCGATGCTCCATTAAGCGAATCGCATGATTCGCCCATATCATGCACCAGTCTTTTTACGACATCTTGCATCTCCGCAATTCTATCTGCAGGTCGATCACCAGCCGCAGCACCGGCTGTGCTAATCGCCGTTTGCGCTTGTTTGGCCATTCCTTGAAACCCTCGTGAAATTCCCACGATGGATGTTTCAATGTCTTGGTTGACCTCCGCGATCTGTCGCTCTAGAACAGATATGGTCCGTCCCATCGTCAGCAACTCAATCTCGGCTTGGATCGCAGTTTCCTTTCCTGTCGCGTTCTGCGTAGCAAGCAACTCCTCATTTCGTAACGCTTGGTTCTTTGATTCCAACGAAGCCGATGAATTGCCGGATAAACGGATCAACGTGTCCCCAAAGCGACAAAGAGCCGTGCCGATTAATAAAGTTGCGGATGAGAGCATTTAGAATTCCTGGATTTGAAAAATTTTCTGCGAATGCAACCTTGAGCTTACTTACTGAGTATTTCGCA
>JALOQS010000314.1 GCA_025459355.1 Pirellula sp.
CTTGATTCCACCAAGCATAATAGTCCCGCCATCTGGGACGTTCACATCTATTTGCAGGGGTACCGATTGCAAATCGGGGGCACCGAACGGAGGCGAAGGTTCGCTACGTTTGCCCGAATCTCCGCTTGGGGGAAAGTACTGGACGTCATCTTCGAGGTAATAGGGGCTTGGCAATCTAGCAGCAGCTTCCGCGACAATGCTATTCTTTCTTGCCGATTTCCTTGAAGCATACTGAGCAGGTAATAACAAGACCGTTGCTATCACACAGATCGATGCAGCAACTACTGCTAACCTAATAAAGTTGGATAGTCGCTTATTCTTTACATCGAGAATTGCAAGCAGCTTAGTTCGGCGATCCTCGGGAAGCTTCCATTCCGATTCGCTGGTTTCTGGCGTTGGTTCTTTATTCCAGTCACCTGCACCGACCGTTGCTAACAGACCGTGCATGTGTTGCAGATGCTCAGCATATAGCTTGAGCTCGGGGCGTTGCTCCATTAGGTGCATCAATTGGTCACGATCGTAATCGGACGCTTCGTCAACGACTAGATTAAGCAATCGAACTTGCAACTCATGTTCGATGGTGAATTGATTGAGATCGTCATTCATGATTCGTCGTGATTTCCTTTCGGCAGCAGTCCAGCAGCGAGCTTTTTTAAGATTTGATGAAGTCGAAATCCAACATTGCTCACCGTTAAGCCTGTCGATTGGCTAATGTCGCGGTATTTGAGACCTTCGAAATATTTGAGTTGAATGATTCTTTGATCCTTTTCCGGGAGGTCAGCGACCAAGTTTCGTAAGCTGGCCACGATCTCCATGTGGGCGATTAAGTCGTCGGGTGTTTCGGTCGAGTCATCGATGAGCGAGTCCCGTTGTTCATCGGTTTGCAGCGATTCGCGACGAGCTTTTCGCAAATGCTGAAAGGCGCTGTTTCGAACGCTGCGATACAGCCAGGCACGAGGCTCCGACACAGAATTCCATTTGGCGTGGAGCTGCAAAAAGACTTCTTGGACAATCTCTTCGGCCACCGCGCGGCGACCTGTCAACGAGAACGCAAAGCGGAGCAAGCCCGACTCTTCGGCCTCGAATAAGGAGCGGATCGACGACTTGGAGGATCCGACGTCGCTGCAGTTGTTGGCATCCGGTTTGGTAGTCAACCTAGCCTCGACGGTGGAAAATCGCTGGGTGGATTCATGGGTAAAAACCTAAACGAGAAAACCGGCAGCTCCGTAATGCCTTGGTCCAAGACACTAAGCATAATTCGAATCGGGGATTCGGTGCTGCTGCCCAAGCTAGACGTAGATCTGAGCGATTTATTAGTCGTTAAAGTCTAATTTTCTCGAAAATGGTCTGTGAATGGAGGCTTTTCATCCGTTTCCTTCGTATCTTTCTTGACTTTGATGCCAAGGTCATTGGCGAAAGAAAGCCGAACCTTGGCACACTTCGTTGACCTAACGCGTTCTGCTTGGGGGAATGGGGCCGCGATAATCAAGCCGTCGCTTTACCCCCAAAATTTGAAGATTGACTAGAATATGGGAATGGATCCGCAGGAAACGTTACAAGCAGAAACTCAGGAGCGAACGCAAAAGCGGCTTTGCATCGCTTATCGCTGCGTGTGCGGAAGGGACTTTGAGATAAATCCCAGCGAAGGGGGAAGTTGCCCTCATTGCGGTCGAAATTTCAAACCGGAGGCGTTTTCATCTCCACTAAACGCCACCATTTCCATCACCGGAATCGACGAGCCGGACAGCGAATCGGCCTTTGACCTCCATTGCTACAACGAGATCCCCAGACAGACCTACGGCCACTTTGAGCTCGATCGCAAGCTAGGAAGCGGGGGCATGGGGGCAGTGTACCGTGCGCTCGATACCTCATTGCAGAGGTTTGTGGCGGTCAAAGTCATGCGATACACGGATCACAACATGGAGTCGCGGATCGCTTCGATGCTTCGCGAGGCCATCGCCCAAGCGCGTCTGAACCACCCAAACGTCGTCGTCATTTACTACGTTGGACGCGAACGCGAAGAGCCATTCTTGGCGATGGAGTTGTTGCCTGGACCAACATTGGCCGAGCGGCTCAAGACCGAGGGAAAGATTCCTTATGCCGACGCGATCCGATACGGAATTCAAATCGCTTCGGCCCTAGAGCATGCCTCCAAATTTGGTATCGTGCACGGCGATATCAAACCAGGTAATTTGATTCTTACGTCAGACAACAACATCAAGCTCTCCGATTTTGGGTTATCCACCATTGCGTCCGACTCTGATAAAAAGGTCGCTGTATCAGGCACACCGGCTTATCTAGCCCCGGAGCTATTAAAAGAGCCCGGCACCGTTCAGTCGGATATGTATGCACTAGGCGTAACACTGTTCGAATTAGTATTTGGTCGATATCCGTTTGAGCTCAAGGGGGAAAGTGTTAAGGAGCGATTAGAGTCTCATTTCGCCGCGACGATTGATTTCCCTCAGAACTGGCCTCAAGGAGTGCCACGAGATTTCGCCTGCGTAATCGAAAAGCTGCTTGCCAAATCCCCGTCGGATCGTTATCGCTCCTTTAAAGAATTAGAGAGAGAGCTACGACAAATCCAACCTGTTAACACGACCACGGCAGCCATCGCGCCGCGCGTGATGGCTTATGTGGCGGATCAAGCATTTTTGCTTTTGTGTTTGCTCCCCTTTATGGTTCCGATTTTGTTTCTGATGGGAGATTCCTTTCAAGGGTGGCAGGGGCTGATTCCCATCTTGGCATTCTTCTCGTTAAGTGTCCCCGCTACCTATTTAACGTGGGTTTATCGAGGTCGCCGATCGTTAGGTCGCTATCTGTTTCAACTAAGAATTGTAGAAGAAAACGGATTGCCGCCACGAAGCGAGCAATTGCTCACCCGAGAGGTTCTTAGAAACGCATTATCCTGGTTGGGACCTCTCGCGGTTTACTTCTCGTTGAGATACGAATGGATGCTGACCATTCCCGAATTTGTTTTGGCGTTGTTTGTGGCTATTGACGCCAGTGTAATGTTCATCACCAGCAAACGATCTGCACTGCACGATTTGCTATGTCACTCGCGGGTCGTCTTAGCGGTGGATCGAAATCAGAATATCTCAAACTAATTGAAACAGGAAACATGGATTCGACGGTAAACGTGTCGCTCGCAGAACGTTCTTATCCGATTTGGATCGGTACGAATGTGCTCGCGAATCAATTGCATCAAACCCAGCAGTTGCTTTCCCATTGGAAGCATGCCGTGGTAATCCATGATGAACATCTCGCGTCGGTTGCCAACCAAATGGTCGGGGCGCTCGAACAGTTAGGAGTTCGTTCCGATTTCATCAAGATTCCCAGCGGTGAAAAAAGCAAGTGCGTCGAACAGCTATCGATGATTTGGGAACAAATGCTTCAGTGCAAGGCAGATCGCAAATCGGTTGTGGTAGCGATAGGTGGCGGTGTGGTTGGCGATTTGGCTGGATTCGCGGCTAGCACTTACATGCGAGGTGTGCGATTCGTTCAGATCCCAACGACTCTTTTGTCGATGGTCGATAGCAGCGTGGGAGGAAAGACGGGCATCAATCTTCCCGCATCTAAAAATATCATCGGTGCATTTTGGCAACCGCATGCCGTTTGCATCGACACTCGTTTGCTCAATACGCTACCAGAACGAGAATACAACAGCGGCTTAGCGGAGATCGTAAAGTACGGCGTGATTCTCGATGCTGAGTTCTTTTCGTATCTCGAATCCAATGCTTTCGGAATCTTGAATCGCGATGCGGATGCTTTGAACAAGATCATTGCTCGATCCTGCGAACTCAAAGCGTCCGTGGTTTCAGCTGATGAACGAGAAACGACTGGCCTCCGAGCCATCTTGAATTACGGCCATACCTTTGGTCACGCGATCGAGGCCACTACCGCGTATGGAACCTATTTGCACGGAGAAGCGATTTCTATCGGCATGACTATGGCGGGACATCTAGCTGCGAAGGCTGGAATGTGGACGGCTGAAGATCTTCGCAGACAAACGGATTTACTACGAGGTCTGAAGTTACCGGTCGTGCTTAACGAGCCTATCCCGACCATTGATCTTTTGTCAGCCATGCGTTCCGACAAGAAAACTGAACACGGGGAATTGCAATTGATTCTACCGAACAGGATCGGCCACGTGACGGTCGTGAAAGGGGTATCCGAGTCAGATGTCATCCAATCGATCGATGCGAACCGAGCTTAAGCTACCAAACCGCTGGCTTTAGTGGATTGGCGTCTCATCAGGCAAGGTTGATTCGATGACTTCGATCGCTCCTGATCGCACGTCGTTAAGCATTCCTACCAACGCGATTCGGCCCGCTTGAATCAACCCGCTCAAGGCCCCGCCAGCCCCTTGGATGCTCTCAAGCGATAAAATGATCTGTGCTCGAATTAATTCTTCCGTCCATTCTTCACG
>JALOQS010000315.1 GCA_025459355.1 Pirellula sp.
ACGAATCTTGTTCAAAAGATGGCAGGCGGGCTTGAAATGGAGTCTTGCCTCAATCTATTGCAATCCGAAACCAAGCTCAGCAACACGACGCGCGAGCTGGTACAAATCGTTCATGAGTATCAGAACGATGTCGAAAAGGCTTTTCAAAAAGCGATCAAGGGACTAGCGCCATTGCTGGAAGAGAAGTTTAAGACTCAGGAATGGGACAAACGTAAACGAGACTTCGTATTGGTAGAGAGACTAGCGTCGACTCACACCACAATCCTCGGGTTTATCGAAGAGTATATGCTTGATCCCGTGTATGTCAGTGAATTGGAGGAATCCGATTCTAACGACCGTGTTACGATTATCACCGTTCACAGCGCTAAGGGAACCGAGGCTCCTGTTTGTTACGTTGTTGATGTATCGCCGGGGGCTTACCCGAGCACGCGGTCTCTTGGCAGTCCCGACGAAATCGAAGAGGAGCGACGCGTCTTGTACGTTGCTTTGACACGTGCCAAAGATGAAATGATTATCACGCGTCGCAATGACTCGTCGTGGGGGAGACGGAGCTTTGGTCCACGCGACTCGTCCGAATGTTACTTTTTCAACAAACTGTATGGGCATCGATTTCAGCTAGCACTGAAGGCAAGAAGCTCCGAATTCCAAGCCCGAACAGGCCCCCAGTAGATCGAACAATCCACCCAGTCACTGGCCCCAGCCGCACTCTTTTAGGTGACTTTCTAAACCATCGCTGGGGGTTTTGGGCGATTCGCATACCGCAACCTTGGCACCATTGCTAAACTAGGGAGTTGCCTTCTCAGGCATCTGGTAACAAATCTTTGGAGCTACGGTGGATGATGACCAAAATTGAGCAACGTCGCTGTTTTGAGCACGCTTCGCATTCCACTGCGAAGCGAGTCCTGAGGAACGTAGCAACGATTGCCGTCGCACTCTTCGCATCTTGGAACGCATCCCAGTCCGTGTCGCAAGATTCAGCGACTGGCAATACGGCAAGCCAAAACAGCCAAAACGCCCACGCTGGCACCCTCTCAATGCATTCCCTTCTTAAACGAGAGTGCTTTGATTGCCACGGCGACGATTCCCCCGAAGGCGGACTTTCCTTGACGCAATTGGTCAATCAAGAGTTTGGCGAACCGCAACGGCAAGCTTGGTGGAAAGTTCTTAACAACGTTCGGGCGGGAACGATGCCACCGCCTGACAACGGTTCGGAGATAACCGACGACGAGCGAGTCGAATTGGCCAAGTGGATCAAATTCGATGTGTTTCAAATCAATCCAGCCGACCCCGATCCCGGTCGAGTCACCATTCGGCGACTCAATCGAACCGAGTACGCCAACACGATTCGAGACCTCATGGGCATAGACTTTAACGCTGACGTAGTCTTCCCGCCCGACGACACAGGATTCGGATTCGACAACATCGGTGATGCCCTTAGTTTATCGCCCATGCTAGTGGAAAAATATCTTGCAGCCGCAACCGAAATCGTCGATCGAGCGGTACCCAAAGTCCGCCGCCAAATTCCGGCAATCTATCTTTCGGGACGTGACTTTGAAAACAATTCAAGCTGGAACCTCAAGGCGGATCGCTCCGGTAAGCACCAAGTCAAGATTGAGAATGCGGGTGACTATACCGTCAAGATAAAGTTACGAACGTCCGGCACCTTTGAGTTCACTCCGCAACGTGGCGATTTGACAGTCATGATTGATGATCAAGTTGTCCATACCGGCAACTATGGTTGGGACGAATCTAAAATACATTGGCTTGAGTTTCCAAAAAACTGGCAACCGGGTGAACACTCGATCCAGTTTTCCCTCAAATCGATACCACTCACCGATAACGCGGAAATCAACAAGGACTATGGAGCGTTTCTCAGCATCGATTCCGTAGTCATAGAGGGGCCAGCAGATCGATCCGCTTGGACGATTCCGCAAAATTATCGACGTTTCTTCCCGCAAGATGATCCTCCCAGCGATCCAGAAGCCTTGCGTGCCTACACCAGGCGCGTGCTCGAAGAGTTTACCACCAAGGCTTTTCGACGTCCGCCTGACCAGCAATCGCTAGACAAGCTCGTATCGATCGCACAAAAATTGATGGATCCATCCGGCGACAACTTTGAACAAGCCGTTGCACAGGCGATGGTTCCCGTTTTGGCATCATCACGGTTCTTGTTCAAAACAGAGGGACTAGAAGCCTCGAATGGCGACACATCGCGTTATGCACGGGTGGATGAATACGCGCTAGCTTCGCGTCTATCCTATTTTCTCTGGTCTTCGATGCCCGATGAAGAGTTGTTTCGAATGGCGGCTCGCGGAGAACTGCGAGCAAACCTTGCTACGCAGTTTCAGCGGATGCTGCGCGATCCCAAGTCCAAAGCCTTCACAACAAACTTTGTTGGACAATGGCTCAGAACCCGAGATGTAGAAAAGACCTCCATCGATGCGTTAGCAGCTATGGGGCTCCGAAAGGAATTCGAAGAACTGCGTTCCAAGTTTTCAGGAAGACGGAGGCCCCGTACCGAAGCGGAGCGTAATGCCGAAGATCCAGAAACCAAGGCGCGTCGCGAACGATTCCAAGAGCTCGTATCGAAGAGAGACTTGCTTGATGCTAAGCTCAAGACCTCGATGCGACAAGAAACCGAAATGCTCTTCTCGCATATCGTCAAGGAAAACCGCAGCATCCGTGAGATCGTTAATCCTGGGTATACGTTTCTCAATCAAAAACTGGTCGACTACTACGGTCTCAAGGATTTTCCTGGCATGGCGGATGTTCGAGGAGACGAGATGCGCAAGGTGGAATTACCAGCTGACAGTTGGCGAGGTGGCGTGCTGACGCATGGTTCGATGTTGTTGATAACCTCCAATCCCACTAGAACATCACCTGTTAAGCGTGGGCTTTATGTCTTGGAAAACCTTCTCGGAACTCCTACACCTCCAGCCCCACCGAATGTGCCTGAGCTAGAGGATGCAGCGGATCGATTTGGAGGGCGAGAACCGAGCTTGCGCGAGTTGCTGGCGGTTCATCGCGAGTCTTCGCTGTGTGCGTCATGCCATGCTCGCATGGATCCTCTCGGCCTGGCCTTAGAAAACTACAATGCTCTAGCTATGTACCGAACTGTCGAAGCCGAACAGCCAATCGATGCGGCTGGAAAGCTAGTCACCGGTGAGGAATTCCGCGACGTCAGAGAATTGCGTGAGGTGATCGCTAATGATCGTCGGCAGGATCTTTATCGATGCATAACACAAAAGATGTTGGTCTACGCACTAGGCCGAGGTCTTGATTACTCTGACGAGTACATCATTGATGACATCGTTTCGAAATTGGAGCAAAATGATGGCCAGATTCACGTGCTGCTACAATCCATCGTCGAGTCGAGCGCCTTTCAACGTCAACGAATCGCAAAACCAGAAACCTTAACCTCTCGATAAGGAATATCGCCATGACTTTTTCACAGAACAACTCGTATTTCGTTCGCAAGGATGTATTGAGTCGTCGCAGGATGCTCCGGGGGCTTGGAGTGGCGTTGGCGTTACCCGCTTTGGAATCGGTGCAGTCCCATGTTATTGCTTCGGGTGTGGGCCATTCCGCAGCGACGACAGCGACGGGTGCACCACTGCGGATGGCGTTTATGTCCATCCCCAACGGAGTCCAGCAAAAGCATTGGTTCCCGACGAGTGATAAGAACGGCTTCGAATTGAACTCTACGATGAAGCCTCTGGAGTCCATTAAGTCCGAAATTCAAGTGATCGGGGGGCTTAAACATGAGAATGCCACACCTGGAGCCGATGGACCGGGAGATCATGCCCGCGCCAGCGCGACCTTTCTCACCGGAGCTAGAGCCAGGAAAACAGCTGGCAAAGATATCTTTGTGGGAACTTCGATCGATCAACGAGCAGCCCAAGCGTTAGGGCAGGTGACGCGATTTTCATCGCTAGAGTTTAGCTGTGAACCAGCCCGCAATTCAGGAGGCTGCGATTCGGGATACGCGTGTGCCTATCAATACAACTTGGCATGGAGTTCGCCGACAACGCCCGTTACACCAGAGTCCAATCCCAAATCGGTATTCGAACGACTATGGGGTGCTGGTTCCAAAGACGAGCGGACTAAGAATTACGCATTGCGAAATGAAACGCAAAAATCGATTCTTGACTTTGTTATTGAGGATGCGTCTCGTATTCAATCCGAACTAAGTGCTTCGGATCGCAGAAAGCTGGACGAATATCTAGGGGGTGTTCGCGACATAGAAAAACGAATTCAATCGGCAGACCAATTTGGTCACGTTCCGAATCCCGATTTGGATACTCCTCCAGGCATACCGGCGGCCTTTAGTGATCATATCGACCTCATGTTCGATATTCTCGCGTTATCGTTCCAGACGGACACGACTCGCATCGCTACGTTGCTCTTAGCCTACGATGGAAGCAATCGGGTGTTTCCGGAAATCGGCATTGCGGAGGGGCATCATCATTTGACGCATAACCAGTTCAAAGACGATTTAGCGCTCAAGGTTGCGGCGATTGATAAGTTTTATGTAGAGCGATGGGCACGATTCCTGAATCGGCTGAATGACATGAAGGACGTGGACGGCAACTCGATTCTGCACAATTCCATGATCGTATTCGGTGGCGCGATTGCAGATGGCAATCGACACAGTCACGACAATCTA
>JALOQS010000316.1 GCA_025459355.1 Pirellula sp.
TTGCGAGATTCCATCTCGCTCGCTCCATAAGGTTTCCCAGTCTGACCAAGTAGTGCTTGTCGATTCGAAGATGACTCGCTCACGAGGGGTCGGTTGCAATCCAGCTTCAGCAGCCTGAGCTTCGGGCATTGGTCTCAGATCTCCTTCAGCCATCAAGTCGGTAACGATTTCTATATCAAAGGATTTGGACGGCCAAACCAACAGCCCAACCGAGTCAACGTCGTAAGGGTATCGTTTCGTAAATGCTCTCTCGATTTGCTCTCGCACCAGTTCGATTCCACTCTTTCGATAAAACCCCTCGACCGCATTGCAGAAGGAATTCCATTGTTCATCACTCGCCGACTTCAACCATCCAATCTGCGAAATACAGGCAACGATCCATCCGCTTTGTTCTTGAACGCGAATTTGAAGTACCGATGCACCGAGCTTGGGGCACTCGAACTCGACCACAAAGCTATTGGAGAACGCCTCTACGTGGGAACATTTAACCGGGAAGGTCTGCCAAACCGGGCATTTTTCAAGAAGCGATATGAGCTCGCGCTCCACAAACGCTTGGATAGCCGACTCCACATGATGGAGCTTTTCGCGAATGGCACGTCGACTGGTGAATCGACCGAGCGAAGCGCTCTGATGCTCCAGTTTGCGTAGCTTGCGAAACAACTTGGGCAGCGTTCCGGAATGAAGCCCAGGTCGCAATAATCGAGCAATCGTCTCCCCATGGCTTCCGACGGGCACGGGCAACAACCGATCCCTGCGATTGGCTAGATAGAGCCTCCAGTTTTCTTTGAGTTCCCAAACCGCGAAACCGAAAAATCCAGGCAAAAAGAAAATGTTGAACCACGTAATGGATCGGGCTAACGGTGTTCCCATGTATTGGCCAAGAAAGTTGACCATGTGCCCTTCTAACATGATCAATGCAGGCAAGAAGATCTTGTGCGCGACCGTTACGACAGGAAAGTGTTTCACCGGATGAAACGTCGGCTCAATCAACAGGTTGACATAGATTCGAATTAAGAATGACACGAAGGACCATATCACTCCTAATATGGCTTTGAAGACAATTGATATCGCACTTTCATCGCTGTGAAAACGAAGCCATTCATCGACTGCATAAAGAACCCGTTCCAACACGTTCAGCAATAATCGAAAGAAATCTACCACCCATCCGATTAAGGCAAAAACTAGTCTTGATTGAACCTGATGTACAGACTGAACAATCCAATCTCGCGTTAGCTCCTGCACATCTCGTCCCAGTCGAGAATTGACCAGCAGGCTCGAACCAATAAAAAGTACACCAACCCAAATCCAGTCTAGTGGCTTTCCTCCAAAGAGGATTGGTAGCCATCGTCCCAAAACGAAAGACAAAACACCTGGCACGAGCACGAATCCGCTAAAATAGACCAGTGGTAATGCCTCCCAAAGGCTCATGAAGATGGGTAACTTGAAAAGCTGCAAAGGTACTTCGAATAGAAAACGCTTTGCTAACTTCCACGACGACACCAGAAGTCCAAACGAAAGCTTGCGAAACGAGGGCACATGAATCAGTGCCATCAACAAAAAGCCCAACAACAATACTAACCAAAGTGTATCTGTTTGACGCGTTAGAATCTGATTGACCGCTTGGTCGGTTGTTTTAGGCGAAACGGAAACAATCGATGTTGCTTCCTCCGAATTCAAATTCGAACCTGTCGGATCAGATTCCCTTTGCTCGGCATCGTCATCGGCTTGAAGCGATCCCGTCATTACGATGGGTTCACCCTTATTCGAAAGAGAGCCGGAAGAGTCACTAGCGATGCTGTCTGGATCACTCTGAGGACTCGATGTCAAATCGGTGTCGGATTCGTTGTCTGCTCGTTGCGTCTTGGAACCTTTCTGAAACATATGAATGACGTGCATCGCACCTTCCACGATCACCACGGCACCACCGAAAGGGATGATAAGGTAGAGAGTTGCGAACCTACCGAGCCGCGTCCCGAAAAAGAGAGAGCTGACGACTTGCAACCATCTCAAATAAAAATCTCCTCGGCGATAAACCCCATCCAACGCTAGATCGAGCTGTTCATCCACACGTAGCAATTGGTCTCCGTGCCATACTTCGCGTACGTCTTTAAGATCAGGCAATTTGAGATCATTTTTGCTAACAACGTCTCGAAGATAGCCCATTGTCAAATAGCCTCGTTCGACAATGCAATCGATTGATTCCTCAACGACTTTGTCGAAAGCAACATGCTCAGGGATACTCTTCGGGAGGAGATTCACATTGTGGAGCGATTGTTTGATAACGGGTCGCATGCGTTCTCGCATCTGCGACTCCGATAAATGGGCCGCATGTTCTATCAGCTCGGTAAGTCGATCGCGCTCGGATCCACTTAGCCGCACGAGAGATAGTCTCGAAGCAGCGCTAGCAAGATGCTTTGCCATGGCGACTTCGCGGACACTACGCAGCGGGTACCTGATTGGCCGTTTACCGCGGCTTACCAGCCACTTCACCAAGTCGACTTTGTACGTAAGTCGCTCGTGATCCAGACAAACCTTTTGTAAGTCGTAAAGTAAACGTTTTTCTTTGTTCCAAAACCCGTGCACGGAATTCTCTGCCAAGGCCCAAAGAGCAGCTTGCCAATTGTCGGTATCTTGCTTGGCAAACGCGATAGCCTCGCGAAGTCGATCGACCAGTCGACTGACATCTTCACGCGCCTTCGCTTCGGCCGAGTCTCGTTTCGTTTCTGACGTAGCGCATTGCGATGCGCGAATGGCACAAGTGATCGCATAGACGGTATTGCCACGTTCATTGGAACGATCGCGTGATCGCAATAGACTTAGATAGCTTCGATCGGATTGCGATACTCCGATTCCCATCGACCAACTACGACGCGTGCTTTTGAGCCGATCCTCGTCGCTCTCCGAGTGAGACTTGAGCTCGGGAATCAGCGCTCCCTCGAGACGCGTTTCCCGAAAGATTTGGTCCACGTCGATTCCTTGCGACAGTATCCTATCCGCTTGAGGTAGTCTTTGTAGAGACGGAAACCATGTAGGCAATAAATCGGGCTCGAAGCAACGCAGTTCGCAATAGATGGCAACCAACTCACGCCAGACCTCATCGCGTGCGTGGGGGGACATCAATCTATGTTCAGATCGCAGGACGTAATGGGCTTCATCAAATTCGACTTGGCCAATCGCGGCTATGTTGCTTCGAAGAAGCTCTCGATTTTCAGGAGGAAAATGGTTTCGCAGTTCGCGATCGAGTCTAGCGTGAAACAATTGACGCCAAACCTTAAGCTTGAGCTCTTGCAGCGGCCAATGGTCCAATTGGCCTTTGTGCGGTTCGCAGATTAAGAGGCATGGATTAGGTAGATCTGTAAAGGTGGTCAAGCCTAACTCATCGGGGTGGGTCAGTCTTCGGATGTCATCTGCACTGACAACTTGGCTCTCGGTATGAGGCAGTTCTAGAGCGAGGTTGGCTAAGCCGTGACGATCACGAATGACTCGCCGAACGACGCGTTCCTCCACGAGAAATGCGGATGGCTCAACAGCAGTCAGGGTACGCCGAAGTTCGTTAATTCTTGAGACATCTTCTGCCATGAAATGGAGATCCCGATTCTAGTAGGCCAGTTTGCCCTGATAGTTGATACGGCAAATAATAGTAAGTTGGCAGCATGATCACCAGCGCGGAATATCAAAGCAGCCCGGATTTCGTTTAACCAAGTGGACATCGCCCATCGTCGTTTAACCGCATGGGCATCGCCCTGCGTTGAGCGTTCACTAGTCAGCACAACTCACTTACTCGCGCGATCGTCCCCGGCCCTGAGCGCCAGCGCAGCCCGTCATCGTTTAACCGCACGGGCATCGCCCTGCGTTAACCGCTCACCAGTCAGCACAACTCACTAACTCGCGCGATCGTCCCCGGCCCTGAGCGCCAGCGCAGCCCGCTGGGCGTGCGGTTAAACGAATGGCATCGCCCTGCGCTAACCGCTCACAAGTCAGCACAACTCACTTACTCGCGCGATTCATCCCCGGCCCTGAGCGCCAGCGCAGCCCGCTGGGCGTGCGGTTAAACGAATGGCATCGCCCTGCGCTAACCGCTCACCAGTCAGCACAACTCACTAACTCGCGCGATTCATCTCCGGCCCTGAGCGCTAGTTTTGAAGTTGCGCTATTTTGATTCGAATCATGCAGCAGTCCTGTATTCTGGCGGGACGACTTTCGTGAGCAGCCGTTTGAGTTTTGTGATC
>JALOQS010000317.1 GCA_025459355.1 Pirellula sp.
GTGTTTCATCGATGGACAACCTGCGTCAAAGACGCGTGGAAGGAAAGGTTCTGACACGAAACGAAGCTCTAATGGTAGTTTTACAACCCCTTAGTGACAAGCACTCATGGAGACTCGAACTATTCGTTCCGGTGATTAGAATAGTAGGGGACTCTCGATTCATGTATCGCGTGCTTGTTTTTTGAAGCGTTTTGACAACATTTCTTAGGGCAGCCCGGCGTTTCGTGATAAAACGAGCAAGCTTTACGGGCAGCGACTACCACAACTGGCAACAAAACTTAGATGAAAGAATCCGAAAAATTCTTGTTGATTCACCCCACCGAAGAGGACGTTGGACGAACTCTATCCAACGTTCTCAAAGATCGATTATCCGGTCGGTCGTGGGGAGACGTGCGATCAGCCATCTTGAAACGCAAAGTTCAGATCAATGGCAACCTATGCTTGGATGCTGCCCGAAAATTGACGATGAAAGATGTGATCAAGGTTTGGCGAGAATCCTTGCCCAAACCGGTCGAACCCACCGCGATCAAAATCGTCCACGTCGATGACTTTCTGGTGGTCGTGGAAAAGCCACCTGGCATTACTTCGACCCGCCACTTTGAGGAACGGTTACTCTCCAAGGCTCGCCGTCAGTTGCAACCCACTTTGGAAGAGCTTTTGCCCGAGGCATTGGTGCTCCACTTTCAATCGTTCATCAAAAAGCCAGCCACTAGCAACCGGCGAGAGCCGATGCAACGCAAGAATCATGAGACGATTCGGCAATATGAACATCGGATCAAACGTTATTCTGTCATCGCAGTTCACCGTCTTGATCGCGATACGAGCGGCCTCATGATTTTCGCTCGAACTCCAACCATAGCCGAATCGCTCGGTCGCATGTTTCGAAAACATGAGGTCGTCCGCAAATACCATGCGGTTGTTAAAGGGCACCCGGAGGCACAAACATTCGACAACATTTTGGTTCGCGATCGCGGCGATGGTGTGCGAGGTAGCAAGAGAACGGAAGAAGAGGATCGAACGGAACAACGCGCCATTACTCACATCAAACCAATTGAATCCATCGGCGACTATTCGCTTGTGGAGTGCCAACTCGAAACGGGCCGCACCCACCAAATTCGAATTCATCTGGCGGAAGCAGGCTTTCCCCTTTGCGGTGATCCCATTTACTGCAAACTACCGGGAGGTGAGCGGATTGCGGATACGAGCGGCGCTCCACGACAAGCACTCCATTCTGCAACGCTTGAATTTCGTCATCCTGTGGGGGGCGAGGTGCTCAAGTTTCGAATGCCCTGGCCGTCAGACCTTTATAAGTGGCTACAATCTCTACGGGCACAAGCCAAGAATCCACCTAAGTAGGATTTGATTCTGAGCAACCTAGGGCCCTAAGCAATTGCTGCTGTTTACGGAGATTACTCGTAGGGAGCTCTTTGCAAAAAGAGCTTGTTGACCAAATCGTGATTACAAACGCTGAGATTGCAGCCGCTTTCGAAGAGATGGCTGATTTGTTGGAGTTGTCCGGCGAAAACGCTTTTCGTATTCGCGCTTACCGAAACGGCTCCCACGCGATTGCCGAAGAGAGTGAGTCGATCGCGCAGTGGGTACTCGATGGAAAAGATCTAACATCCATCGATGGCATCGGTTCGACGCTCGCAGAAAAAACAGCGGTCCTTGTCAAAACAGGTGGCTTGCCACAACTGGAAGCCCTCCGCGAAAAAGTCCCTCCCTCTCTTCGGGACATCATGACCATCCCGGGCGTTGGGGCCAAAAAGGCCATGAAGCTTTACGCCGAGCTCTCCATTAAAGACTTGGCAACCCTACGAACCGCATGTGAATCGGGACTTGTCGCAAACCTAAAAGGATTTGGCGAAAAAACGCAGGCTGCCATTCTTCAAAATATGGAGATCGCAGAAAAAGCGACGCAACGACTCCTCATGGATCGCGCTGACGTGCTCGTAACACGTATTAAAACCTATATGCAAAGCTGCGGTGCAATCCAAAAGATGGAATTCGCAGGTAGCTACCGACGCGGTAAAGAAACCGTTGGTGACCTGGACTTGTTGGTCACGAGCTCGAACCCTAACGAAGTGATGGATCATTTTTCCAAGCTCCCGATGATTATGGAAATCATCCAACGGGGCGATACCAAAATGAGCGTTCGAGTGACTGATTCCTTTCAAGTCGATTTGCGAGTGGTTGAGGAATCAAGCTGGGGAGCTGCGCTGCAATACTTTACTGGCAGCAAAGAGCACAACGTACACCTAAGAGGTCTCGCCAAAGCCCAAGGGCTCAAGATCAACGAATACGGCGTCTACAAAGTAGAGGACGAAACGCAACCAATCGCAGGAATGAACGAGGAGGAGATCTACCATCTGCTCGGTTTGCCATGGGTGCCACCCGAACTCCGCGAAGACAGAATCGAGTTTCTGCCTAACGCGCAGGAATGGATCGAGGATTTGATTGAGCTTGCTGATATTCGCGGCGATCTTCACATGCACACCACCGCAACCGATGGTGAAAATACCATTCAGGAAATGGCGGCAGCCGCTGCCGCGCGCGGTCTCGAATACATCGCCATTACCGATCACTCCAAACGAGTTAGCATGGCTCGAGGACTTGATGAAACGCGACTGTTGAAACAGTGGAGCGAGATCGATCAGTTTAATAGCGATGCAAACTCGCCGTGCTGGGTTTTTAAAGGAATCGAATGCGACATCCTGGAAAACGGTGACTTGGACATCAGCGACGAGTGCCTCGCTCGCGCGGACTGGGTTACCGCTAGTATTCACTATGGCCAGAAACAACCTCGCGAACAGATTACACAACGCATTTTAAATGCGATTCATAATCCCAACGTGCACGCGATCTCACATCCGACTGGTCGACTACTCTCAAGACGTGAACCCTACGATGTCGACATGAAAGCGGTGATGGAAGCGGCTAAAGAATACAACAAGATTCTGGAGCTTAACGCAAATCCTTACCGACTCGATTTGAGTGACATCCATACCATGGCTGCCATAAAGATGGGTATCCAAATTGCCATCAATACCGATGCCCACTCCATCTCAAATTTAGATCTGATGAAATACGGCATCTTGCAAGCTCGCAGGGCAGGTGTTCGTCCCGCCATGGTTCTAAACACCCGCTCATTAAGTGAGATGAAAGCATGGCTTGCAAAATCGTAATCAATCATGCCGATAGGTTCGCATCGGTGCAACGGAGTGTTATTCAATGAAGATTGGAATTTTTGGAGGCTCGTTCGACCCGATCCATAATGCACACCTGATACTGGCCGAATGTGCGCGAGAACAATTGGGACTGGACCAAGTGCGGTTCGTACCGGCCAAGATTTCGCCACTGAAGCAAGATAGGTTGCCTATCGATGATAAGCATCGCGTAGAAATGGTGCGATTGGCAATAAACGGCAATTCTCACTTCGCGATCGACACACGAGAACTAGATCGTGGAGGCATCAGCTATACCATCGATACGCTCACTGCCATGAAAACAGAATTCCCGGAGGCAGAGTTTTGGTTGCTCATGGGAGCCGATAGTTTGGCCGACTTCAAAAAATGGAAGTCTCCGTCTCAATTGCTAGAACTGTGTCGGTTGGGTGTCATGGTAAGACCGGATAACAATGGCGTCATCCAGGATTTAGACTGGAGCGAAACGCAATCGTTACTCCCGTCCTCATTAAAGGACCGAGCGGCAGGCTGCGCCATTCCTGCCCCCATATTGCAAATCAGTTCCTCCGATCTGAGACTGCGATGTCGCGAGGAGCGTTCGATTCGCTATCAAGTCCCCGCCTCTGTAGAAGCCTACATTCGTCAGCATGGACTGTACCTGGACCCACAAGGATAACTCACTAGCTTAGTCGTTTGCCTTCTGGCGTATCGCGTGGATATTTGCATGAAACGAGTCGTTGACCTATCTCGCGCGCGAAGTCCCTTTTCGAAAGATCAAAGCACTCCTCATAGCCCCCGATTCAACTCTCTGGTTAAAAACGAAGCCAATTTCCGAGGCCCAATCGGTAATCTCTCGCTCTGAGTAACAACGCCCTTGCGTGACGTGCATCAGAAGAATGGAATACTCCGCCACATGAAGCGGGCCAGTTTTACTATCATTCAAAAAGGTATCGTGAACCAACATCATTCCACCGTTCTCCAAGCTGTCCCAAGACCGCAGAAGAATTTGTTTTACCGTTTCTTCGTTCCAGTCA
>JALOQS010000072.1 GCA_025459355.1 Pirellula sp.
TTAAGAAGTATTCTCGGCGCGACGTGGGGATCATGATTTCTGCGGCAGGGGCGGCATTTTTGTTACCGAGACCAGCGTTCGCTGCGGATGTCGCGGAAAGCGAAGTTGAAATCAAAACTCCGGATGGTGTTTGCGATGCCTACTTTGTGACTCCGAAATCGGGAGCTCATGCAGCCGTGATTGTCTGGCCTGACATCTTTGGGTTGCGGCCGGCATTTCGCACGATGGGGAAGCGTCTTGCGGAATCGGGCTACAGTGTTCTCGTCGTGAATCAATTCTATCGCAACAAAAAGGCACCGGTAGTCTCGACGGATGCGAGTAGTGCCTCCATACAAGATGTCCGCCCGCTCGCCCAAGCCCTTAATGCCAAGACCCATATGACCGATGCAAAAGCCTTTGTCGAGTGGCTGGACGCACAGCCACAGACCGATACAAAGCGCAAGATCGGGACTATAGGGTATTGCATGGGAGGACCGATTGTCTTGAGAACTGCAGCGGCGGTACCGAACCGAATTGGTGCTGGAGGCTCTTTTCACGGCGGAGGTTTGGTGACACCGAACGACGATAGCCCACACCTCTTG
This sequence comes from Pirellula sp., assembly GCA_025459355.1. GTDB lineage: Bacteria > Planctomycetota > Planctomycetia > Pirellulales > Pirellulaceae > JBKCUI01. Next base: position 582 of record JALOQS010000072.1, read on the forward strand.
ATTCCAACGATGAAAGCTAGTTTCCTCATCGCGATTGCCGAGAACGACGACCAACGCGATCCAGACTCTAAAAATGTCTTAAAGGCGTCGTTCGAGCAAGCCAAGCTGTCGGCCGAAATCGAGGTCTATCCAGCTGGCCATGGTTGGTGCCCACCGGACACTAAGGTTTATGATAAAGAACAATCCGAACGAGCATGGGCTCGACTCTTGGCGCTTTTTGAAAAAGCACTCGCGTAGCGCGCTGGATCGCAACGTTGAGCAGCCAAAACGTTGGGTTTGAAATCGAACTCATCAGAGCCACCGTTTGTTTCGACAATCAGATTGACGAAGACGCCGATTATCCTTAAAGCGTAAAAGCCACGGGAATCGGTCATTGGGTTCGTAACTTCGAATCGACAGGATTCTCCGGAACGCTCCTGGTTGCACAAAACGGCCAGGACCGACAGAACCAGCATTTAAACTAGTTCGTGGGCCTTAGTTCGATCCGCACGTGGATCTTCGACAGACGCCATGCATTCCACCAGGCTGAGTTGCGCTACCATTCCATGGACTCTGAGAAGGGCGAGAGATCAAAATAACAAATCTCTCTGCCCATCCAAGCTGTCTTGTTTGGGTCCATCCAGTTATGGTCGGGACTCGTTGCCTCGTCCACTACCCTAATGATTAAATTGAGTTGAGCGAAAAGTCTGCTCGCTTAGCGGCGATTAAATGGCTCGGAGTTTCGCGGCGATGCGGTCTTGGTGTCGGCTCGCAACAACTCTGGCTTCGACATTTTGATCTCGTCGTAACGGTTTAGATAAAGAGATACCGCACGAGTGGCGTGGCCGCGTGGACCGATGGGCCATTTGTATTCTTTCTTGTCGTAGATTTTCGTCAAAAGGAAATCGACGCTCTTCTGGACTTTCGGTGTATTCAATTCGGAGTCTGGGATCGTAAACAGAAGCCATTCCAAAATGTGACCAGTGGTTTGAACTTTGCGTTCTTCGTTCGGTTCATCACCTCGCCCCTCCAGCCAAGATGTGCTGAAGCTGCCATCCGGATTTTGCAACTTCCACGCGTATTCGACGTAATCTTTGATGAATTTGTCGGCTCTCGCAAATTGACCGTCGATTGGCAAGCCTTGGATTGAGCGTTGCTTAACCGCAAATGTGTATCCCATCAATCGATGGGTGCCACCGCAAGCGGCTCCTTTAATGGGTTGGGCAAGTTCCTCGGATATCAGCTTGGGAATGCTCCAGAGCTTGCCATCGTTGGATTTCCATTGCTTGTTAGAGTCCAGGTAGTACGAGAGGCCAATCAACTTAAAAGTCAATTCACTTTTTTCTCGGCAAGTTGCCATTTCGTAGCGGACCAAGTCTTCGACTTTGTATTTTTTATTTCCGACTTGAATCGGGTAGTCAAGCGGAACTCCGCACTGAGCGAGGATTGCCATAAACTGGCCAGCGTGACCTTGGACACCGCCTCCGATGTTAGGAACGAATCCGTTTCGCGAGGGAGTGAAAATGCGTTGTGTTCTGCACGTTCCGTTGTGGCACATCCAGCCAATCGCGTTGACTCGTTGGTTACCATGGATCATTTCGTAATCACCACCAAAGGGTAGCAACGCATGCATCACTGCCCAAGGAGATCGAACCGAGGTTGACTCAGGAAAGTTCAGATAGTGATCCAAGCAGGCTTGAGCGCGGCGTAATCGCAGCGCGTCGGCGGCGTTTAAAATCGCCGGTGCATCCGTTGGTTTGGCCGGTACAACTTGGCCGCTCGATTGAGGGTCATCAATCTTGATGATTCGTTTGGGAGGCGTGGCTGGTTTTGCGGCCTGGAGCGCATCGGCACCTTGTTCATCTTTCGCACGATCGAGAGATTTGGCATCGATAATGGGAGCTTCCTGGCCTTTTTGTTCTTCTAACTCGGCAAGAGTCGATTGAGGAGTAGCTTTGGAAGCCGGAGGCCCGAGGAGTTCGTCTGTGTTGGTTGTATCTTCGTCACCGAACGGGATTCGTATGCTGCGTCGGGGTTTCACACCGGCTGTCGCCGCATCACTGGATTCGCCATCACTGGACTCCCCGTTATTGGACTCCCTATCATCGGAATCCATTTCATCGGACTCAGCGTCGGCGCTGGTTGCGTTGGCTGATTGATCGTCGGCTAGGGCTTCGGTGTCGTGATCGAGATGGATTGATTCGGTGGTGGAATCGGCAAGGGGCTTGGTTGAATTTTCGGTTGGGATTAATGGAGGTGACGGGTCGCGTCGGATACCTTGCCAAAGGTGGATCGGGGAAAACGGAAAGCTCGAAGCGTTGGCGAGTTGCCAGGACAGCGTGAGGCTTGGAATCGCATCGAGAGGATCGATGGGAGCATCGTCAGGTCTACCTACTTGGGCATTCGCCGCCTCGCGAACTTGCGGGCTATGGCGTACGACGGGCAGTTGGTCATTGATGGGCGCAATGGACTTAGGATTGTTTCGAAGTGAGCCGACGGCGGGCTCTTCGACTTTTCCGAGCATCAACACACCATCATCCTCGATGACGCTGTTTTTCGCGGGCGCGGCAGGGAATGATTTCAGTCGAGGAGGCTCTTCGAGTGTCAGAGAACTCTTTTTAACAGGGGGCGAGTCAGCGTTGGTGTCTCGGGCTCTTTCGAAGGGAATGCTGGGTGTTTTTTGTTTGGGGCGATCAGCTTTCGGCGCGGTTTCGTTTTTCTTGTTGGGCTCAGAGGCCGCAGATTTTCCGCCAGTATCGCTGGGGATTAGGAAGAAAGGTTCCTGAGTCATACCGTCGGTGTTGATTGCCAGGCAGGAGGCAACCAAAGTTGATAAAGCAGTCCTTCGTGCGATTCGACTAAACTTATTCAGCATTGTTTAGCTATCAATTCGAGTATGGTATGCAGGCAGTCGCGTATGGTCTTATCGGAAAAGGTGGTACAGTCCATTCAGATATAAAAGTCAGAATGCGGTCCATTGGTGAGGCTGATAGGGGCCTGTGCGATAGATAGCAAAAGCAGATCAGAAATGGTTTGTTGTTTATTGGGTTTGGTTGGGGGGTGAGCAAAAGAGGGAGAGAAAGTCAGGTTTTGTATCTCGAACGATAACAGCGTGTTAGACTGGTAGGTAAGTTCATGAATTTTGTTACAAGGAAGTCCCCATGCATTCCGAGATTGCCCAATTTTTGCGTTTTCTAGATGTCGAACGCAATGCATCGGATCTCACCATCAAGTCGTATCGAGAGGATTTGATGGACATGGCCGATTATTTGACGGATGAAAAGTCGACCAAATTGATGCCTCGCGAGGTGACACCAACAGATTTGCGTGGGTATGTCGCCGCGTTGCACGAGGCTGGTTATGCCAGAACCAGCATATCGCGAAAGTTGGCATCGCTGAGGAGTTTTTTTAAGTTCGCCATTCGACAAGGATTTGCTGAGAACAATCCCGCTCAACCGCTTCGCAATCCCCGAGGCCAACGCAGTTTGCCTCATTTTCTAACCGCAGACGAAGTCGATAAACTACTAGATGCACCGAAGTTGAGCGAAGCGGCAGGATTGAGGGATAAAGCAATCTTGGAGGTCATGTATAGTGCGGGGTTGCGGGTAAGCGAAGTCGTCGGCATGAATGATCGGGACATCGATTTTGCCGAAGGAGTGGTTCGAATACGAGGTAAGGGGCGGAAAGAGCGGCTAGGATCGTTGGGGCGATACGCGATAAGAGCGTTGCGTGCTTATTTCCCGGCTCGAATTCGAAAGGAAACGCAACCGCAGAAAGATCAGCCGACTTTCACCAACAAGTTTGGTCAGAGGCTTACCACTCGCAGCGTAGGGCGAATGTTGGAGAAGTACATACTCCAGTGCGGACTAGACACGCGGACAACGCCTCATACGTTACGTCATAGTTTTGCGACTCATCTGCTGGACCGAGGGGCAGATATCCGAAGTGTTCAGGAGATGTTGGGTCACAAGAGTTTGGCAACGACGCAGATTTACACGCATGTCAGCACGGCGAATATTAAGAAAGCGTATATCAAGGCACATCCGCGTGCCAAGAAGTCTGCGGATAGTTCGAGTTGATCCGCGACGGTTTTTCGCGGAGTCGCTATAATGCAGGCCGCATGTTGGCCGCAGCATGACCATTCCCATGAGTTCGCCAGGCCTTCATGGCGGGCCATTTCTGGATGTTCATGCCTAGCTGGCCTTTCCCGGCTACCCATTATAGTGAGTTGATAATGCGAATAACGGTTTGTATCGCGGCGATGCTGTCCATGGCATGTTATGCCGGTATTGCAGAGGGCAATCCTGTAGATCGGAATGCAGGGGTAAATCAAGATATCCAAGCCCTCAGATCGCTCGAGGCTGGTGATGAGTCCATGGTCAAGGGTGCTTCGGCTGCTGCGAGACTGCGCGATGCATCGGATTGTAAGTTGATGGACTTTTTGCACGCCATGAAGGGGGCGAAGCCTGTAGGGAAAAACTGGCTGCTGGGAATTGCCAATAAGAGGTATCTCAAGGAAAAGGGAGCCGTCCAATCCGAATTAGGAAGCTTTCTGGCTGATACGTCGAATGATCCCGAGGCCCGTTACACCGTCTTTTCATGGTTAACAGAGGCTGACACGGATTTGCGGATGAAGCTGTTGCCGGGGTTCTTGGATGACCCCAGTCCCGAGTTGCGGTATGCGGCGGTTCAGCAAGTGTTAGAGTCGACCCCGGAAGCAGATCGATTGAAGACCTTGTTGTCGTCGGCCAGGCATCCGAGCCAAATTGTGGAAATCATCAATCGGCTTGATAAAGCAGGGGTGGTGATTGACCAGCGAGAGCACTTTGGTTTTCTTTCCGAGTGGAAGCTGATCGGTCCCTTTGATCATGTCGGCGGACATAACTTTGAAAAAGCGTTTCCTGTAGAAGGAGACTGGCAGAAAGGGAGTCGAGCACCTGTTTATGAAGGCAAAGCGGGGGAGGTGAAATGGATCGACCACACCACGTCCCACAAGGAAGGGTTGGTTGATCTGGCTAGTCTTTACAACAAAGAGAAAGGTTGCATCGTTTACGGAGTGACCGAATTCGAATCACCGATAGCAGGGCCTGCCGAGATTCGCATGGGCTGCATCAATGGCAATCGAGTGTGGGTAAACGGAGAGTTGGTCATGTCCAATGAGGTTTATCATTCCTCCATGCAAATCGATCAATACATCGAGCCGATTGTGTTGGTAAAGGGGACGAATCGCATCTTGATCAAGATTTGTCAGAACGAGCAAAAAGAGGGCTGGGCTCAGGATTACCAGTTTCAAATCCGCATTTCGGATAGCACGGGATTGGCTATCACAGCCAAGTAACTCTTACAGAAGTCCATCACGATGAATAGCAACAAATCGAATCACGATAGCACGCATGGCACGTACAGCACGCATAGAACAGGTAGGAACCCCATGAAAACAGCACTTCGCCTAGAGTCAATGTTCGCACGCTGGGGCTCTGTTATGAGCGGGTTTCTGGTGCTGGCCACGAACTTAGGGATATCTGCGGTTGCGAGGGCAGACTGGCCGCAGTTTCGAGGAGTCTCGTCGAACGCAGTGGAGCTCAATGCAGATCTACCGATCGAGTTTGATGGAGCGACGGGCAAGAATGTTGCTTGGAAGGTGAGTATTCCCGGCCGCAGTGTAGGGGGAGCGATTGTGGTTGGGAATCAGGTCATCACGACCTCCAGCGTCGGGATGGATGAGCGTCGCGTTCGATTGCACAGTTACGATGTCGAGTCAGGAGGACAAAATTGGGTCCAAGAGTTCGTAGCCAGGGGGCGACCTTACTGTCATCCCACCAGTGCCAACGCTGCTCCGACCCCCACTTCTGATGGTTCGAGAGTTTACACGTTTTACAGTTCGAATGATCTCGCGTGTGTTGATCTCGAAGGGAATTTGATTTGGTATCGTTCTTTGACAAGTGATTTTGTAAAGGCGTTTAACGATACGGGGATGAGTTCTTCGCCGATCGTGATCGAGGGAGTGTGTATCGTTCAGATTGAATGCCAAGGAGAGTCTTTTGTGGCTGGCATCAATGCGGAGAATGGAACGCTGCTTTGGAAGAAAGATCGCCCGAGAAAATCGAACTGGTCCTCTCCGATTTCTTATAAGAATTCCGAGGGGAAATCGGTCGTGGTCATTCATTCCGGCAGTGACTTAGTCGGTCTCGATCCCAAGACAGGTGAGTCGATTTGGATGAAAGACATCTCGTGCAGTACTGTACCGTCAAGCTTGGCGTTCGAGAATCGTCTTTACGTACCGTCGCGGGGTTTGGTGGCTTATGATTTGTCGAGTTCGGGAGAACCGAGTGAACTATGGAAATCGAGTCGCATCGGGATTGATTCCTCGTCACCGCTGGTGCTGAAAGATCGGATCTACACGATCAAAGGGCCGGCTGTCTATTCGGGAGACATCTACACAGGCGAGGTCAAGTGGCAAGCGAGAGTCGCAGAAGGGAGTGTTTGGTCGAGCCCGATTGTTGCACAAGATCGAATGTATTTATTCGCGATGGATGGTAAGTGTTCGGTAACACAATTAGGAGACAGCGAAGGAGTTCGATTGTCGCTCAACGAGTTGGGGGAAGATGTGCTCGGTACACCTGCGATTGCCGGGAATGCGATGTACGTACGTAGCGTCTCTTCGTTATGGAAGATAGCAAAGTGAAATTGGAAGACGCAATTAAGGTTCCTAGTTTAGTTAGCCTATCGCCTGTCAGTATGCCCGTTAGCGGTACGGTGAGAGTGCCCGGTTCAAAGAGTTTAACAAATCGGGCGTTAATCTGTGCTGCGATGGCCGAGGGGGCTTCGGTGTTGTCTGGTGTTTTAGAGAGTGAAGACACCGAGGTCATGATTCATGCTTGGCAAGCGTTAGGGTTGAAGTTGAATTGGGATAGGGAGTTAGAGAGAGTCGAGATAACGGGATGTGCGGGAGTACCAGGGCGGCACGAGGCGGAGCTCTTTGTTGCCAACAGTGGAACATCCATTCGTTTTTTGACTGCGGCACTCGCAACCATGCGTGGGCGTTATCTTCTCGATGGTGTGCCACGGATGCGAGAGCGTCCGATAGGAGATTTGTTGAGTGGTTTAGCGGCTTTGGGAGCGAATGTCGTCAGCACGAATGCAGTTCGCAACGATTGTCCCCCGGTGAAGATTGAGGGTTGCCGTTTGCAGGGGGGAGAAACATCGGTTGCGGGAAACGTATCGAGTCAATTTCTGAGCGGGCTTTTGATGGCGGCTCCGTATGCACTATCGAACGTACGCATCAAGGTCGTCGGTGAGTTGGTCTCGCGTCCCTACGTCGACATGACCGTTGCCATCATGCGAGATTTTGGAGTGCTTGTCGAAGAAGACGATTGTGTTTTTACGATTCCGGCACCGGCCGTTTATCGAGGTCGTCAGTACCGGATAGAACCTGATGCGTCAGCCGCCAGTTATTTTTTTGGTATCGCAGCCATGACGCGTGGGGTGATTCGAGTCGAGGGATTGGATTTCAACTCGTTGCAGGGGGACGTTCATTTCGTCAAAGTGTTGGAGCAAATGGGATGTCGAATCAAAAGCGAGGCAGGATACATCGAGTTAACGGGAGGCCCGTTGCGTGGTGTCGATGTGGACATGAACAGCATCAGCGATACCGTACAAACGTTAGCACCCCTCGCATTGTTTGCTAACGGGCCAACCCGAGTGCGGGGCGTCGCGCACAATCGACATAAAGAGACCGACCGAATCAGCGATTTAGCTCGCGAGCTAAGAAAGTTTGGGGCTCGGATAGATGAGCACGATGACGGACTAACCATTTATCCTGTTGAGCGATTGAGTGAGCTTTTGAATCCGTCGCGAGAACCCATTTACATCGACACGTATCGAGACCATCGCATGGCAATGGGGATCGGGATGCTAGGGGTCATGGTACCCAATGTCTTCATTCGAGATCCGCGTTGCACATCGAAGACTTTCCCCAAGTATTTTGAAACGGTGGCGGAGCTCGTCGGGCAAAAGCCAAGTTATTCCTATTGAGAGGATAAATGAAGAAGCCAAAAAAGCTTTATCAGGCAAAACGATTTGCTGTGGAAGAGGTGTATGAACAGTTACCGGATGGAACGGAACTCGTACGTAACGTCGTGCGGCATCCGGGAGCGGTTGTCATTTTGCCTGTGGTCGACGAAGACCATGTCTGCTTGATACACACTTATCGAGCAGCGATCAACCAATGGAATTTAGAATTGCCGGCAGGGACGCTGGATAAGAATTTACCGCCGCGCGAGGTTGCGTTTCTGGAGTTAAAGGAAGAGACCGGATACGATGCCGGCCAGATGGATCATGTCCACTCCTTTAACATGTCACCCGGGATTTTGGATGAGAAGATGCATTTCTACGTCGCATCACAACTCCGCCTAGGCGACACCGCCAGAGAAGTCGGCGAGCAGATGGAGAATCGAGTCGTAAGCTGGTCGGAGGTCGATCGAATGCTTCGGGATAGGCAGATCATCGATGCGAAAACGTTGGTCTGTTTGCTTTGGTATCTTAGGTATCGGAAATACTGATTCAGCTAGATGGGAGGTGGCAATTGGAAAAGTCGAACGCGAGTCACGAGAATGCAAAAAACCATTCTTTACGGCAACTCAAAGCCAATTTGCGGCCAGTTTCGGCCACCATGGCTTGCAGCGGTGGTAGTTGCCCCGTTTGTGGGGGTGAATTAATCGAGATCCGGGCCAAATTTCATTGCCAGCAATGTCACCGGATATGTGAAACGTGTTGCGAAGGGGGGCGAGGGTAGTTTTTTTCGTTTTTTGGAAAAGACCACTCACACGGCGGGGGAAGAATTGGATACATTTATGGAACACCACACGGTACATCGAGTTCTAACGGGCGCGAGTACGGCACGTTCCTTAAAATGTTCGGTACCCGATTGGGTACACCTACTTAGGCGTCTATATGTCTCCATTTCGTAGAGTTTCGTTCTCGCGAAAAAACCTCTCAGGTAGATTCCCAGATCAACAACATCAGATTTGTCAGCGATCTTTGCGATTTGACGTTCTCGAATCGCGACGATTGCTTGCTGGCTTAGACGTATTGGTGTATTCAGACGCCGATGGTTCCAGGGACCAAAATTCACCGATGGAATTGGGGTTGGCGAAAAAGGTTGTGTATGTGGATCTGAATCGCAATGGTTCGCATGATCGCAATGAGCCTATTTCGATTACCAATAGTGCGGGGGTTGCATCGTTCAGCGGTTTGCCCGCATCGCAGGTTGAGGTTCGATTGCTCGGAGCGGGGAGTGGGCCGGGTAATGGCTTGGTGCAAACATCACCGGTGCGACCATCGACGACTGAATCGTTGATAACAGGAGTTGCTGTTGATGAGATTCTTTACACATTCGGTGGCGACGAGTTTTTGGGACGAAGCGGCAATCAGCTTCAGAGATTTGCTGCCGATGGTCGTTTGATTGGTGAGGGGGTAGCGATACCTGGTCATCTCATCGATTCGGCTTTTTCAGGCAACGATGGTTGGCTTTTGATCGATTCCGATACGTCGGAGCGAGAGTTGTATCGTTTGGTTGGTGGCGATCTAACCAAGAGTTCCATCGATGCAACACATTTCGAGTTCTTGGAATCGTTGGGTGGTGGATTTGTCGCTTGGGATGCGCTCGATGGTCTGGTTCGACTAAATCAGGCTGGCACTGAGTTTGGATCCGTGATCGAGATATCGAAGGGGGGGGATTTTGAATTAATCCGATCCTTGGGTAGTGATCGAGTCGTGCTGCAGGAGCGATTGGACAGCGGGACCAGGCTGTCGGTACATCGCATTGATGGCGATGTCGCTCAATTGGAAGCGGAGCGAATTTTCGCTGGTCATGTCGTCTCGTGGATGACTTCAGCCAGTGGCGATGCCATTTTCGTGGACACTAGCGCAGGCGTTCATGTCGTCGATACGATAAATGGATTAGCATCCCGGCACGTATTCGCGTCGGCTACATCGCCGATCCTTTTTGACCCAGTAGCCTCGATTTTGTATACGGGGGATTCCGCGAATTCCAGCAGCCTGAGGGCTTGGGATCCGCGAGCGGGGCAGGCGATGACATCCGTGGAGATTGGGGCCAATACCACAGATTTTGGAAAGATTACGATTTCCAGCGATGGCCGCGTTCTGGTCGCACCATCGACGGGTGGTTTGGTTGTTCGGTCGGTGAGCGAAGCGGCACCAATCCATGTTGATTTATCGACAGGTCCTGTTCCCCGTTCTGCGATCGGTGTCCAGATCGTAGCCTCTGGAACACCATTGGAGTTGCCGAAGCAGTTTTATGCGATTGATGCCATGGAAGATCAAGAGTCCGAGATTCGCTTGGACCAATTGTTTGGAGATTTGGCATCCGGAATTTTTGCAGTGGTTCTACAGCAGCCCGAGCGTGGTGTGCTTGAGTGGTCGGTGGAGACTGGCGGAACATATCGACCATTTCTGAACTTCGAGGGGGCTGACGGATTCACCGTCGCATTGTTCGATGGTCGAAACTGGTCGTTGCCTCAGCGAGTTGGATTGACCATTCAAGGTCAAAACGATCCGCCCACCGGGATACGTTTGCCGTATCGGCTAGAGATTCGCGAGAATGAACCTGGTGCAGTCGTTGGGCCGGTGTTGGTAGATGATGTCGATGCAGGAGCAGCGTATCGGTGGAGTGTCGACGACCAGCGATTTGAGGTTTTAAATGGTGTGCTCAAGCTTCGCGATGGGCAGTATGTCACGTTGCAGAGCGGAGATAGCGTCAGGCTGACAGTTCGTGCCGAAGAGGTTGGTAGCGGGGACGTCGTTGAAACGACTGCAAATCTACGAGTTAATGCCAACCCGCAGCAGGGAGAGTTCTTCGTCGCCAGTCAATACACGGTCCCCGAGAATCAAGCTGGAGTGTCTCTAGGCTATGTCTATGTTCGGGGAGCTTTGCCACCCGAGCAATATGCCATTTCGGTAAGCGATAGCCGATTTGAAGTCGTCAATGGACTGTTTAAGCTGCGAGACTCAGTCGCTTTGAGTTGGGAAACGGGAGATGCAATCCAGGTTACGTTGGTCGCTCAAGCCACGACGGGGGAGCAGTATTCCAAGGAGACGTTAGTGCGAGTGATAAGGGATCGCAGCCCGACGATTGACCCTAACGACGTCGATGGAGACGGATTCCTTACCCCCATTGATGTTTTGATCCTGATCAATCACATCAATGCCCAGGGAAGTGGAGCGAGTCCGCAAGAAGGGGAACCAGGTATGCGGATTGATATCGATGGGGATGGTCACGTATCTCCGATCGACGTTTTGATTTTGATCAACGTCATCAACAATCAGGTTTACGACGATGCGGTTGTCGTACCGCCGAGCGGTGATGACCTCGGCACCCCGAGTGGCGAGGGAGAGGGTGGATCGATAGGTTGGGTGGATTTCGATTTTATGGATGACATCACGACGGAAGTAAGATCTAGTCGACGACCTCGTTAGTGCCCTGCAATCGCACAGTTGCTGGGCGAATATCTGCTGGGCAGCCACTGTGGACTATGGAATCTTGGGTAAGAGCGTTTTGAGAAGGCAGTGGGTGTCTTGCCCGCAAAAGTCCAATCTCTGGTGAGATCGGCTACAAAGCGTTTTGAGAAAGTCAGGGGTGGGGATCTGTACCCCCTCTGCGGGGTGGGTAAACTGAGACTTTTTGTTTTTTTGTAAATTCTTTGCCCGATGACCAGAGGTGTCACTCCGGTGCACGAGGATTCTCTAAGACCAAATTGCTACAGACTTTAGGTTGGTTTATTACCAAATCAAGTCGAAGCAATTGCGCGGTTCCAATCGTACTCAAATCTAGGCGGGGCAAGCGTTTGCGCTATCGATCGCAAAAAGTTTGACTTTAGATCAGGAATCGGTACGATACTCCTCACATGACGCAACATGTAGTGGCTGCAAACCTGAATTATACTAGGTATAGTGGTTTTGGCCTTGCTTGTCGTTCCTGGTAGTTTGGCCGTCGACCGGGCAAAATGATCGGGGACTCATGCGTCGGAAGCTGAAGGAGGGTAAGAAACCCGAGGTCGAACTGGACGTTTTCTCACTTATTTGAAGCAGGGTAGCTCAGCCGATTATATCCCGATTTTGTATCCCGTCGGGTGGTCTTGTCGCTTTGCTTTGAACCTTATTTATCCCGAAGGAGTCGTAAAATCCATGGCAACCGTAGAAATGGGCCGCGAGCGTCGCACAAAGTCACGAACGACACGAGAAGCACGCGGTGACCGAAGTGGTCTCAAGATTGAAACACGGTTTTGTCCGGCGAACGTGGCTGATCCATTTGAGACAGTTCAATGGGAAGTCCGGAGTGCGGCCATCAAAGACGAGTCAGGAAAGGCTCTGTTTGAGCAAACCAATTGCGAAGTCCCGTCGACTTGGAGCCAGTTAGCCACCAACGTTGTCGTGAGCAAGTACTTCTATGGCGATCCGCACAATACCGAAGAGCGTGAGCATTCCGTTAGGCAATTGATTCATCGCGTGACGCGCACGATGGCAGACTGGGGTATCGCGGACGGTTACTTTGACACGCCTGAGGATGGGGAACGATTTTATCGAGAGTTGACTTGGTTGTGTTTGCACCAGGTCGGAGCTTTCAACTCGCCTGTTTGGTTCAATGTCGGATTGTTCAATCAGTACGGTGTATCGGGTGCGAAGTGCAATTGGCATTTCAATGTTGAGAAGGATTGCGTCGAGCAGCCTGACAACCCATACGAGTACCCACAGGGATCGGCATGTTTCATCCAAAGTGTTGAAGACAACATGGAGGACATCATGCGATTGGCAACGAGTGAAGCGATGCTCTTCAAGTTCGGATCGGGCACGGGGACTGATTTGTCCACGATTCGAAGCAGCCGTGAAAAATTGTCTGGTGGTGGTAAGCCGAGCGGTCCGCTTTCGTTCATGCGTGTTTACGACCAGATTGCTGCCGTCGTAAAGTCGGGTGGCAAGACGCGTCGCGCTGCCAAGATGCAATCGATCAAAGTATGGCATCCGGACGTCATGGAGTTCATCGAATGCAAGTGGCGTGAAGAGCAAAAGGCGCATGCTTTGATTCGAGAAGGATACGATTCCAATTTCAACGGTGAAGCGTACTCGTCCGTTATGTTCCAAAACGCGAATTTGTCCGTCCGAGTGACTGACGAGTTCATGAATGCTGTTGCCAACGACCAAGCGTGGAAGACACGTTGGGTAAGTGATAAGTGTGAAGAGGAGCCACCGACCTATCGAGCAAAGGACATTCTCAATCGTATGTCCGAGTGTGCTTGGCAGTGTGGTGACCCAGGGGTTCAGTACGATACGACCATCAACAAGTGGCACACCTGTCCAAACAGTGGACGGATCAACGCCAGCAACCCTTGCTCTGAGTACATGTTCCTGGACAACACGGCATGTAACTTGGCATCCATCAACCTGATGAAGTTTAGGCAAGCGGATGGCACATTCGACCACGACGGCTTTACTGCTGCATGTCGATTGTTCTTCATTGCACAAGAGATCTTGGTTGATCATGCGAGTTACCCAACAGATCGAATCGCTCATAACAGCCATTTGTTCCGACCATTGGGATTGGGTTATTCCAATCTCGGGTCTTTGTTGATGACCAGTGGTGTTTCTTATGACTCTTCGGAAGCACACAGCTTGTGCGGAGCCATCACGGCTTTGATGCACGGTGCGGCTAATTTGACCAGTGCAGAGATGGCCGGAGTCGTAGGAACATTTACGGATTACGAAGAGAATTCCGAGCCGATGATGCGAGTCATGCAAATGCATAGAAACGCAGTCGAGCAGATCAATTCCAAAGGTTCGGGCTACCTCAAAGATGCTGCACGCAGCGTTTGGGATAGCGTGCTCGAGCAAGGCCAGAAGAACGGATTCCGAAATGCTCAAGCCACCGTGCTTGCACCGACCGGAACGATCAGTTTCATGATGGATTGCGACACCACGGGCATCGAGCCAGACATTGCATTGGTTAAGTACAAGCAGTTGGCTGGTGGCGGTATGCTCAAGATCATCAACAAGTCAGTGGCGTTGGGTCTAAAGACTTTGGGTTATACTCCGGAGCAGGTGGAAGCCATCGAGAAGTATATTTCCGAAAAGGATACGATCGAGGGTGCCCCCTACATCAAGACGGAGCACTTGCCTGTTTTCGATTGTGCATTCACACCTGCCAATGGAACTCGCAGCATTCGCTGGCAAGCTCACGTTGAGATGATGGCAGCCGCACAACCGTTCTTGTCTGGTGCAATCAGCAAGACCGTCAATATGCCAAAGGACAGCACGGTTCAGGATATTGCTGACGCTTACTTCTGGGGTTGGGAGTTGGGTCTCAAGGCGATTGCAATTTACCGAGATGGTTCCAAGCAAAGCCAACCGTTGTCGACCAAGTCCGAGGGCAAAAAAGCCGAAGAGGCATTGGCTGCGAAGACCGTCGAAAAGATT
>JALOQS010000073.1 GCA_025459355.1 Pirellula sp.
ATAGCTTGCATAGAGGTTACCCAGTTCGGGCCAATCTTCACGGCTTCCAGCTTCACGCCCGCGACCCCTCGCATAATCCACCGGCAAATTGTCGCTTTGTCCGGTCGTTTACCTACTAACTGCGCCAGCTCTGTTCGTGCCTGAGCAATCGTTAAGACGTCTTCAGACAGAACACGCCTAACGATATCTTCGGTGTTCCTGTTTGCTTTTGATACCGACATAAAAAAACCCTCGTTGTTTGATGAAACGCAACGGGGGTGATTCTGAGGGGGCTTTAGCGTGGTTCGGTGACTTGCGGTGACTTGCGGTCAGTTGGCGGTCAGTTGCTTATGAACTGACTCTGGAAACTGCCTAATGTCGTATCGTCCCGATTGCCTGCTCATTTCTTGAAAACTTATTATTCCATCTTTGATACAGTGATTGAGCCATTCAACAGCTCGTTTCGGATTTCCTTTTTGGCCAAGCAGCTTCGCGGCTTTTTTCTTACTAATTGGCACTGTTAGAAACTCCGGGGGAATATCATTCGGTGTTGTTTCCGCCTGGATCTCCAAGCCCTGATCGTTTTTTTGTTCACCGGGAAGAGAGAGTTGTTTTGAAGCAAGCCCCCTCGACCACTCCAGATACTCGGAATCAATCTTTCGCTGTAAAAAGTCGACTTCACGGAATAAATCAATCTTGTTTGCTTCAATCTTCGTATGCTTGCTTAGCTCGCTGATTGTCGCTTTGCCCCATGCCTCTGATTCCTGATCGGATAACACTTTGCAGAACTGCAGGGGGCGTTCCAAGGCAATCAATCTACCGACTGCTACGCATCCGCTTAAAGCCTCTGCCCAGATCGCAGCGAGATGTAAGGCACAATGACCCGTAAACATGAATAAAGGGGTAGCTGTCGGTTCTGTTGGAGTTGGCCAACTATCCCAAAAGTCTTGCGGTGTTCGTGGTGAATCTCCCGTTTCGCGTTCGATCTCATAAAGCATTTCGGACGATATCGACTCAATCCACAATAACTTGGCGGCATGTTCAAACCTATGCCGAACTTGGCATACGTAGGCATGGTGCAATCCATGGTCATTCAACATTTCAGATACTCCATTTGGTCTTAGAAGTCGCTGCCAGTCCTGGATGCCTGAATGGAGTTACAAGCAGTCAGGACCGGCTCGGGGTTAATTACTCCCCTGGCGACGAAGATTAGATTTTACAATTTGGGGGCGGCTTTCGCTGCCTCAATCGCTTTGTTCTCGGATAACTTGGCGTAGTGTTGAGTCATTTGCAAATTCGCATGACCTAACAGGGCTTGCGCTGCCTCAGCTCCAAGGGCTTCCCGAACAAGTGTTCCAGCCAAGTGCCTCAACTGATACGGATGCCACCGAGGAACCCCAGCTTTCTTGCAAGCCCCATCGATTGCATGCCAGTAGCTGTATTTGTCGTAACAGTCTTTCGGCTTCCTGGCATCCGGCCTTGATCGATCGATCTGACTTGGCTGGACCTTGGATTTCCTGGCGGCTCGTTTCTGTGCGTTATTCCACTCGAGCGCCTCTTTGGGAGAAAAGCAGAACGCATCCGAGGGACGATTCAAGAAATCAATCACCGCCTCTTTCGCATCACAGAGGAGGGGGATAGAACGCGTTTTCCCGCGTTTGGCGTTCTTATGCTGCTTGGGGCGGTAGATCCATTCGGGACCTGTCCTATCGATCTCCCCCGGCTTCATGTTGAGAATCTCGGAAGGCCTGGCACCGGTCGCAACCTGGATCCTGATAACCGCCTTCAGTTGTGGCGGAAGATGAATTGCCGACGCCCTAACGTGATCCAAGTTTGCAGGGACTACGGGCTTTGTCTCTGGCGCGTCCGTCTCACCGATCCTGATAGGCTCCACGGTTTTCAACCGTTGATAGGTCGCAATGTCGGCCAGCTCTTGTGAGACAGCCCACTTGAAGAGCCTGATAACTGCATTGGTTAGCCGATTGCAATAGACTCGTGACTTTCCGGACTTCACCCAATCGGACCGCATCTTTTGCAGAATCCTTGGACCGAACTTATCCGCTTCCAGCTTTCCGGCTTCCTCATCGACGATCTTGCAAACCTGCAACCATCGATTCAGCTCGCTTTTGCTGAGCGCATACCGACTCCGTACATGCCCCCTAAACGCTTCAACGATGTGAGTGACAAGAACGGCCTGCTTTGATTGATCGACCTTTTCCGGTGCAAGCAGACAGCCCGCCAACCCTGCTAGCGTTTGGCTGGTGATGTAGGACGGGACTTTCAACCCGTTCGCCTGATACTCTCGAATGAGAACAGCATACCTTGCCAGCGATTCGGGACTATCGGCTGGACCGAGATAGTACGTTGTGCCGTTTATCTCACAAATCGATTGCCCGCTGATGTGGTATCGCAATGCGGGTGCAAGTGCCTTTGGTCTTGGCATGTTAAACGACTCCTTTGGATTGTCGTCCGCCCGGGTGTACTGTCCTGCTAGAACAGTTTTCCGGTATGGACTTCAACTTTTGAAGGGTCGCTCGGTCGTTTTGACCGGTACGCTGTGACGCGTCCGACTAGTAAAAAACCTACCTTTCTAACAAGTGAGAGTGCTGGGACTCGAACCCAGGACCAACGGATTAAAAGTCCGGTGTCGATCAATGGAAAGCAAGGCTCAAAGGATCGTATGGCACCATATTGGCACACTGACCCGCGTTTAGAAGCGATCGTCAAGGCGTGGCCGGGACTCGATGAGGACGCTAAAACCGCGATTGCCGACATGGTGAAATAAACTTCCGGTTGCCGACTTAACCCCCTCAGGATGCCGCATGCTGGGCCTGTACGCTTGCGCGCGAGCTGCTTCGTGGCAAGTTTGCCATGTTGGACACTGGGGAAGGTTGTAGGGCCGTTTGAGCGATTGGGCTCCAATTGGCGTTTTGATGTTGCGGCGAATGTGGCAAAATTAAGTTTCTGGGCATGGGAGTAGCTATCCCGTCGAGTGGTCCACCTTCTTGAACCTATGCGGGGGGTGGGCCAGTCGGCCCATTCATCAACATAGGTATCTCGAATGCAACCCAATAAACTCTTTCCCGTTAGGGTGGGCGAGCTCTTTCGTAACGCGCTTGCTGTCAAACGCTCCGCCACTGAATCCGCTCACGATGAGTTGTATGGGCTTCCGGGCGACCGAGTTCCGTATGGTTGGCGTCAGGTCGAACAGGAGCTATCTAGTAAGTTCTCAAAGTCACCGCGGACCATCGATGAAATTATCGGGCTTCTTCGCGAGTGGATAGAGTTTTCTATCTTTGTGATGCGTGAAAGGTTCGACTGTCGTCCTGTTTTGAGCATGAATAAAGACGGCGATCCTGTGGTTTCGTTCGATTTGGTCGCAAAGGGGAACCCGTTCTCAGTCCCGCCGGAAGATCATCAGGCATGGTATTTGAAATGGCTTAAGGAAAAGACTCAGCTACTCGAGATTGAGTACAACGATTGGGGACAGTATTGGCGTGAGACTATTGAGAGCGATGAAACGCGAAGAAACGTCTTTCTAGCGATGGAGCTTGGAGATGCGTTGGAACTGCTAGGGCTGAGTGCTGGAAAGGCCAAAAAGCCTAAAGCAAGCTTGTCTGCATTGGAGCTTAAACAACAGCGGAACGATTGGTTGCTTTCGATGAGAGGATTGGGTGATCAGGCGAATTATTCAGCCAAGGAGTTAAGCGAATTGCTTCTCAAGAAATGTACGGAAGAGGATCTTTCCTGGAGTTGTATCGAGGCTAAGAGCATCAACGACGCCTTGCGTGAGGCGTATAAGCGACAAAACAAAACTGAATGGCCATTTGACGATCGAGGCCGAAACAACAAGAAAGCCAAGCGTTCTCAATAATCTTGAAATGCTGAAACACCCATTTCGAGTCAGGCGATTTCGGTATTTAGCTTAGCATCGCAAATTATGCACTTCCGTTTCTTTAGCCTCGGAGGTGTCTTAAATGCAGTTGAATGTTTTAGATCTTAATGCGGTAGCCGAACGCATTATCGCCAACCAAAGGGAACGCGAATATCTCAAGAAACTCTTCCGTGTTTTGCAGGAAGGTAAGCGTCTAGGCGTTCTGCCATCGATCCAAAAGGAGGTTCGCGATGAAAGCGACTCCGAAACACGATAAGCCGTCTGAAACAGAGAAGATTGGCCTCACGATGGATGAGTGCGCCGAATTGCTCGGTGTTAGCCCGCGATCGATTTGGACCCTAATCAACACTGGTGAGCTGCCCTCGTTCCGGGTGAGGCGAGCGGTTCGCGTCCTGCGTGAGTCCCTGGAAGAGTTCGCCAGAAACGGCGGCACGCGATAGGGAAATCGCAGGATTGACCGTTTTTTCGTTTTCTGGATTCTTGGGAATGCGTTAGGGATTTTTGTTGCTTTTTTGGGGAACAGAGTATGACAGTGCAGCAATTGGTTCACACCGTGAATGAAACATGCGAGGTGCTAAGGGTATCGCGAACGACTCTTCGTGCCCTAGAAGAAACCGGCGAACTTGTGCCAATCCGTATAAGCCAGCGGGCTGTTCGGTATCGCCGAGAAGATATCGAACGCTATCTGAAATCGCTCGCTACGAAAAGGAAATCAAGATGCAAGAAATAAAAAAAGGCCAGGGCGCGCCAACGCCGATGACCTCCGTAGTCCCGCCAGGGATACCGGCTAATGTTATCCGCCTATTGCCAAATAGTCCACCGATTTCTTCGGAGAGACTGCGGATCATGTCCCAGCTACCGTTACATCTCACATGGGGCGTCAAGCTATGGGCGTCCAACCACAATAATCATCGGGCAGACGATCCCAGTTGTGATTGCTACACATGCATGCACGCAACTTTCCTTGGCGATCAGAAGCGTCGTGAAATCGCATCGGCTCTGACTGATGAAATCCGCAGTGCCTCGTTTGGCTCCCGCGCCTTCGGGGATGATGTGATAGGTTGCGACGAACTCCGCTTCGTAAACGCGGAGGTGCGCCGATGATCACCGAGTTAGTCAATCAGGTTACGGAAACCCCGCTATTTCTGCTTGCATGTCGCTATGTCGATGCGGGCTACTCTGTCGTTCCATTGCGATTAGATGGCACCAAATCCCCGGCTATATCCAGCTGGAAGGAATACCAAACCCGATTACCAACCATAAACGAATTGGGAACTTGGTTCGAGATACCACGAGGGATTGGCATTTTAACCGGTTCCATATCCGGCGGGCTGGAAGCCATTGACTATGACATGGCCGTTTTGAAGGATCCTCATTTGTCGCTGCTACCATCAGATTTGGTAGCAAGGCTGGCGGTCTACCAAACACCGAGCGGTTGGCATGTCATGTATAGATGCGACGAAGTCTGCGGTAATCGAAAACTAGCGATGTGGGAGGCTCCTGCGAGCGTTTCGCAAAAGGATAAAGGGTATCGGGATGGCACTGAGCTTCAATCGATCGGGAAGGGAGTAAGGATCGAGACTAGAGGCGAAGGTGGCTACGTGGTTGGTGCAGGTTCCCCATTGCATGTTCATCCATCCAAACGACCGTATCGACACCACAGCGGGCCGACATTGTTCGAGCTTGGCAAAATCACCCCCGAGGAGCGGAAGTTGATTTGGCAAGCAGCAATGAGCTTTGATTGTGGTATCGATCACGAAGCCGAGGCACGAAAACGCGGATTAGCGAAAGCAAGGCGGCTGCACTATGGCACCCAAAAGACTGATACCTCTACACCCTGGGATTGGTACGACCGTTTTGGTAGCTGGGATGACGTCCTAACTGGGTGGGTGCGAGTATCTGAAAGTAAGTTCCGAAGACCGGGAAAAACGCATGGCATTAGTGCGAGTCTCGTCGAAGTTGATGGCGTCGAACTTTGTACCATTTTTAGTACTTCGGTTGACGTTCCAAGTGGTTCGTACGGCAAGTTTAATCTGCTTGCGAAGCTACGCTTCAATGGCGATAGGCGCGAAGCATGCAAGCACGTTCGTCAACTTATGGCAGGGAGGGCCGTTGCATGATTACCGACCCCTCAGAAGAGATCTACTCCGATATTGAGTACGAAGCTAAGCAAGATGAGCTGAAGAAACTCGGTCACGGATGGCTGGTTCCTAAATCGATACGAGAATTGGCACTTGAGTACCCTAAGGATGACCCAATTTTAATCGATGGCTTGCTGCGAGTCGGGGAGACAATGAATGTCATCGCACCGCCCAAAGCCGGGAAATCATGGATGGTTGCGATGTTAGTATTCTGCTTGGTAAACGGGCTCAAGTGGCTCGGCTATCAATGCACGAAATCGCGGGTACTGCTTTTCGATTGTGAGCTGAAACCCTCGACACTTCGTTATCGGTTGGAAACAGTGGCTTATCGCATGGGAGTAGATACCGATGGCGTTGACGTGGTTTCGCTTCGAGGTCGCAATAGCAGTATCAACGAGCTTGCTACCGAGATAAAGGCAAGCATCGAGCCAGGGAAGTATCAAGCGATTTGTTTTGATGCGTTGTACAGACTTTTACCGGATGGAGTCAGCGAAAACGACAATGCAAAGATGATGGCGATTTACAACAAGCTGGATGAAATCGCACATCACACCCAGGCGTCGAACATCGTCATACACCATGCCTCGAAAGGTAATCAGGCGGGAAAACACGTTACAGATGTTGGGGCGGGAGCTGGGAGCGTCAGCCGGGCAGCGGACACCCACATGGTCATTCGCGAGCATGAGTCAGAATCGATCGCAGTGGTGGATACTGTATGCCGATCCTTCATTAGTCCCGAGCGAAGGTCAATTCGTTGGCAATGGCCTTTGTGGTATTTGGATGATGCGGAACCAGTCCTGAAGGGAACCAAACCGGAACCAACAAAGAAGAAGGCAAAGTCCTCGAATCCTTTTGAAGAGGACTTTTAATGGGCACCGACAGCGAAAAACGGTTTAAGCATGTAAATCACTTGTGCGACCATGTTATCAGGCATCTTAACCCGTCCCAGGGGCTCCTTCTTTTTATCGGCTGGCGCCATGCCGACAAGTTGGGGGTATTCACTCTGTCACACAGCAGAATGGCGAAACACTCCGGCTTGTCAGTTCGTCATGTAAAGCGAGTTGTTGCTGAGCTAGTAGCACGCCAAGCATTAAAAGTGCTCGAAGAAGGCGGCGGTACTCGCCCCGCCACATACAAAATCACTGGGAAATGGGAATGAAGAACTTAACAAAAGCAGTTGAGAAGCTTTGCCAGTACGACTCATGGACGGACGCCGAGCGCATTCGTGTCCTAGTTGAGACTCTCGACAATCTCAATAACGGGGATGCCTTAGCGTACCTGGACCACTGGATGGCTAAGGCAAGGCCGTTGCTAGTGGTGACACCGGCGACACCAGTAAGTGGTGACATGGGCGTCACTACCCAATAGGCGGCAAACCAGTGCTAGTGGTGACATGGGCGTCACGCTAGTGGTGACATGGGCGTCACCCATACATAAATACAGAGCGAACACGGGCTTTTGGCCCGCGTTCTCTGGGCAAAAAACAAAGAGGCAAAACCGATGCAAATTACCATCACGCTAACGACTCCCCCAAGCTACCCGCCACCCGAGCCGGACCAATGGCAGCGGCTACGGAAGGTCCTTAAAGCCCTTTTGAGAATTCACGGACTCAGATGTATCGACATTCGGCGAGAGGATACAGATAGCTCGGTACGCACAGAGGAACCAAAACAATGAGCGATGAACAAAAACCCAAGCGAAACTCTATCCACAGGGAAAAACTGCACCGATGCACGCGGCAACGTCAGGAACGGTTGGAAAAAGTCGCCGATTACTACTTGAAGGGAAAGAGTTTTCGAACGATCGGTGAACTTGTCGGAATCAGCCACTCTCAAATTCAGCGCGACGTAAGCTTGTGCAAGCAGGAATGGGCCAAAGCAACTGCTCTTGGCATTCGAGCCTTGGCAAACAAAGAGTTGGCCAAATTGGATCAAGTCGAGGCCGAAGCATGGAGAGCCTGGGAGCGATCCCAAGCCAAGTTAACCGAAACCCTTCGGGAGCGAATCGAATCTACAGAAGGCTCGACACTAAAACGAGGCAAGCGAACAAAGCAGAGCCCGGGCGACCCCGCATTTTTACAACTCGCATTACAGTGCATTAATCAGCGACTCAGGATCTTCGAGTTGATGCGAGCCGATGGCGGCGATGCGGATGACATCGTTGTCGAGGCCGTCGAAGTCATTGTCAAGAACCGCGAGGAGGCTCAGGGCATGTTGACTTATGAGCAGTTCCGAAAGATGGCAGACGATGCAGATTCCAAGAAAGGTGGTGACAAGTGACAATTACCATTGCCAGCCAGCCGGTCCTAGTCGATCACGACGGGAGCTTGCAAGCTTGGGTCGACACCTTCCTGAAGACGTGTGACCAAGATCAGTTTTGGACGCCGGAACCGTGGTTACGATCCTCCGGCGATTTTAAGGATGATGACAGCCTTTTCGAATCAAACTTGCCTCAGTTGCCACCAATCAAGCTCGGTTGTGTTCAATGGCCTGCCGTAGGCTGCTATCGTTTTGCTCGTGGATTGTTTGCGGTCGATCGAGTTGCTTTGCGAGGCATTACCGAAGCAGCTTGGGGCGTAGCTTGGAACACAGACGGGACGTTCCCTATCGGTTGGACGCAATCCGCGACTAATGCAGTCTCAGTACTCATCCAAAGAGGGGTGATACCTGAAGACAATTTTGCGATTCGAATGCATCCGCTACCGCCGATCCAAGTCAGTAATGATTGCTGGATTATCCGGCTCGTGGATGCAAGGTATTACCTGAGAGCGTCCATTGGACGGCTACAACCCGCACCGACTTGGCAGTCTTTGTTTGCGTCAAGTGCTAGTCGATACAACGTGCTGAACATATCGAATCCTGCCTCAGTGGGATATAACCCTCCACCGATTGAAGCTTTGACGCCCGATGGTGCCTTTTTTCGTTGCCGCACAGTGCCGGAAGCGTTGATGATTGATGCGGCCGTTTTCACTCTGGGTTGGCGTCCGGTTGTACCATGCCGACAAACCAGCGGCGCGGTCGTAGATGTTGTGGCACAAGGGCCGACAGCCGCGAGTATTACGCGGGCCTCGTTGCTTAGTTTACCGAGCATCACAGGCGGATGGTCAACCGTTAGAACTTTGCCGAGATCGTTCATTATGACGTTTCATCAGGCTTGGTCATTCTACGGCCAAATGTACAAGCGAATCGTAAAGTCAGACCCGACGGCGACTAACCGGCATGGGGCTGGTTTGAATACGCAATGCACACTGTTGAATCATGTTCAAGTTGACTCCAACGGGTTTCATACGCTCGAGCCTAACTCTTTGGCATTAAGTGCCTTCGCAGACTACATCTACCTGCTGCACCTTCAATCGAACGGGTGGAATCAGCACGAGCATTCAATAGCGATACCAGGATTGATTGAAATTGTTCCTAGTGGTCACGATGACTATATCGAATGGGACTGTTCTACATCCGGGCCGGTCACGAGGGTAAAGTCCCTTCCGAATACGTTCATGCCTCGGTGTCTGTTCCCGCAGCATGCAGTGCCGAGTGCGCCGCAATCCGAGTACGCTTGGTGGTATTCAACTCACGATCAGACAATGGCAGCAATTGCCTTAAATGACTCCGAACCGGGCGTATGGGACCAAGACAACGAAGCATGGCAGAAACAGTTCACGAGTGTTCAGCTAGTAGACAGCGGGCTGTTATTGCCAAACGCTACACCGACTACCAAACTAGCCTTTGCAGGGGTTAAAGCTCTAGTTGCTCGCAAGAGCGCGATCAAGGCTGGCGAAAGCTTGCTGGTTCACTTCGTCAATCAGATTGTGTTTAAGCTGGTCGATGGCGTAACGCCAAACGCTCCGAAAGTCCCTGTTTTTGAAATCTTCCGAGGATGGGTTATTGGTGAATCCTCGACACAAAATCGAGAGGTGATTTTTAGCTGTGAATTAGTCACGACGGAGGCGGACACCAATTCTCCCTACGCGGGGGTTAAGTATGCGTCTGGTACTGTAATTTGGGCTACAGAGCCAGATTTGATCGGTGAAGTGATTGATGCCTACGACCATTGGTGCATTCTCGATCTAAGCCCTTCTGCACACGAAGGGCAGCGAATGATTGCAAGCTGGGGTGTTGCCGATTCAACCGCCAGCGGGGTACCTCCGGGAACCAAAACGCCTTTTCATTGGGGCTTAACGGACAGATGTTGCTAACCATTTTATTTGAGAAATACCATGAGTAATGACCCATTCCTACGAGAGCAAAACAAACAAGGCTTTGTTGGGCGCGTAGAAACCAAGCTAGATCAGTTGCCTATTGCAAAGTTGCAGAAGTTGCATGAGTACGCATTTTCGGCGATCACCAAAACGACTAAGGGTGAATACTCGTGTAAAGTTCATCTGTGGGAGTTTGTTCCTAGGCAAGCAACTCTTGTCCCTTATCAGTTGGGATTTGTTGATCTCCAGTGTCCGCATGATTCGGTTGAAGCGATCAACGCGGATGTGCTGCTAGAGGAGTTTGAGCTTTTCACAATCGTTACGGCTCAACTGGGGCGGCTCAAGGTGGCCGGTCTTCACGCCGTGTTTTCCAAGAACGAAAACTCAGTTGGGTGCATGCTTCGAATTCAATTCACGGCAATCAAGCAAAACGAAATCACGTTCAACATGATGGGGATGTAATCCGTGATGTGGACACGACCGCACGGTGTTGTACATGGAAGTCAGAAAAAAAAGATATTTTTTGTCATGGCCGGCTTGTCAAATAACAAGCATAGGTATATCATCTACTTGTCACCCAACAATTAAGGATAACCCGCCATGAAATCAGCCGTAGCCTACATCCGAGTCTCGACCGACGACCAAGCCAACGAAGGGGTATCACTCGATGCCCAGGAAGCCAAGATTAAGGCTTGGGCACTCCTTAACGATTACACGCTCGATCAAGTGTTTGTTGATGCGGGCTTGTCGGGTGGCAGAGCGGACAACCGCCCGGGCCTGCAAGCAGCACTCCAAGCCGCATGTAAAACAGGCGCGGCTCTTGTGGTCTACTCGCTAAGCCGTTTGGCTAGATCAACTCGGGACACGATCGCAATTAGCGAACGACTCGACAAAGCTGGTGGCGACCTAATTTCACTAAGCGAGAAACTTGATACGAGCAGCGCAAGCGGAAAGATGATCTTTCGTTTGATGGCCGTCTTGTCGGAGTTTGAACGCGATCAGATCTCCGAACGAACTAAAATGGCCTTAGGGTACAAGAAATCATGCGGAGAGCGAGTAGGGACAATCCCGTATGGGTACGACCTAGACACGGATGGAGTCAGCTTGGTTCCCAATGAAATTGAGCAACAAACTATTTGGATTATCCAGGAACTACGAGCGCGTGGCTTATCGCTACGAGCGATTGCGACCGAGTTACAGAACCAGGGCAGACCAACCAAGAAAGGAAATCCAAAGTGGACCCACACGAGCGTAAAGAGCATTCTCGAGCGAGTGGCTTAGAGTCCCTCACGACGGAGGAGCTGCTTGAGCGGCTCCGAAAAACGAATCAACAGCCGCCCATTCCTGGAAAGCAGACCTTAGGTGAATATCTGAATGAAGAAATCGAAAAAGAAGATCGACATGACGCTAGCGGACCAACTCCGCGAAGCGATGGCAGCGAGCGGCCTAACTAACTATCGCATTTCCAAAGAGGCCGACATTGACCAAGCGGTTTTAAGCAGATTCGTTAGCGGAGAGCGAAATATCACGCTCGAGGTTGCGGATCGTATTTGCAAGCTCCTAGACTTGGAGTTCAGGAAGCGAGAAGAGTAGTTTACGAAAATGGCCCCCGCGATGGTGGAACATCCGGGAGCCTTGGTCCCAAACTGTATTGGAGTTTAGAACGATGGGTAAGATAACAGAAAACATCTCAGGCAAACACTCCGAACGTCGAATGAGACAGATTGGATGGTTGCTCCAGATGGCTGAGATAATCTCTAGTCGGCATTTTGGCATCACGCTTGATGAGCTACGGCGAGAGATGGATGAGGCGGGCGAAGCCGTTTGCGCTAGAACGGTCTACCGTTACGTGGGCTTGCTTGTGGACCTCGGTTATGTGCAACGCGAGGAGGTCTATCTAATGGACAGGCGTGCCATTCGCTATCGCTTCACCCGCAAGCTCCCTCGAACCTTGGTAGGAGCAGGCGGCGAGTGGTTCGCGTAGATCGAGCCAGTGCGATAGTCTGCTACCGCCAAAGCGTGCGTGAAGGCTTCAAGGTTCGCGTCAGGCAACTCTTTGTCGATGTTCTTGTGGGCAACTACGAAGGCGATTTCGTGATTGTTCGAAAGCAGGTCGCCTTTGATGAAGCGGAAGCGTTTCAACGTGATTGGCTAATGAATGAACGCGATGCGGTTTGCATTCTATGGCCTAGCGAAACGCTCATGCCTACCGAGTGGCGATTGGTGAACCCTGTTGACGGTTCCGCACAGGTCTTAGAGGAGCCTCACAAGGCTTAGGTAGATTCCGGTCGAGTCAGGAGCGTCGATCATCAATTAACCGGCCATGCGTCTCGGAGTGGGCGTATGGCCTTTCAGGAAGTTATTCTATGGCGGTGTACAAGCGATCAGGCGGAAAGACTTACTACTTCAATTACTACGATGAGAATGGTAAGCGACGTTTCAAGAGCACTGGGACGACTGACAAGCGAGCTGCCGAAGATATTGCGTCAAAGCACAAGACCGATGCGGCACTTCGTAAGCATTCGATCATTGATACAAAGGCGGAAGCCGCTCAAGATCTCTTGAACACAAAGATTGCCCCTCACGTCAAGGACTACGAGCAGTCGATGCGTAGCCGCAACGTGACTGAGAAGCATATTGAAACATCCATTGGTATGCTTGATAGGCTTATCGACTCAAGGGGTATCAAGACTCTTGAAGACTTTACCGGTGAAGCTGTTCAGGCTTTCATTGACGGGCTTGCAAATGCTGGAAGGGCTAACCGAACCATTCAATCGCACTTGCAAGCGATAAGGGCGTTTAGCAAGTGGCTGTTGAAAGCGAAGCGGATTCAGTTGGATCCTCTTGTTTCGATCGAGAAGCCAAAGTCATCCGGCGAAACGTCACTATCGAGACGAGCTCTAACCCACGATGAGTGGACGTTGCTTGATGCGTATGTGCGATCATCACCAACAAGCTACGGAATGACAGGGCAAGAAAGGGCCTTGTTGTATGCCACCGCAATTCAGACTGGGCTCAGGGCCAATGAGTTGCGATCGATTCTGCGGGCGCATATGAATCTCACCGGAAAACAACCGTCCATTCTGGTTGAGGCGAAGAACACTAAGAACCGAAAGACCGCGAGGCAATACATTCAGCCTGAATTGGCGTCGGAGCTTTTAACTTTGACGGCGAAGAAGTTGGCGGGAGCGGCCGTGTTCCCGATGCCAAGTAAGTTCGATGTGGCCGACATGCTACGGAAAGACATTCTCAACGCTCGCGATCAGTGGCTTTCCACCTTTAAGGAACCTCAAGCCAGGATCGAAGCCGAGGCGAGCGACTTCCTTCAGGTGCGAAACAGCCTCGGGCAGGTGGTAGACTTCCATTGTCTGAGGCATACGACCGCAACTTGGCTCATTGAGGCGGGCGCCGACCCGAAGACCGTACAGAGCGTTTTGAGGCACTCTACGATAAAATTAACCCTCGATACTTACGGGCATCTCTTCCCCGGCCAGGAGGCTCAAGCGGTCGCAATGATCCGGCATCGGTTTAGCGACCCGCTCAGGGCGACAGGGACGGAAACCACTGGCACCATATTGGCACCGTTGGGACGCGAAACAGTGCCAATTCGTGCGAAACTGTGCGAGTCAGGCGAAAGCAGCCAACTGGCGAAAACCATAAAAAAACCCCTGGTTTCTCAAGAAAAACCAGAGGTTTTATCGAATGAGAGTGCTGGGACTCGAACCCAGGACCAACGGATTAAAAGTC
This sequence comes from Pirellula sp., assembly GCA_025459355.1. Taxonomy (GTDB): domain Bacteria; phylum Planctomycetota; class Planctomycetia; order Pirellulales; family Pirellulaceae; genus JBKCUI01. The sequence continues at coordinate 13,961 of JALOQS010000073.1, forward strand.
CGTTGCTCTACCGACTGAGCTACACTCTCCCGTTTTTTCTGCTACCGCACGGCTTTTCCGGCCACCTCGCGGCTTTTTCCGCCGCCAGACTGCGTCCGCCTCAAGATAACCATTCCCGACGACCAACCATTTCGATCAGCACCGGGAATCTATCTTAATCAACGTGACCGCAAAACCTAAATCCAGTAAACTGACTGCCCATGTTTCGCCCAACGACGTTTATGACTAGCCTCACCGGACAAAGGTTCTATGCGAGCGAGAAATGGTAGCGAGATCGTCGGATTTTTAAAGGGGCTTCCTTTGACGTTGTTGGTGCATTTTTTTTCCTCCCCAGCGAAAACGATTCCTCCTCTCGGAAAATTCCTTATCTTCGGCCTTTTCCATCTTTTCTTGACGGCTTCAAACCCTCTCGCGAACGCTGGCGGAACTCCTGGCCAATGGGTTGTCGTGGTTAACGGTGACTCGATTTCCTCAAGAACAGTTGCCAACCATTTTTGCCAAATTCGTGACATCCCGGCGAATAACGTCGTCGTTCTAACAGGAATCCCCGACAAAGATCGGATCACAATCGACGAGTTTCGAACGCTCATTCTAGCCCCACTCATGGAAGAGCTTCAAAAAAGAGGAATGGCGAACCACATCCAAGGTGTCGCCTACTCGGTCGACTTTCCTACGTCCATCGACATCGCCACAGATGCGAAAAAAATTCCAAACCTCTCCCAGTATCTCACGCCTGTCGCCTCCATTAACGGCCTCACATTTTTTTACCGTTACGTTATGACGGAGAACCCCGCCTACCTCTCATTCGACGCGAACTGGTACGCCCGTCGATCTATCCAGGACACCCTGCAACCCCTTTTCGAAAACGAAAAATCCAAAGAAATTTTCTTGGAACTGGACAAGGCCAAAGACTGGCGTGGAATGGCCACTTTGCTATCCGACCAAGCGGCCAAGCTTCCGAAAGAACTTCGCTCCCCGACGCATTTGCTCTCCGCTTTCCTTTTCGCCAAAGCCCAAGATCGCGAGCCATGTTTAAAGCAACTCGAGAGCGCGATTCTCACTGGTTGGAATTTCAGAAAAGCGATCGAAAATCAACCCGATCTCAAGTTCCTAGACGAAGACCAAGAATTCCAGCGGCTACTAAAACTATGCGAAGACTCGGCAACGGAAGTCACTGAGATTCGTGCCTTTAATGCCCGTAACTTCTATTCTCCAAGTACGACCATCACAAAAGACCAAAACTATGGTAACCCCTTTCTGCTCAGCGTGGTCCTAGGCGTTTCGAGAGATCTCGGGCTTCGCAGAGAGGAGGTTATCAGCGGCTTGCGTCAGAGCGCTCTAGCTGACTACAAACCTCTCACGGAGAAGATAATTTTTACTCAAACTTCCGATGTCAGGACGACCACACGCCAACCCTTTTTTGCTCCCGCCATTGATTACCTCAAGAAGAAAGGCTTAGAGGCCATTGTTCACAATGGACCTTTGCCCCCGAAAGGCACCAAGTGCGGCGGGCTCATGATGGGGAGTGCTGATTTTTCGTTGGGTCGAGAAATGATCGAATTCGAACCGGGTGCTATCGCGGAGAATCTTACAAGCTTCGGCGGCGCTATGACCAATCCGTCGCAAACCAAAGCCACCGAATTTCTGCGGTACGGTGCCGCCATCACGAGTGGAGCTGTGCATGAACCATACGCCATCATCAACAAGTTTCCTCACCCGTTTATCTTTGATTGCTACGCGGAAGGGTTGACGAGCGCAGAATCTTATTACTCGTCCGTAACGTGCCCTTACCAATTGCTTATCCTCGGCGACCCTCTTTGTCAGCCTTATGCAAAGCCGCCACGTTTCACTCTAAGCACAGCATCATTGATTCATGACCGAAACAAACCCATTAAGCTCGAGATAAAACTTGATCCGAACAACGAGTCTGATCCAGCGGTTTGTTGGGTCACTCTCGACGGACGGTTCGTAGCCGAAGGTGCCTTTCGACCGACAATCGCCTTGAACCTAAAATCTAGTCCAATCGGAACTCACGAGCTACGCATTGGTCTCAAAACGGCTGACAACATCGAACACAAATTCGAAGCCGCCCTAGAGATTCAACTCACCGATGGAGCCAACGCGGAGGTTCCTCCCCAGTGGACCTGCCCCGAACAATTTGCCTCGTTTGAAAAGACCGAAATCCCGATTGAACTCAAGGGCTCGTTTCTCAAGTCGGATATCCAGGTTTGGAATCGATCCGAGTTGATAGCGACTATTCCCCCCGATGCGACGTCGATTCCGTTCTCTCTCCTAAAGTGGGGTTACGGCCCTGTAGAGGTTCAATTGAAACAGGCCGATGACAGTGGCTCGCTACTGTCCTACCCGACTCGCATTATTGAAGTTCAGCCCTAACGCGAGCATTGTGGGAGTCAGTAACGGAAACTACTCACTCAACCAGCTGGCAACATCCATCGCGAAGTACGTAAGAATTGCCGAGGCGCCTGCTCGCCGAAACGCCATCATGCTCTCCATGACGACCGCTCGTTCATTCAGTGCATTAGCCTGCGCCGCGAACTTGAGCATCGCATACTCGCCTGAGACTTGATAGGCCGCGATAGGAATCTCAAAGGAATCTTTGAGCCTGCGAACGATGTCGAGATAAGGCATACCTGGCTTAACCATTACCATGTCGGCCCCTTCTTGAATATCGAGAGCGACCTCGCGAATCGCTTCATCGGAGTTGGCCGGGTTCATTTGATACGACTTCTTGTCGCCACTGGCAAGATTTTTCGCAGACCCTACAGCGTCTCGAAACGGACCATAAAACGCGGACGCATACTTCGCAGCATAAGACATGATCCCGACATGCTGAAATCCATACGCATCGAGCGCGTCTCGAATGGCACCGATCCGACCATCCATCATGTCCGAGGGAGCAATAATGGTTGCCCCCGCTTTGGCTTGATTGACTGATTGGTCGCACAAAATTTGTACGGTTTCGTCATTCGCCACATAGCCGTCAATGAGAATTCCGTCTTGACCATGACTGGTGTACGGATCCAACGCAACATCGCAAACAATCCCAATTTTATCTTCCGTTGCCTCTCGGATAGCACGTGTCGCCTGGCAAATTAAATTGTTCGAGTCCACGGCATGACGTCCATCCTCACTCTTCTTGTCCTGCGGTGTAACCGGAAAAATCGCGATCGCTCCCACGCCGAGCTTAACAGCATGCTGCGCCGCCTTGACGGCTAAATCCACGGACATGCGATTAACACCCGGCATCGTCCCGATCGGCTCGGTCCGATTTTCCCCTTCGATCACGAAAATCGGCCAAATCAAATTGCTGGCCGTCAAGTGTGTCTCCTGGACCATGTTGCGCACCCAGCTCCAGCGGCGGTTACGTCGGAGACGGGTCCGTGGAAAGGCGGCGTGTGAATTTAAAGGAGAAAAATCGTCTGATCGCATGGCTTTTCGTCGCAGGTTCGTCGTCTCCCCTTCGATTGACTCGAAAGGTTGGTCGTATTGTTGTAAACTACAGAGGTATACATCGGACTACATTGTAGAGCCTAAGGCCACGACGCGTAATGGATGGTCGACGGACGCTCCGACAGAACTCAACGATTTTATTGGCTCATGAAAACGAAAAACCAAATGAAAAGACTACTCCAGTCTTTTGCTTCCCGTAGCCTTCTGGTCGCGACTGCTGCTGGCACTATAGCCTTTACCGGCTGTGAACCCTACCGCATGGAACAAGCTCGGTTCGAACCGAATTATCTTTACGCGAAATCGCTCGAACTCGATCCCGACGTCGACGCCACAATCCCTTTGGACAAACCTTTAGCGGATACCAATGCTCTGGTCGACCTCTGGTTCGGCACACTTGATGAGCCGAAAATCCCGCCATTGTTTGAGGATGAGGACGAAGACTTTTCCGAACTCCTATCTCTGGACAAACTCAAAGTGGCGGCTGGACCTCCGGCTCCAACAGTCGAACCAGGTGAAACGGGACTCTATCGCCAACTTTGTGCATCGTGCCATGGCGAAACCGGTCAAGGTCGCGGCCCTGTGGCTGCATCTCAAAATCCCTATCCGCGTGAATTCCGACACGGTTGGTTCAAATACAAATCCACCGAGCGAATGGACAAGCCGATGAAGTCGGATATCGCTCGTCTGCTGCGACAGGGCTTAGCAGACTCGCAAATGCCTCGTTTCGCCAACCTCAAGGATGAACAAATTGATGCACTGGTGGATTACGTGGTCTATCTAGCTATTCGTGGCGAGTTTGAACGCTCAGTCCTCCTAGCCGGCGTCAACGATCTGGATCTCGAAAAGGAGCGAATCTACAACGCTGACCCACTTTCGCAAATCACAGACGAACAAAAAGGAACCGTTGAGGAACAGCTCGAAACCGCCTCGGGCTTGCTAGGGCGAATCGCTCGCAAATGGACGCGTGCTCAAGAGTTCGAGAGTGAGATCGAACGCCCTGCCTTTCCCCTCTTCGGGAACGAAACCGAGGAAAACAAAGCGGAATTGGTTGCCTCGATCGAACGTGGTAAACAACTGTTCGTAGGTGACGTTGCTGCTTGCGCGAAATGCCACGGACCCAACGCTGATGGAAACGGCATTCAAACGCCCGACTTCGATGATTGGACCAAAGATTGGACGACTCGCATTCGGTTGAACCCGCTAGCATCAGATGCATTGTTGCCACTCATGGCTCGCGGCGGTCTGAAACCACAACCCCTCAAGCCACGCAACCTAATTGAAGGACACTTTAGAGGTGGTCGAGAACCCGAGGATTTGTACCAACGCATCAAACAAGGTATCCCACACGCTACGATGCCCGCCGCAGCCATGGCCGCCAGCGAAGATGCGGTGGGCTTGACCGAAGATGATGTCTGGCACTTGGTTAACTACATTCTCAGCATCGCCAAGAAACCGGTGTACGGCGAGGTGGCTAGCAACGGAACCGCGTTGTAGATTGTTGAGTTTGATTAACGAGGTTATCACGTAATGAGCAATGCGCCGGCTCGTTTCGCGATCTCGTTTTCATCGGCAGAACCAAACACAGGAACTCAACCATGCAAATCGTTCTGCCTCGACTCGTCATTGGGCTGCTCTTGGCTTGGGCTTCATGTTACCTGCCCGTGCTACCCACCATTGAGGGCGTTCCATTCCAGGATGACAACCAACTCGACGGTGCGAACCCCGTCGTTTGGAAATTAGATCACTCCTACCAACTGATCGAACCTAATCTCCCGCCCCGTAAAGCATCGTCCCATCTAACTGTCGAGCCGCGACATTTACCGAAGAATCGAGCGACCGAGTGGCGAGTTTCATTACCGCCACAATCAGCCAAGTTGCCGTCGCAATCAGGTAACTCGTCTGACACCATCACCGACCTGTCTTCCGCCAACTTAGAAATCGTCTTTCCAGGTTCAGAGACTCTTGAAATTCATTGGAACAGAGGAAGCCACGGATTGCCCAACGACTTTGAGCCGCGCTCGGACGCTCTCTCGGATGGTTCTATCAAAACGTTTGAATCGATTGGCGGACGATCATCGGATGGCATCATGCCATACTTTCATATCGAAGACGGAAATGGCGGTCTCATTTTTGCAATCGGTTGGTCTGGCGATTGGCGATGCACTTTTTCGAAGCAACCAAATCAATCGGGAGAATCGAATCGAGTAAGTATAACTGCTGGCCTTAAGCATGAATCTTTGAGGCCTACTAACTCCGTGCCTTTGCAGTTGCCATCGATTTTGGTCATGACTTACCAAGGAGATCGAGACGCTGGGCAAAATCAATTTCGACGACTTATGCTCCAGCATTTTACTCCGACGAATCAACCGCTCGATAGACTAATGCCCATCGCCGCCAGCGTTCATGGAATGATCGGCTTCAACGATACGAACGAGTCCAACCTGATTTCCACATTGGATCGCATTGGCTCTCTAAGTCTTCCAATCGATACGTATTGGGTGGATGCTGGATGGAACCAATCGGGGTTCCCTACGGGCCAAGGTAACCCGAACCATGATTTAGTGAGGTTTCCAAATGGATTGTTGAAGATTGGCGAATTGGCGGAACAAAAGCAACTTAGATTCTTGCTATGGTTCGAGCCGGAGCGAGTGATGCGCAACACGCAATTAGCGAATGAAAAACCCGAATGGTTACTCAAACCATCGAAAACGCCAGAAGAGTTTAGGTACTTTGAAAACGATGGATTTTTTCTTTTCAATCTAGCTAACTTCGAGGCTAGATCATGGATGCTGGAACAGATTTCTAACCAGATCACAGAATGGAAAGTTGGGGTCTACCGCCAAGATGCGAATATTGCACCTGGATTTTTTTGGCACACCGATTTGGCTCCCGAAGATGCTGCCATGCTCGAGATCGAATACATAAACGGGCTCTACGCGTTCCTCGATGATCTCCGAAGAAAGCACCCGGCTCTTATCATTGATGGATGCGCTGCGGGAGGTCGACGATTAGATTTTGAGATGATGCGTCGCAGCGTTGTTTTGTGGCGAAGCGATAGTTGCTGGGGGGACTCGGAGTATCCACGCAATGTTCAAGCGATGACGATGGGACTGTCGCGTTGGCTACCTCTTCACGGTTTAGGGGCTGCTGCGTCAAACACTACGGCACTGCGCAGCGGGATCGGGAGCTGTGGCTCATTTGCGATTAACTACACGGATCCTGACGCTATTGAGTCGTTACGAAAGCATCTAGAACTCTATCTGCCTATCAGGCATATATTCCATGGTGACTTTTATCCCCTCACGAAATGGTCCTTGGACTCAGAGTCAACGATCGCCTATCAGTTTCACGACCCGAAGACCGGACTCGGGGTTGTCCAAGCGTTTTGCAATAACCAACAAATCGCTGCGCCGGTGAGATTGTTTCTCAAGGGCTTGGTGCCAGAGCGAACCTATGTTTTGCAAGACTGGGACAATAATCTCTCTCAACAACTCACGGGCAATCAGTTAATGAACGATGGAATCTCCGTTTTTCCATCGGGCGATAACCGAGCTATAGTTATCGAGTATCGCCCAACCGGCCCGTGAGCTAACTGGCAATTTGTAACGAATCTGATGATTGTAGGAGTTGTTGTTCTGCAGAAGGAATTACCTAGTCTGTTTTTAGAATTCGACTTGGACGGATCAGCGTTTTTCGTTGCATGGTTTACGCAACCTCTTTTGTAAGCAGGTCTGGTAGAAATTGCGAATGTTAGGGACCTGAATGGATACGCCAAACGAGATCACCTGGAAACCGGATGCTCATTGCTTGGCTTTAGATGGCGTCCGTGGTCTCGCAATTCTATCTGTAACCGTTTACCGACTTTGCAAAGAACTAAATCCAGACTCGAACCAATTGTTCGCATGGGTGCGGTCCCTCGCACCATTTGGAGAACGAGGAGTCGACCTGTTCTTTGTCTTGTCGGGTTTTCTAATCACCGGAATTCTGCTTCGCAGCAGAACGAAACCGAATTACTTTCGTAACTTTATCATCCGACGTTCGCTTCGAATCTTTCCGTTGTACTTTTTGAGCCTCATGCTCGGCTTATGGGTTCTGCCCATGCTTTTCACGTCCGATGCTTTTGACTCGGCAAAGGATCACCAGCTTTACCTTTGGACCTATACGTCCAACCTGAAAATGTCATGGGATAACCAATGGTGCTTTGGCCCCTTTGATCATTTCTGGTCGCTGTGCGTCGAAGAGCACTTTTACTTCCTATGGCCTGCTGTCGTTTTGATGCTTACTAGACGACCGTTAGCAGCCCTTTGCATCGGATTATTCGTTATCATAGGTTGCGCGAGAACGTTCGCAGCAAGCGGAATTGGCTGGGACGTTGCAGCCTCTGTGGCGACCTTTTTTCGAGCGGATGCACTTGCGATCGGCGCACTCGCTGCCGTCTTGCTCTCATCGTCGATCAATCGAGACCAGCTTCGGAGCACCAGTTTGCTTATTGCGGTGGTGTTGTTGCCTATCCTGGTCGGAATTGGTCTCTCGGGACGGCGACTATATGAGATTCCCCATTCCCTCTGCCCGGCATTTTTCGCTGCAGGCTTAATGTTCGTTCTTCTGAATCCACCTAAATCACTTATCGTGCGATGCTTCGAATTGCGGTGGTTGCGGACGCTGGGCCAGTATAGTTATGGCATGTACGTGGTCCAGCTACCGTTAGTCAGTTTGCTGCCGCTTCGGTTAGCGTCAGGCTATCTGCCAGCAAATGATCTCTTAGCAGGTGGCTCCTACTTGGGGTTGATGTTCGCGACCATTTTGCTGACGGCTATGGCTTCCTATCACTTGTTTGAAAAACACTTCTTAAAGCTGAAAGCCTCATTTGCCTGACGAGACAAACGCGGTAACCGTACTGGTAACCGTTGCTCACGCAGTCCGCAGCCAAGCCCAGTGCTAGGCGCCACGAGGTTATGCAGCACGACGTTTCGGGAACTCCAAAATGGTCGGCGATTCAGTGAATTGATGAGCCGCTGAACTTCTCTGCCATAGATCAACGATCTCAGCGATCAAACTGCGTTTAACCGTTTCACGATAAATGCTATCCGTAGGCAATCCTGCCATCAGGCGACGATGCGCTTTCCCTAGGTTGTGATATGGCAGACTCGGGAATAAATGATGTGTCGCGTGATAACGAGTACCAGTTGGTCCCCACAACTCCGTGATCAATGGGTTGTAAGGATAGTCGCAGGAATCCAATAGTTGTTGCTCAAACGTTAACTCAGAGCCTTCACCGGTCCATCTGTGAGCTCCGAGCGTACGCAAATTGTTTAGGACAATCATGGCAACGCTTACGGCATACGCATGAAACCAAAACGGATCTAGCCAAGTCTTCGCGATAAGAGGACCATGCAAGATCATGAACCACGCGACGATGAGACATGCCGCTTCTTGTATCCTCATGATGCGATACACTTTCTCGCCTGCTTCGGGTCGCACGTAAGAAACATCCATGACCATCGTCGATGCCCGAGCAAAAGTCCAACGCCGAATTTGTGGAAACACCCAAGCGATAGGCGTTAAAATCCCCCATCGAATCAACCCAACAAACGGAGTCACCAACGTACCGAGCATGTACATCACGATTGCACGGGGCGGTTGATGGCTTAGATTCAAATACTCCGCGTCTTCATCGGTTCCATACGATTTTCTTCGATGGTGATCGATATGCGGATAGTAGGTAAAGGATGGAATCATGAACGGAATTCCGCAAAGAATGTTCCACACAACCCGGAACGCTTTCCAACCCTCTTTGGGTAAATGCACTAACTCATGGGTAAACATCGCAGCTCGGAGAAACAGAACCACTGTCGCTGCTCCGATTAGCGTCTTGGCCACCACAGTACCGGCTAGCCCTGCATCTAACCACTTATCGGTATGCACGTTCAACGTAAACAGGATGTGCCCTGATACGATCGTTAGCAAGAAATCGGTCCAATAAGTTTTCGGATCGGGCTTGTGCAAATCCTTGATAAGCTCCTTGGCTTGCCGAATTGAAAATCTAGATGTTTCAAGATTTACTGCTTCCACGACCTTACTCTCCAACGAACCCGTTAGTATCTACTGTGTCGCGTCTCATCGAACCTAACCAATACCAGAGTCCGGTGTGTGTCTTGAGGCAAACCGGACAAAACGGGCAAACCGCAAGACTGCTGGCATTCGTGGTCGCTGATATTCCCACACGCTCAGCACTTCATATCGTCCGCTAAGTGACGATTCGTTTCTCCTCCTCAAGCCACCTTGCAGAAACTGCCCAATTTTACCATTCTGTCAATTTAGGTAGAATGCAGTCCGCTGATCAAGCGTCGCCGCCCGGACGGAACGCGATGCCCCGCCCAGAACTTGAATAAAACCCAAAGCATTGCTCTAAAAAGAAGGTTTTAGATGGCCAACCAAAAAGTGCAGGAGACCGATATATCCTCTGCAAATTTCGTGCGTTGGGGAATGTTCGTTATCGGAGCAACGCTTATATCGCTATCGCTGCTTTTGAAATGGCAACCATCGCTTTTGCCCCGTGGAACCGATTCGGCAATCGATGTTTCAGCTCGGGTTGGTTTGATTTGTCTCGCTTCGTGGCTTGCATGGCCGGTCTTTGCCGCACTCAGACGAGCACCCGGCGGTATCTTGTTGATCGTGGGCGTCTTCTTTACCGCAATTATGTTCACGATCCGAAAGCAATCGATTTATATCCTAGGTCCCTATATGGCCATCGCAATCATCGCTGCGATCATTCTCGGATGGATACGAAAAAACAAAAAGTAGTACCGATTCATGCAAGGCAATGTGTCGCATGCAACGCCACTAACTCAACGCGCGAACTTATTCAACGGGCGAAATCAGCTTTGCAGTTTGATCGCTGCGTCGCATTTTACGGCTGACGAATGGCCCGTCGCAACGCGTCGAGCATAGGGCGCCGGTTTGCCTTCGAGGCATCTTCGCCCGCTCCGTTAGCGGAATCATTTGGCCCTTCGTTAGAATTGGCTGCGGCTTTTTTCTGGCGACGCTCGCGGAGTTCTTTCACCAGCGCAGCAGCCGCTTCGATCGCTTCATCTGCTTTCCCCTCAGCGACACCGCCCAACGCTCCAACAACGCCGCTCACCACCGGTGCATCGGTTTGCAATTGCCCCGCCATCAACGATAACACTAACCCCGAATCCTTTCGAAATGCATTCCAATCCAACTCAGGTTTATCGAGCGTTCCTCGTATCGGCAACGACAATTGTGGCACCCCGAGCTCTTTGACCTTTTCTCGCTGCGCAAGCTGTTCAACGGGCACGGGAACCTTAACTAACAAATTTAAGGCCTTATCTTCCAATCCGACTGAACCAGCCGACGACACTTGCAATCGCTCATCCACTGTGGGCAAACCCGCTTCTAGTCCCGAATGAGATATCGTCTTGTTTTCGAGCCCCAGTTCCACTTGCGATCCGTTAACGAATACCAACTCCGCTGGAATGTTTTTATTGCGCAGAGACGAAAGCAACGAGATCGCATCAACAACGAGTGGTTCGGTCGGCCCGGTTCGTACCTCGTGCATGATCAAGGTTGCTGAACCACGGCTGTCAACAGGATGATCGAGAGGAATTGAGATGGGCCCGCTCGATAAGGAGACACGTCCATCGAACCATGCTGATTTTGCCAACAGAGGGACCGCATGCCCCAAGCCTAGTTGAACGAGTTCCTGTGTCAGAACGGCTTCCTTGAGAATCTGAGTCGGCTTAACCTCCAGCAGAGGATCCTGAGTTGAAGCTCGATAGGATAGCTCCGTGTCAAAAGCGGGCACTACGACCAGCGGCTTGGATTCTCCGGATCGCGTCACTTGAACGGACAAACCGATAATCGAAACATCAATGTCAATCGCAGCTTTCTCTTGATTCGAAGCTGGATCGGATGAGCCGTTAGCGGATCTTTGTATCGACTGGACGATTCGCTGAAGATTGCTTTCGTTCTCCAACAAATCGATATCGACTACAGGAGACTGAACCGTGATCTTGCCAAGCTGCTTTCCATTGAGCAAGTAAGACAATAAGCCACGATCCGTTTTGATGGATTCGATCGATAGCAACGGCTTTAAATGGTCATGCGCGGCATCTGATGAGAATTCGGACAGTGCAACGGACTGAACCTCGATAGGGGAAAACCACGCAAGCCGAATTCCACCAATCTTCAAAGAGAAACGATCTTTTGCAAACGCCGCAACGATTGGCTCATAAACCCACGAGGTGCTGATAATCGAGGGAGCCATGAGTACCAAACCGAACAGGAATGCCAGTACGACAGAAACTCGAACAAGCAGTCTTTTGTAACCAGTAATCGCCATCTCTATCGAACCTCTGATGCTCAAAACGGACGCAAGATGGGCACTCCCGCCCGTCAACAGTACGTAAGTCGGCCGAGAGTGGCCATTTCACAACTAAACGAACAATCCCTTAAAACCGATGCCCAAGCCTTGGTCCGGCATCGCATTGGGTCAAGATTTCCGGTCCATCTTCTCTCATGAGAACCGAGTGTTCGAATTGAGCGGACAGCTTTCCATCGCGAGTCGTCACGGTCCAGTTATCGCGAGTATCAAGCTTTGTGAGTCGCGTTCCAACATTGATCATCGGCTCAACGGTAAAACACATACCGGGCAGAATTCGATCTTGTCGACTCTTACGATCGGGAAAGTGTGGAACGTTAGGATACTGATGGAATCGACGACCGAGTCCGTGTCCGACGTATTCCTTCACGACGGAAAATCCGTACCGCGCAGCTTCCGCGACGACAGCATCACCGATCACGCTGACGGTGCAACCGGGCTGGAGAGCAGCGATGGCAGCATGCATAGCGTCGAACGCGCATTGGGTGACGGCCCGCGCCTCTTCGGACACGGAACCGACAAGATAGGTTTCGGACTGATCCGCATGCCATCCGTCGACGATAGAGGTAATGTCGACGTTAATTATGTCACCATCTTTCAAGACATAGTCATTGGGGATTCCGTGGCAAATGACATCGTTAACGCTTGTGCAGCAGCTTTTGGTGTAGCCCAGATAGCCGAGAGTCGCGGGTTGGTGTTTATGTTTGGTCGTATAGTCATAGACCAGCCGATCAATTTCCCCAGTTGATATTCCCGCCACGATTTGGGGGCGGAGGTAATCCATAAGTTGAGCGTTAAAGCGGCCTGCACGTCGCATGCTGTCGCGTTGGGATTCGGTAAGTTGGAGCTTGCGAAGGTTTTGGAGCATTGCCGGAATAAGTTTTGGTTTTAGAAGCTCAGATTTTGGTTGAGTAGCGAACTAGTTTACCTTTGGAGGAGTCAATACACAACGAATAGAGGTAGAACGAAGTGGTCAAGAAGGAGGAACTTTGGGTCATTTTCTGGAAAGTGGCCTAGCGAAGGGAAAAGGAGTGGTGTAAATATTTGCGAATCACGGGCGGCGAACGTAGGTTTGAAGTTTGTGAATCGGGGTGTAGCGCAGTCTGGCTAGCGCATCTGGTTTGGGACCAGAGGGTCGTAGGTTCGAATCCTATCACCCCGACTGAATCGGGGTGTAGCGCAGTCTGGCTAGCGCATCTGGTTTGGGACCAGAGGGTCGTAGGTTCGAATCCTATCACCCCGACTGGAGAAAACCCTGCAATTCCCCTGGGATTGCAGGGTTTTTTCGTATACCTAACCGATCTAAAAGTCATGCCTATTTTGCCAGAAATTGACCAATTTTGACACGTAGAGTCAGTTTTTGGGGCAACAGTTGGGGCAACCAAACTTCCATCCAACGCGGACGAGTCACTCGTCCCGGTCGCTACCATAGGCTCCATGATTGGTTGTGCTTTCAAGTCAAATGTGGGCAACGACTCAAAGGCCCCAACAATGTCCAAAAGCTTCGGGTCGGTGCGAGCCTACGATGGCAGCCCGAACAGCAATTACGCAGTAAGATCTCCCTGTAAAAGTGAATTCTGTCCACCGCGCAGTCTGCCAGACGCCTACGCTTCGCGTAGCAAATCTCGCAACTCCGCGTATCGCTTCATATTCCCAGGGCTGAGACTTACATTCTGGGAGCTATTGAGACGGATGACTCGGTCGTAGCCGGCTAGCTCAGGCACTTGGGTTGCCCATGCCTTACCCGCGCGCATGATGACGATTAGCTTCTTCTGCTCTATAGCACGTTTGATCAAAAACACGGTGTAAGCAAACGAAGGCACTAAACCCGAAGCATAGATCTTTTTGGGTATCGGACGATAGCGTATCGAGTGGTACGGAAACAGTTCCGCAAAGAACAAACGGTTCGCAACTGCGTGCAAACCGCAATCGGTGACAAGATGCCGTGTTTTCTTCGCAAACCATTTCGCACCCGGCGAGTCAGCAAAACGAGGATCCAAGTAGTAAAGCGGAAACTCAAGAGGACTATGATTCCATGCTGATCGGATCGTGGAGGAAAAGTCCTCGCGTGCATGCCATGGACCATCTTCTTCAGAGTACCCCGGGTTCAAAATTAAAACGTAGACCGGAGCGTCGATGTTGCCAAAAAATGGCTCCGGCAGTAAGTCTGTGCGAATAACATAATCCGGACAATCATGGTTTAGCGCGTTAAACGCGTGGATCATTGACATGTCCTGCGGCAAAACAAACGGCTTCGTGTACGCTAGTTCACACCACGGATTGATCATAAAACGTTAAACTTTCGGATGTCACGAGCATCTTTACAAGAATCGTGGTTTTACATGAGCATGTAATGCAAGTCCACCACTTCGATACCAACCTACCTAAACGTGTCGAAAAATACTCCTACCCGAGTCTGGCCATGCCAAAAGTAATCAAGAATAAAGCTCATGTAACACCTCAAAACGCGGAACTGTTGCGACTTCTCGAGAGCGTTGCACCTTACCCACCAGGGATTGTTGCCGTGAAAGAAAGGATCTCTGGTACCGCTTTTTTCCCTGGCGGTAACGGGCTTTGGTCAGCACAAAATAACGGCTGCTTCGCTGATTTTCCATTCGGTGGCATTATGATTCTCGGGCACGATTTCGGTACCGTGGAATCGCACCGAAAGTCCGTGGAACTGGGGCACGAGCTCGACTGTGCGACATGGAGAAATATGATGCCTTTTCTAGAATCGGCTGGCGTGAGTTTAAGCGATTGCTTCTTCACTAATTTCTACATGGGTCTGCGCGAAAACGCTCAAATCACGGGCAAGTTTCCAGGAGCTAACGACTTAGCGTTTGTGCAGCGATGTCAGAATTTCCTAAGCCGGCAAATCCAGTTTCAAAAGCCCCGGGCCATTCTCACGCTCGGCACTTGGGTACCATCTCTGCTGGCTCCTTTATCACAAGAGCTTGAACCATGGCTCAAAGCAAAATCCTTTTCGAGAATTGACCACGCCGGCGGACTAATGCCCCAATGCAGTTTCTTGGGAGTCGCTCACCCCATCAACGTGGCAGCCCTAACGCATCCCAGTTTTCGTGGTTCCAACGTTCACAGACGCCGATACGCTTATAAAATCGGCGACGCCGCAGAACTCGCAATGGTTAAGAAAGCTGTAACATTTACCGCACACTAATAACGCTCCCTCTTGTTTATAAAATACGCCCTGTTGGATATTCTCGATCCTCGCAATCATCCGAATCACAAGCGGCTGCTGCTCCGAAATCGGGGACTCTCCATATTGGTACCTATAGCTTACGATCACAGTCGGCAAAGCGGCTATAGTTCAATCCGGCATTCGCTGATGTGCTGCATGGGCATGACTCTACGCTCCGGTACCAACCGGCGTTTTGCTGGTTATCGCACGGTCAACCTAGAAAATCCCGTTAGGGCAGAAACATCGAACGCAGAAAAATGAGTCACCTATCTTTCTGCGTTCGATGTTTCTGCCAACACAAGCGGTTTCGTCTGATCCGCCTAGAAGCACGTCTTGTGCACTCGTAATACACCATCGCCGGCACGCGAGATGTACTCGTCGACCAGTTGATAGAAAAAGAGGCGACTAAATTTAGTCGCCTCAATCCCAGAAGCGTGGTAAAATGGAAGCAGGAGTACATTGTGACGCTAGCTATAAACCTGCCTGGACAAGCCATCGACGCCCTGCGAGAAGTGTGGGGAGATCAGTTCGAACAAAAAGCCTTTGAGGCGTTGATCATTCAAGGCTATCGCGAACGGGTCTTTAGCGTTGGCAAGGTTGCTTCGTTAGTTGGCCTCGGTACATCCATTGAGGCAGAGCAATGGCTAGCCGATCGAGGGGTCGAGAGAAATATCGAGCCTGATGACTTGCACATGGATGTGTCTCTACTAGGTACGCTTAACCGGCCTCCCTTCAAGTAAGTCCCGCGCGAATGTCGTTTGTTGCTGTCGTATCTGATACTGGACCGCTTCACTACCTCGTATTGCTCGAACAAGTAGAGTTGCTAAATCGTTTCTTCGGGGAGGTTCTAGTTCCATCTATTGTTCTTGCGGAGTTAAACCATGACAGAACTCCTTCAGCGGTACGAGAATTCGTAAAAAATAAGCCCTCATGGTTAAAGGAGTGTTTCACGCCACCGCTTGATCCAAGGTTTTCGACGCTAGGAAGTGGCGAACAAGCGGCACTAACCGTCGCATTGAGTCAGCCAGGATGTCTCCTGTTGACTGATGACGGTGCAGCCAGACGGGCGGCGGTCGCTGATCAAATACTGGTTTCTGGGACCTTGGGAATCCTTCGTGATGCTGCGGTTTTAGGTCTGGTAGACATTCGAATGGAAATTCAGAAACTTAAAGAACGAACGAATTTCCGAGGTACCAACAAGTTGTTCGACGCACTGATCAAGCAAGTTGATAGTTTGAAATAGGGTGCGTCCCCGAAGCACGCCAAAGTGTACGAAGAGAAATGTCACACGTTTCTGGAAGTTGTCATAACCCGCTTTGAGGACTTAGACGTCAAGGTTTTGTACCATTGGCGGTGCACTCTTGAGCCCTCATCTGAGGACTTGTGAGCCTGCTAGGCCAGCGGGGAATAGTGTTTTTTCGGGCATTGATGGGCACCTGAGCCGCTTTTCCACTGAAATTCAAAAGCGTGGATGAAGACTGCCTTGGAGACCTAGAATCAACCCGACTGCTACGCCTCAGTACGGTTTTGAACTTCTAGGTCCTACCATTATCTTGTAATGGTACGCGAGCAGGACGTCAGGGAGCGAGAAAATGATGAAACCCGGATTGAGCAAGAATTCCATGGAGCTGCGAAGGCATCTCCTTCGTTTCAACGGTGAGGATATCGTTGGTCGCATGAAAGACTCTGGGCTTCAATCGCCGGTGGGGCTAATCGTGGAAATGACCGACCCGATGGGTAAGGTCCTTACCTATGCCGCAATGGAGTCCAACGGGGTACCAAAACATGAAATCCCGGAGTTAAGCGCACGATACACCAAGGATCAAGCAACTCCGACTTTTCTTTGTGTTGTCGATCTTCCCGTCTTCAAAAAAATCCTATCCGCAACTTCAGAATCTGCCGAATCCAATCTCTCCAAACCGTTGCCGCCTGGTTACGCTCTTGTCGTCATCGTCGCCGGTGGCGGGAACAGTTACGCTCAGGTACTTATCCGGTAACCTGTATCGCTTCGCATAAGAAACATCCTGTGACGCGGTAGCGTTTTAGCTCAAAATAGTGTTGGTTGAAGCGATTTGGGCGGCCAAAATACTCCTAGTACCAACCACGTGTTGTAAGGGAAGTAAGTCCCCATAAAGAAGCGTGTATCTTTGTCGTTGCGACATAGCTCACCAAAGAACTTGGCTTTTACACTTTCTGCTGCGGCTTCATCAGATCCGAGTCTGGCGGCTTCATTAAGAAACAAAGTTCCCAGTTCCCAGTCTTCGCACATTGCAGTGTGCGGTTTACTACTGTCCTCGCATTCGAATACATAGTGGAACGTGTACGGAATTTTCCTCAAGGGTTTCTGCGGTGGGCCAAAGAGTGTCATTTGCTCAAAAAGATTCTTCCACTCTGGTTTCCACTCTTTGTCAGCGGGTCGTATTTCGAGATCGAGAATTCGAGTGGGACGCACGATTCCCAATGACGTTTTGTCACGCGAGTATTGTTCTGCCAATTGAAGTCGAGTTAAGTGAGGAAGTCGGTCGACATAGTCTCGCCGAGCTCTCCATTCGTTTTTAGACGGGATAGGGTTGCCAAGAACGCGAATCGATTCGAGATTTGGACGACGACTCTCTTTTCGATCATCGTTTTTTGCTCCCTTCGGTTCGAGTTCAACTTCAATCCACTGGTATTTATGGAACTGTTGTTCTGGTGGGCGATAACGGTAATCGATTGGATAGAGCCTAACCCATTCTAAATCTTCTGTTATGCCTGCTGTACAAACCAACTCCTGATGACTTCGCGATGGAAGCGGATACGTCATTACGAGGATGAGAACTTTGGAGCGTATAAGGGGACTCACGGCGTACTACGTTAGATGGGAGACTGGGAGTTTTGAATCTACTGCAATTCTTTGCGCGAGATGGCTACGATGGCAACAGCAAGGCTCTGCTTCCATGCACACCAGAACGGAAGGTATATCCTTGCATAAGGTAGTTGCTGACTGAATGGCATGCTTTTCATCAACCAAAGTGGTCAGATTATACCTAGCAAACAACCGGTCATAGTCGTCTTGCGTATCCAGAGATTGTCGGAGCTCGGACGAAATTCCAAGTTCTGGAAAGTGAACGTAATCGATTCCAAGCGTTTCTGTTAATCGCTTCAAGGTCGACTTATGAAAGCCGTATCGACGCGCAATCGGATTGCGTCTGACGTCGATAAGGCGCTTGATCCCGTTTTCGATAAGTCTGTTTAGAAAAGCGTCGATACTAAGACCTTCATAGCCAGACGTATAAATCTCCTGCCTACCTTCAGGCCGTTCGACAAGCCTTTGGCGTTTGCTGTTCATCGTGAAGTAAGGGAAGCGTGCATAGATCTGATCAAGCAGGTTATCGACCGATAGGTGCGATAGTGTTTTGACAGCGTTCCTGGCGTCAGCGTCAACATCCTTAGGAGGTTTTGTTGGATTCATAGGACCAAGCGTCCAGTGATTCTCATCAGAGGAAGTAACGTATCCTTGCTCTTCAAGCTTGCCGACCTCTTGGTAAAGGGCAAACGAAAACGGACCAAAATGGTAGGGCAGAAAGTCGTAGAAGGAATCTCCACCTTTCGAGGGAGATACTTGTCGCACGTAGAAAGCCCACTTCATGAGTTCAATTCGACCGACTGGGCGGTCTGCCAGCTCTAGCATCGAAAGTAGGACTTTTTGACGATTGAGCATTTTCTCGGTTCCAGGGGTTCGTTCAGGCTTCCCAGGTATAGCAAGAGCGATTTCGTTGGAAAAGATCAAAGCTCGTGGATGTCGTGCTCTCTCCGATTTGTAAGGGAGTTTTCAACATTAAGCTTGAGTTTTAATTGCATCGCCTTAAGTTGTTCGAGTCTCGGTTGTCTTCAATAGGATGGTCGAGTTTAGGGAACTTGTTCGCCCACTCTCGTAACCAAGCAGAAAACTCGTCGGCGGTTGCTTGATTGTTCGGCTGCGTGAGATCAGATAGCCCTGCTGTGACGGCTTGAATGACGATGGATTCTACAGGGACACCAGCACGTCGGGCATGCTCTTTGAGAATGGCTTCTAAGTTGTCAGGTAGCTGGATTTGTAGGTGCACGGTAATCCTCGTTTTTACTTGTATTGTACCTTGCAAAGGCTGGCGTCAGCAAAGCAGATTTATAGCGATGGTAATCGCTGAACGAAATCAGCTGCTAGCACACCAAGGATTTGGAGCTTGGTTTGGTCTGAGAGCGAAGGCCAAGCGGCGATGATAGTTTGAAGCTGAGGGTCAGTTGTTGCCTGTTTAGGACATTTGCAGCGCCCGGGGTATGCGAAAAACCGCAAGTTTCACCGTGTAAAGTACTTAGCTTAGAATTCGATTCAGGTTCGAATCCTATCACCCCGACTTTCTTCCAAAATAAGACCTTTGGCCAGCAGGTCAAAGGGCTTTTTCATTGATACGCTTAGACTTACGTCAACGAGAGTGCCGTTCAAACAGAGAATTTTGAGGGTTCTTCGTTTTGCATCGCAATCCGCCGTAAACCATTGCTCTCCAAGGCTTTGTAAAAGTTCAATCGCCTTGATCGCAAGATCGATGATTTCGTGCCGTCCCTGGTCCGCAGTGTCGATTTCAAGCTTCAATTCCGCTTCCCAATCTCGAAGCCTTCGACTCTTGAAAACAAAAGTGGCGGCTTCGATCTCATCGAGCAGTCTCAGGTTCAGCAGTCTGTTTTGCTCGCCCCGAGGGACATACCTTTCAAACCTGTTGTAAAAAAGATCACGCTACTTACCAACCGAGCTCGTTTCATGTTTCTCGAGCTCTTGTGCCAAGAAATCGGATGACTTGATTGTCTTGCCGTCGGGCATCCGGATCAAATATTCCTCGCCCGTCAGCGATGACTTGGACGCTAGTTGATCAATGAAGTCTTTGGCCGTCTTGATT
>JALOQS010000074.1 GCA_025459355.1 Pirellula sp.
ACGTGACCTTGGGCGAGAAATGCCATAACGGCCAGTGCCGTTACGCCAGTGTTGCCCACTGCGAATTCATCTCGAAATGAACCGCTCAGGATTTGTTTGTTAATGGTTGTAGCGTCGGCTTGGGATATCTGCCGGGATTGGAGCCAATGAAGTCCCTTCGCAACCGCTGCTTCAGTTCGGCTTTGATAGGTGTCCCGAATGTGCTGCGACCGGTCAGTTGGCTCAGTGCTCCAGGATGTGCTAAGTAGCACAAACAATACCAGCCATGATGCAAAATGATGACGTGCGATCATGGTTGACGATCTTTGTTTGCGGACGATTGTTGTGGTTCGCTCGTCTCGTTAGCTAATGCCTCAAAGTAATTGGTCACAACGTCGCGGTACTCTTCCGGAATCATCGATTCTCGTCCCTCCAAGCGGTCGCTTTTTAACTGATGTTTCGCCCCGGTCCAGCCCGAACTGGAGCCTGCTCGTAGTGGTAGTCGCTCAAAAGGGAGTTCCGTCACGGATTTTGTTCCATTTGGTTGAACGCCGGCTTTCGCACCCGGTTTGTTATTGCCCTGACCTGGATTGCGGCATTTTTCGCAGTTTTTTAACAGGCCTGGCTTGCGACCTAAGTCTGCGATGATTTGCGATAGCTTTTCTGCGGCGGACTGAGCGTTCTCTTTTGCCTGCTTCCGCCCATCGGCGTTTGCTGCAGCATCGCATTTCTCGCACGCCTGACTCAAAGGATCTGTCCGATCTGTCCGATCTGTCCGATCTGTCCGATCTGTCCGATCTGTCCGATCTGTCCGATCTGTCCGATCTGTCTGATCTGTCTGATCTGTCCGATCTGTCTGATCTGTCTGATCTGTCTGATCTGTCTGATCTGTCTGATCTGTCTGATCTGTCTGATCTGTCTGATCTGTCTGATCTGTCTGATCTGTCTAACTTGTTTTTGTTTCTCACGCCACTCTGCGGGGACGGGATTATCCCCCTGTGGTTCGGCATCGTTCTCGCGAGCATCCTGTTGCGGTAGCTCTTCTACTAATTGCTGTTGTTTCTCGGCAAGCTTCTCCAACCTCGCAGCCTGTGAGATAGTCTGTTGCTTCTCGTCCATTGTCTTCTGGATGTCATCAAGCTCTCGTTTCGCCTTCTCCAGATTTTCGCGTGCATCAGCCATCGATTGCGATTGTTCCGATTTCTCTTCTTTCTGATTCGCTACGTCGAGTTGGCGCTCTGCATCGGACAACTCCTCTTTCGCGAGATCACGTAGTTCATTTGCGGCGTTCTGCAGATCGACGTTTGAACGATCGATTTTATTCGCAAGCGATTCCGCCACTTTACGACTTTGAGACGTCCGTTCGCGAGCTTTCTCAATGAGCGATTGGTCCAATGCCTCGCCCTGGTCGCTCATGTCCCCTTCATTGCGATCGAGAGGATCCTCGGCTTGATCCGTCATTTGGATGGCTGCCTCCAACGTTTCGCGCATCGTGTTTAAATCGCGTTGTAAATCTTCCTGTTGCTCCGAGATATCTTGAAAGCTCGCATCGGAGTCACCGTTAGCCGGCGATTGTGTATCTTGCTGAGGATTATCTTGCTGGGCCTCTTTCGGGGAAATTTCTTCTTCAGGCACTATTGACTCTTCGGTATCAATCGCAGTCTGAGGTGGTGGCAATACCCGAATAAGGTAGTCGCGGCTCACTCTCTTTCCGATTCGTAATCGGTAAACGGTGTCACGGTAGATGCTCTCCAATTTCGCGGTTCGCACCGTTGCTTGCTCGAATGGAACGCTATTGCTTTCCGTCTCATTCTCGTATTGTAAAATCGCTTTTGCATTCACGTCCAAGCCGACGGCGCGAACGAGCAGGGCATCACCATGCGTGATTGTTGTGTCACCTGGTTCTAACTCGATTCGAAGGAGGGGAAAAATGGGGGGCATCCATGGCAGTAGCCAATTTCTCAAGGAACAGAACATCCCTTCAGGATTCATAGCAGTCATGCACAATAAGATCACGGTCAGGATCGTGGCGCAAACCTCGACTGCTCGTTTCGATCGCAATGGTATTGAGTTTGTGTCCACTTGAGCCATCTTCTCTTCGGTCTCGCGACCGAGCGCGGCGATCAGTTGCTGTGATCCAGCCATCGCGGACTCTTTAGGTGTTGATCGCAATTGCTCTAAAAGCGAGACGATGGAGGTGACGCGTTCATTTAGTTGCGGAAAAACATGCTCCATTTTCCAAGCCGCACTCCAAGTGTCGATCGATCGGCCAAAGTGCTGATGCCAACCATACGCAAACAATCCGAGCGTGCAACATACGAAAACCCAACAACCGATTCTCAAGTACGATGAGTCTATCTCAAGAATCCAGTCCACCAAAATCATGACCAACAGGTTTGCCAAGCCGAAAACGATCAATCCACCCCATTGAACGAATCGTTCACGACCACGATGTTTGTTGACGATGTCTGACAATGTCGCGGCAATCGCTGTCGGCAAGGGAAAGACTTCTTGGCTGGTTTCCGATTTCGCACTCATATTGATCGACACTCCTGTTGTTAGATTCTTTATCTACCGTGTGTGGCGTTCGAAAAGTCGTCGCTAAATGAATCCATGTTTTTTACGAACAATCCATTCGGTTAGGACCAAAGTGAGGAACACAAGCACAATAGGCCAACTGTTCCATACCGGTTCCGTGAGCTGGTCCAATTTCTCAAGGGTGCGTTTTTCGAATGTGCCTAAAACCTCCATGGCGGTAACCGGATCGAGCAATCGCCCACCGGTCTGTTTGGTTAGAGGACCAAGTACAGCGGTACTGGCGACGTGATCATTCGTTTCAACATCGGGCGAATTGCTCTCGACATGGAATTCGGCAAATACGTTTTGCCCTGCTTTGTTCTCAACAGCCAAAAGCCGCTCCACTCTCGTCCCGACCACTTGAACTCGATAGCGTCCCGGAACATCTGGCATGGTGAAGTGGGCCCGCATGAGCCCACCAGAATTCTCGACGAGCTGGAGAGGGGACTCGCTTATCAATTCTCCGTTACGGGTCAAAAGACATCGAACCGAATCCGTAGCTAGGTCTTGGTTTGAGTCGTCTTCTACTAAGCGGACATTTACTGTCAAAGCGTCATGGACTCGGTATGTCGCTTTATCAACCCCGAGTCGCACTAATTCGGTCCCGAGCCCCAATCGATCTTCCGTTCCCCATCGTACAACTCTGCCCCAAAAGCGATGGTGCAATTCATCTCCGTTCCAGTATCGCAATCGCCATGTTTGGTCGAAATTCATTTGCAACACTCGTCCCCCTCCGTAACGGTGCCAGAGGACAAGAGCTGATTTATGATCACGGTCGGGACGGGAAACC
Organism: Pirellula sp.; assembly: GCA_025459355.1. Taxonomy (GTDB): domain Bacteria; phylum Planctomycetota; class Planctomycetia; order Pirellulales; family Pirellulaceae; genus JBKCUI01. The sequence goes on from JALOQS010000074.1 coordinate 3,347, forward strand.
TCTTCGTCATGCTCCGCTTGATCTGCCCATGCGAGAACCGTGGCACCTGGCTTGGCAATCGCATGGTTGTGTCGCCAATGAAGTTTAGGCAATCTATCCCAAGGTGAGCCACTTGAGCTCTCTAATTGGTTTGCATCCCCCGCTAAACCAGTCATAAGCGAACTTGATTTGCCTTCCGCAGTTAATCGAAATTGGTACGGAGCACCGGTTCCAGCTGTAGTTTTAGTTGACTTATAGGCCGGCAATAGTTTGCTTAGCTGCGAGTTCTCGAATTGGTGAGGCATTGAATTAGGGCCAGCGATTATCACCAATGTTCCACCACGTTGACTGACGAACTTTTCGAGCGATTGCTGTGCCACTTCGTCAAGTTCTGCCGGATCGATATCACCAAGTATGATGACATCGAACTTGAGCCATTCCAATTCCGTTTTCGGCAAACGATTGGCTTCATAGTCGTCCAGTGCCCGTGAGGCTGATGCTGCGATTGGGAAAGGATCGGGAACGCCAGCGAGACGATCGGGAGCGAGGAGCACATGTTGGAGTGAAACGTTTCGATCTCGTCCTGCAAACAAATTCTTCAGGTAACGAAATTCCCACCTTGGACGTTGCTCGACGATGAGTAAATTGAGCCGATCGTTGGTAACCCATACGCTTACCTCTCGCTCATTGTTTTCCGAAATGCGTTCTGCCGGCAGGGCATCGATTTTCACTTGGTAGTAGTGCATTCCGATCGTGTCAGGTAAATCCTCGAATTGCACCGAGGTCCGCTGCGCATCGGAAACGATGGAGACCGTTTTTGAGGAAAGTAGTTTTTCATCACGATAAAAACGAATGGTGGCCGTTTCCCCCCGAAGTCTATCGAAGTGGAGGTTCGCGTTTACCGTCACCTGATCCTTAAGATAGATTTGATTCGGAGCGTGCAAAGCAGCCACTGCAGCATCGGGAATGGGCGTTGTATCGCCAATAACAACCGCGTGTATGGGCGTTTTATGGTCGGCCAATTGTGACGCGACTTTTTCAGGTGAAATGCTGGATCGGTCGCAACCGTCCGAAACAACAATGATCCCTGACAGCAACTCCATCGGTGTGTCGGCAATGACTCTTTGCAACGCATCTGAGAGATTCGTCGTATTGCTCCATGCTTGATCTTCATCTCGTCTCACAATGGTCGTCAGATTGTCGCTTTTCGCAATGGATTGGTGATCGATTAGTTGTGAACTGGCGGCGTACTGATAAAGCTGAACATTATGCGTAAGAGAGATGTTATCCAGCATGGATTGCGAGTCCGCTTTGTCACCCCATAAGACTTGTTTAGCAATCCCCTCGCGCGTTGCTTGACCTTCGGATACGGACATCGATTGGGAGCGATCCCAAAGTATTGCGATCGTACCTTTTTCGTGCGTCTCCGATTCTCGATTGCTAAATGGTTCCAAGAGCATGAAGCCGATTACACCGAGTTGCAATAATCTCGCGAGCTTGATCATAGTCAACTGTCGTGTGCTTTGTCCCGAAAAACCGTCCCAGTAGGTTGCGGCAACAACACAACTAAGACATGCAATCAAACCAGCAACACCAGCAATCGACTTGGAGTATTGAATATCCGCTATCTCGCCCGTGACTCGCCACCCTTGCCACCAAACAAACCAACAGGACAATCCTACGAGCGCAAGATAGACCCAAGACATAGAGAGTCCGCGATACCCTCGCTTTCTCGCCAACCAACGCAGTACGAGCGACTCTGCCACAAGTAGCGTTAGCGCGCTGTATGCGAAAAGGCTCCACCATTCCGTTTTCATCGCAACTCCTGAAGCCGCTTGAACCCACTGTGCATCATTGATCAGCAGCTCCATGCCCAAGTTTGCCGCCATGGTCTGAATTCGTTCATTCGTACATCTCGATAAGTCCGATTCAATCGCGTCACGATGAACGCTCAGTCTCCATGATTCCGTGGAAAAGGATTTTCCAAAAGGACCTTCGAGGCTGTATAAACCTGGATAAGTGGCCTTGCCCAAATCGGCATGAAAAAATCGACCGTCACGATTGAGGGAAATCGTTTTTTGCTTGCCTTTTGGGTTCGTCAGAACGGCGGTGAATGGCGTCTGCTGTGGACTACCGTTTAAAGCATCTCCATCGAAAACGATCGGGATTTCGGCAGTCCAGTTTAGGGAGGGTTTCTGATGAAGCCCTATGACATCGCTTCGAGCTGTGTGTCTCGTCAGCAGATGATGCCAAACGGGAAAGCTGATGCGACTGATCAAATTGCTTTCCAATGGGGTCGGGGATGATGTTTGAGCCAATACTCGACCTCGACCTAAGCTGTGTTCAGCGAGAAACAACTCCCCGTTGAGAAACTTCATGGAGGCATGATCATCTGCTAAGTTGGCAGGATCTGCGACTACCGTGCGCCAATAGGAATGAAACTTCCAGTCGGATAAATCATGCTGTCCAGAGGTTAACCATGGCTTGATCGCGGGATGATGAGCAGAAGCCCAATCGAGCCCCAGGGAAGCCTCTCGGTTCTGTTCACTTTTGAAATAGTCTTGCATCGTTAATGGCATAACTCGCGCAGTCCCTATCCGCCACGAGTTGTAAAACTCCGGGTCGCATCCGGGACCAAGCAGCACGATCATACCGCCGCCCGCCTCAACGTATCTTGCGAGTGCCCCCGCCAGGGAATCCTCCAGCTTAGAAACATTGCAAAGGTAGATGGTCTCGAATCTATCGAGTGGGAACTCGGAATTCCATTCATTGATCGAAACCGAATCGAGTTCGACCAATCGATTGTTCATCGCTAATCGTAAATAGTGAGCGGAGCTTCGATGTTCAGGATCGGCTTCCTCCCCATCGATAATCAGAACCTTGATCGCCTGTTGGACCAACACAGCGCGATGGAATTCATTGTCGTTCGGTAAGTCATCCGTGTTGTTGATTCTCGCACTGATGGAACAAGAGCCAGGTTGCTCCCAGACCATTTCAGTTGGGATCAAACGGCGTCCCCCGGGAGGCACAGAGCCGATCGACCAAGTTTGCTTAAGTTTTTCGTTGCAATAGAAGTCAACCGTGGCGTCATCGGCGGTTTTAGTTCCCCCATTAAAAATCTCTATGCCCACGCGTGCCTTCTCACCGACTCGCCATGCTCGTTCTTCGACCTCGATATTGGAAACCGCTAAGTTGGTGAGGCTATCAGGTAGATGGAAGACCTTTGCCAGCAAACCCGTTGGGCGATCCGCTAGTTGGTCAGTTGAAACGATGGGCCTTGTCTCTTCAATTGCGTCAACGCGATTCGCTTCGATTGCATTGATCGATTGCCAGTTAGTAAGCTGGTCATCGGTGAGGATCAAAATCTGTTGACGTGGATTGACGCCGTTCTCAAGGATTGAACGCGCTCGCTCGATTGACGTTCCTAAATCATCAACTCCCCCCGGAACGGCCAGTGATTCGAGTTGCTTTCGTAGTAATGGAATGTCGGCTCTTAATCGATTCTCATCGAAAGACGAGTCATCACCAACGACAAGATAGGTTGCTGTCGAGCCAGCAGGAAGCTGAGCAAGAAACCTTTGCGCCTCCGCCACGGCATTCGAAAACAAGGACGAAGAGACCGGCGTTGCGTTCTGAGAGGAAATTCCCATCGAGTCGGTTCCATCGATGATGATCACAACGTCACAGGAGGATGTGCCTGCGAGGGAACTCGTTTCCGAGCGATGCCAAGTCATGGCTAGTGCGACAATAATCAAGACCGAGCCAGAACATCCTGTCAAAACGCGATATTGCCAAGCAGCTTGCAAGGTTACACTCAACACGACTAAACCGAGCCCCAAGATTAAGGCAATACCAGGCATCCCATAAAGCGCAGAGTCATCGTGGTTGGTCCATGGTCGCGCAATCGCGAGGACAAAAGTCGCAAGCAACATGCATCGACAGAAAAGCAGCAAGAAATGCTCTAGAATGATGCCTCGTCGACGACTGATCAGGGAATTCTTCAGAAAACGCACGGCTGCCCATTCCATCGTTTTGGGTTTGCGCTTCTGTAGGTGCAATAAGATCGGGACAATCAGGCTCAATAGACCGAGGAGCCAAGTCGCATTGAGGAAACTCATACCACGTCTCCTACCGCATGGTTTCTCCCGCTTGCTCTCCCATGACGACGATCCAAAAAGGAATTCACAACGACTGCTATCTCTTGATCTGTTGTCGTGAAAAGATAGTCCGCTCGAATGTGACTACAGAGCTGTTCGATCGATTGAAGATGATGTTTAAGCTGAGCCTGGTACTCGTCGCGAATTGCTTTCGGATCGGTTTCAAAACGATTCTGTTGGCACTCAATGTCGCGAAAGCAAGTAGATTCTTCAAAGGGAAAACTGACCTCATCCGGTGTCATAATTTGAATCACCACCACTTCGTGATTGCGATGCTGAAAATGAAACAGTGCATTGCGCAAAGATTCCGGATCGAGAAACAAATCGCTGCACAGAATGATCAAGCCTCGCGACGGAATGGCGTCAGCAATTTTGTGAAGTACAGATGCCGAGTCGGAATCCGATGACGATTGGGGAGTTAACTGCTCTAGTGAGTCCAGTAATCGACGCAGATGCGTGGGAGTGCTGGCGTGTGGGGAGCGGCAAACAATGTCGCGGGCATAAGATATCAATCCGACAGCATCGCCCTGCCTGATTAAGATCCAGGCTAGCGCAGCCGCCAATCGCTTAGCGTGGCTCAATTTGTTGGGATTGAGCGAACCGTTTCTGTTTTTTTTCTCGTCGTGAAAGCCCATTGAGGCGGATGAGTCGATCAGTATCGTCGCACGAAGATTGGTTTCCTGATCATATTGCTTAACCATCAGTCGATCGGTTCGCGCTAAAACTCGCCAATCGATTTTACTCGGTTCATCCCCTGGACAGTATTGGCGGTGTTGCGCGAATTCGGTCGATGAGCCTGTCGACATGCTTCGATGATTCCCGTGTTTGGTGCCGAGTTTCGCGCGGTTGATCGGGAATCGAGCTGCTGAGATCTGCTCTATGGTTCGTTGAGGTAAGAGGGTCATGACGCCTTAGAAACCTTGTCCATAAGTTTTGGACGAACATGCTCCAATAGCTTGTGAATGATGTCGTCACGACGTATGCCGGCACCGTCTGCATTAAAGGTCGTACTTAAACGGTGGCGCAACACAGCGGGCGCGACATGTCGAACGTCGCCGGTTGTCGCATGATATCGACCATGTAAGACGGCTCGGGCTTTGGCAGCCATGATCAAACTTATACCGGCTCTCGGTCCGGCTCCCCAACCGATCCACTCTTTAATAAAGGGTGGAGCCAGAGGATCATTCGGTCTGGTCGATTGGACGAGATCGCGAGCATAAGCAATAACGTGATCCGCAACGGGAACACGCCGGACGGTTTGCTGTAGGGATAGGATCTGTTCGGCGTTTAGGAGCGGCTTCAGTTGCGGATGCCAATCGGAGGTGGCCGCTTTGATCACTCGAAACTCATCTTCGGGGGACGGATAATCAACGATAATGTTGAACAAGAACCGGTCGAGTTGCGCTTCTGGAAGCGGATAGGTCCCTTCCTGTTCGATCGGGTTTTGGGTGGCCATCACAAAGAAAGGAGAGGGCAACTGGTGAGTCGTATCGCCGATGGTAACGCGGCGTTCTTGCATCGCTTCTAGCAATGCGGCTTGCGTTTTTGGGGGCGCTCGGTTGATTTCGTCGGCCAATACCAAATTGCAGAACAACGGCCCCTCAACGAATTGAAATCGCTTTAGCCCCGTATCGCGATCCTCTTGAAGTACTTCTGTACCGGTGATGTCAGAGGGCATAAGATCGGGCGTGAACTGAATCCGCTTGTAGCTCAAATCGAGAACCCCTGCGACGCTGCTGACCAGTAACGTTTTGGCTAGCCCCGGCACCCCCGTAAGCAGAACATGCCCTTTGCATAACAAAGCAATGATCGCCTGTTCAATAACCGTTTGTTGGCCGATAACGACTTGTTCCAGTTGGTGTGTCAGAGCAGCGTAGGCTCGACGGACTGATTCAATTTTTGCAACGTCATCTTCTTGGATATCAGCCGCCTGTGCATGATTAGAAACCGATTGATTTTCGTGGTTTCCTGGCTCGGAGTCGCTGAAAAAGTCAGCTGGTATCCGAAACCGATAACCACATTTGCAAGCGACTTTTTTGCCTGCCAGAGATCGATCGGTTCGAAGCTGGGCACCACATGCCTCGCATTTAATCTTTTCCGGAAACGGTTTACAATTGGTCATGGGATGAGGCTTTGGCTAAAGGGATTCGAACTGGCCGATCACCTAGTTGCTGGTTCGAAGCCAACTGTCACGGAAAAAATCCCAGAAAAGGCGTTTTCAAAAAGAACGCATTTTTTTCGTGACGCTCTACGTTTTGAAGCGACCAAGGTATGCTTGGACATCATGATCGCCGGTCTACGTCGAAGAAAGAAACACGATACGTTGAGTAGCTTAAATTGAATGCAGAAGATTCGATCCATGGTCTGGATTCGCGATTAACCGCGGATTTGGCCGAAAACCATCAGGAGCGATCTCAAACAGTCTCCCGTTTCGAAGACATCGTCAGAACTTACCATCGCGATGTCCGATTGTTCGTGTCACGATTTTTGGGGAACGATGCCGCTGTTGAAGATGTTGCACAAGAAGTATTTGTTCAAGTTCATCGGAGTCTGGATCAGTTTCAAGGCCGAGCATCGCTCAAGACTTGGATACTCGGAATCGCTCGACATCGCGTGGGAACTTGGTTTCGCCAACAAAGCCGGCAGCTTCGTACTTGCTCGCTCGATGTTGAAGCGGATCTAGTGCAATATCGATGGCAACAATTTCAAGAGATTGAGACGAGTTCGGCCGGTGCGGCCAGTGCCACGGAAATCGATGCAGAAGCCGAGTTGATTTTGTTGAGAAGTTGCTTACAGAAATTGAAACCACCACAGCGTGAATTGATTCAGAGCTTCTACTTTGAGGACGCGACTGCGGAGTCGATAAGTCGTGACCAAGGGCGCAGCGCTGGCTCAGTTCGCATGGCTTTACTAAGAATTCGGGATGCGTTGGCAAAGTGTATACGCCAGCAAGCCACGAGGAGATTGAATCATGAGTGATTCGGAAAACCAAAAAAGCGATACGTCTCAGCCCGCATTTTCCCCGTGGGCATTGTGGGAACGATACAACGCTGGTGAAGACTTGAGTCCACAGCAAAGCAACGCATTACGAGAGTCGCTGCAACGCGATACGGAATTTAGACGCGATGCGTTAGCGGAACGGACTGTGGATCAAATGTTACGCATCGAAGCAGAGACTCCAGATGAATCCGAGGCGTTCGTAGCCCGAGTGCTTGCCAAGTGTCATACATCGACAAACGAGGCAACCACCAATTCCAACGCACGGCTGCTTGATCGCGCGTTGCTTCAGAACATAGCCAAAGACCGGCAGAATACACAAAGAGAACGGACCAGTTGGAATCGACCGTCGAGCGCTTGGCTAGCGATTGCGGCAGCCGTTGTTGTATCCCTGACAGGTTTCGGAGTCTGGTATCAAAATCAAAACGTTGCCAATAAATTCGGGGCTAATCAATCAAACCAATCGAGCGATCTTGCAGTCATTTCGGAAGAGACCGGCCCAATGAATGAGGCGTCGACGCCAGAGACGCCGCAGTCGAAGGCTTCGGATGGACTCGTTCAAAACCGAACGTCCGAGTTGGGTAAGGTAGAAGATTCTGTTGTCGAGAGTCAGAATGTTGTATTGCCCGAGAATAGTTTGATTCCAGACCAAAGTTCAATTGTGTTTGCAACAGTTACCGAGACCTCGCATCTGAGCGATAGCACCAAGCTCGTTAAAGGAATGACGATAGGCGAAGATCGCATTGAGATTCCGCAAGGTGAGATCGTGCTGAGCATGGCGGATGGTGCTACGGTAAATGTGTTCGCACCATGCCGTCTGGAATTGCTGTCGGGGAATTCGTTGCGATTGACTTCGGGAGAGTTATCGGTGTCTGTAGCCAATGAATCGACTCGCTTTCAAGTAAAGACGCCCGCCATTGCGGTTACCAACTCCGGCTCTGTTTTTGACATCGTAGTAGAGGAAACAGGCCGAACAGAAGTAGAGGTTCGTCGGGGCGAGATTGCGGTCGAGGCGATCGACTACCCCAATGCTCAAGCATGGAGTCTGAACGCGGATACAACCAGTTTTCTAACGATTTATACGCCCGTTCGCGATTCGAAAGGTGGCCATCTGTCTGATATCGAATCGATTGCTTCGGACACGATTCGCGCTCCTATCGCATCGCTTGCCAAGAGTTTGTCCGGCGAGGCAAAAGGTGTGATCACGTTTAATGGGCAATCTCGAAGTTTCGATGATGAAGTGGTTTTCTCCAAAGTGCGCGAACAGGTCTTCCAAGGGGCCAAAAGTCCTGGAGAACGGTTTGTTAAAGATTGGAGTCGGTTCGTTGAAACGGCTACCAATCAACCTCAACCTGCTGGCAGCATTCAGCTCAATGGCAAGGAGTATGCGTTTGACAACTACAACGAGGCTGTGCTGGCTCAGAACAATGTGCTTGCACAATTCGCGCCGACCGAGAAATCAATCGATTCCAGCGAGCAGTCAGATGACCAAAGCAATGCTGTCGAGGCGACTGAGCAGCTTTCCGGCAGCTTTCACGGGACGGTGTTTATACGCGGACAACGTCGCGATTTTCGCACCTTTGAAGAGTACAGAGCGGCCATGAAGGAGCTGATGGGGCCAGCGGCTGAGTTCGGATTCTTTCCGTTTGGAAAATGAAGGCCAGGATTTTCGAGCATCAATGGCGTCGGTTAGTCAGAAAGACGATTCGTTTTGTCCATCATAGCAATTGCCCTACGGAATCCCCCATGCGAGCGAAGAGTTCTCGATGTTGGGAGGAGTGCTCAATCAAGTCGTCATCAAACCGAATCCGATTCGGTTCAAAAATGGTAATTGTTGAAGAGCCGCCGAATTTGAAGAATCCTTTTTCGTCTCCTTTGGCGACTTGTTTGCCAGATTGAAATGTTTGGCAGATGCTACCCACACAAGTTGCACCGACTTCAATGAGCAAGACGTTGCCGAATTGTTCAGACTTCAGCTCCGTGATGCAACGTTTGTTGCTCGCCAGGATATTGATGTTTTGCCGGAGTGCAATCGGATTAACCGAGTAAAGAGGTCCGTTGATAAGCCGAGTCTGCCCAGGCAAACCGCCGACGGGGAAATGAAATCGATGGTAATCAACCGGGCATAACCTCGATAGGAGCAGGCTACCCGATGCGTAGCTCTTAGCCATTCCAATATCATTTAGGAGCTCGCTTAAGCTGAACATCTGCCCTTTGACAAAGAGACCGTTGGTTCGCGAAATGTCGGGAATGCACAAATGTCGGCCATCGGCAGGGAACACAGCAACGCTTGCGGTGGGGTTGATGGGGCGAGCTTCAGGTTTGAGCTTTCGGTAAAAGAAATCGTTAAAGCTCGTGAACTCTCCTAGTTCGCGAACGAATTCCGATGGATCTAGTTCATACTGTGTAACAAAGGGCAGGATCTTTTCCCGAGTTGAGCTACGATCCATTCTCCATCCATACCAGCGTGAGAATACGGCTCGTTTGACCAGCAAATGGAGAGAGATTTTTCCTGCGAGAGAACCGTAAGTCCACTTCAAGGCTCGATCGCCATAGACCTTTTCCGTTTTAATGGTTTGGCTGTAGCGGTCATAAAACTGAATGTCATCCATAGTCTGCCAAAGCGTCAAAGGTTGAACGGTTGTTGAAACGCTGCATTCTGACAACCCTATCGCAATTGATCAAACGCTATCTGCTCGATCGGATGATTTCGACGTTGTCCCATTTGGCTTTAACTGGGCCAAAGAGTCTATTTTCGCTCGGACGGTGCGTCGATCCATTTGCAAAAGTCGCGCTGCTTTTTCAAAGTTTTTGGTTTTCGAATAAGCGATCTTACAATAATTGGCCAAAAGCTCATCGGCGGTGAGTTCGAGATTGTCGATTTGACGAACCAGTTGGGAGTTGTGGGTTGAGATCAAAGCCGAGGATTGATCGGGGCTATACGAACCGTGGATTAATACGTTCCTAACGCATTGCTCTAATTCTCGAATATTGCCGGGCCATAGGTAGTTCTGGGGAAGATGATTTCGGATCCAATGCAGCACTTCCTCTACCAACGAATTATAGTCGTCAGGAGAGAGACGCTGGCAAGCGTATGCCACGAGATCGTCTAGGGCGTTTGGTGAATGTCCGAGTTGTTCAGCGAGCGAAGGGGTTACGATTACATCCGAACACAATCTATAGTAGAGATCTTCTCGAAAGGTCCCTTTGTTGATTTCTGCTCGGAGATCGCGATTGGTTGCAGCGATGATCTTGCCCTGGAACTCACGAATCTTTGTTTCGCCTACGCGTTGGAATTGACGGCTTTGCAAAAGTCTCAATAGCTTGACCTGAGTTACAAGGTCCAGTTCGCCAATTTCATCGAGCAATACGGCGCCTAAATCGCCTGAGGCTTCCAGCCATCCCGCTCTGGCTTCGCGAGCATCGGTAAAAGCGCCTTTGGTGTGTCCGAACAATTCCGATTCGATTAGAGATTTGGAAAACGCGGAAAGATTAATGGCGTGGTAGTGTTCCGATGGGTCAATCACAAAACACTGCTTCTTGGGATCAAACGGTACATAGCGAGACATGCCGATCGCTTGCGAGACCAATTCTTTACCGCTACCACTTGGGCCTTGAATAAGAGTCGTGATTTGCCCCAGCGACTTGTACAGATTCTTCCGGTATCGTCGCACATTGTGGGTGAAGATCGATTGCCAGATTTTGGCACGCAGTCCAGCGATGGGTTCGGATCTGCCAATCACGCATTCGAAGATACTAAAGAACGCCCTGTAGACTTGGTGATACAGAGCGAACAAATGGTTTTTATCTTGGAGCGATGGGAGCGTTACGCCGGGTAGTTCGAGCCAATAAGCGAACGCTTCGCAATAACGCTTCCAAGCGGTTCGGTTGGCATCGGCAACGGAGGCATCGTGGATTCTTTGCTTGCCCCACATTTCAAAAAGTTCATAGAAAATCAGATACACGATTAGATCGTCATAGAGCATTAACTCCTCATCGCTCCATGACGAGCCGTTGATGATTCGTTCGCGCAGCTGGGATGCGATCTTTTGGGACCGAGAGGAAAGTCGCACCAGATTCTCGCGTCTATGAAAATCTGGGGTCGGATCCATACTCCAAAAGACCGACGATTCTTCGACATAGTCCTTGCCCAGAGCTTGCCGTTCAAGCTCGAACCGTGATGCCGTAAACGGATTTGTGTAGCTCAACTCCCCTACGGACCGCACGAACAAATACTCGTTGCGACCAATCAGTCCCATCTCATCTACCCCTTTCAAAGTCGTTTGGCGAGTTCATGCATTGTACATGGAGCATACATTTTATGTTGACAGGCACCTGAGCAACTTAGGGTGCTGTTGGTGTCTTTTTGCCGCAAGTCATTGTCAGAAAACGACTTATGGTTATCTGTTTTTTGTGGCACGGTGTTTGCGTTTAAGTACATCGGTTAATCCACTTTCTGTTTTTAAAGGGTACACAAGATGAAGACGAAATTACCAAGTTGGACGAAGGCACTCGGTTTGGCGGCCATGATTGGGGCCGCAACGATCTGCAATGCTACGACCGCTAGCGGCTCGGGGTTGTTGATCGCGGACGGGGGCTTTGGCGGGGTGCTCGAAATTAAAGTGCATGATGTGTCCGTCACAATCAACAACGGAATTGCTGTTACCGAGGTCCATCAAGTTTTTCGGAATACGGAGCAACGAATTGTTGAAGCGTTGTACACATTTCCCGTGCCCAATGGGGCCAGTGTCAGCAACTTTAGCATGATCATTAATGGCCAAGAGATGACTGGAGAGGTGGTTGAAAAGAAGCGAGCGAGAGAGATTTACGAAAGCTACAAGGTAACGAAACGAGACCCCGGTCTGCTCGAACAAGTTGACTTTAAAAGTTTCGAATTGCGAGTCTTTCCGATTGCTCCCGGGGCGGAACAAGACATCAAGGTGACGTATTGCCAGCAGTTGGATTTTGACCACGACAATGCGACGTATGTTTATCCTCTCGCTACAACAACACGAACGAACATCGACCAAACCACTAAGTCGCGTTTCTCCTTTACGCTCGATGTCAAGAGTGAGATTCCTCTGGTGGATGTTAGCAGCCCCTCCCATGGTCAAGACTTCGTT
>JALOQS010000318.1 GCA_025459355.1 Pirellula sp.
GAGACAGGCGTCGTCAGGCTGATGGGAATTGCAGTTGGCTGATCGTCCGTAACAACGAGCTGCGCCGCCAAGTGGCGAGTGGCATTGAGCAAAATCGGGCTTTTCAGATTTGCGGTGAGAGTAGTACCGGTCTTGCTCACTACGCACAGAAAGTAAATCTGATCTTCGGAGTGAAGATTAAGCGAGGTCAAATCACGTTTGTGAATGCGGGCACGGTACTCCGGAATGAATCGTCGCGGGCTAATGACGGGAAGAGCCACGTTCGCGAGGGCCACCGACTGCAGCCAAGCGACTGGGGATTCGTCATCCGTCGAGAGCAAGATCCAATGCCGGCAAGTTTCAAATCCGATCAGGCCGTGTGACACCGTGGACCGAAATGGATCTGTTATGGTACAATCGTAACCATCGGCAAATTCATCCGGTCGACGTGAGTGCATTCGGGTCGAGAGTTCGAGTTTCCACGAAACACTTCGGTTTTTTTGTATCTCTCCCCTAATTTCTTTCAAGATTCATGAGTGATAGCAATTTAATTCGGCGAATTGATGAGATTCGCGGGAGGCTCGCGTCGCTGCGAGACGGTCTTTGACTTGCCCGCCAAGCAAGTTGTCCAGCAACTGAAAGCAGCCAAGGGATTAGTAGACCCGCTTCAGCTAGCGTTGCGGTCTTGTGAAGACATCGCTGAGTTAGCAACGATGTTGGACGGTGACCCTGCGGCCGAGTCAGAGGTGGTTTCTGAATTAGAGAAACTGACCCATGCGGTAGAGCAATTCGAACTGCAATCGTTGCTCAACGGCCCGAACGATAACTGCGGAGCCATCCTTTCAGTTCATGCCCGAGAAGGTGGTCTAGACGCCAACGACTGGGCCGAGATGTTGCTAGGTATGTACATATCTTGGGCTCAAAAGGCTGGTTTGTCAGCCGAGTTGCTCGATCGTTACGACAATGAGGGTGCGGGAATCACGCAGGCGACTGTGGCGATTCGTGGACCATTCGCTTACGGCTATTTAAAGGGCGAAGAAGGGATCCATCGATTGGTCCGAATCAGTCCTTACAACGCTGAAGGCAAACGTCAAACGAGTTTTGCAGCCGTCGACGTGTCACCGGAAATCGAAGATACAGTCGAAATCGAGATCGACGATAAAGATGTACGCGAAGATGTGTTCCGAGCGTCAGGAGCCGGTGGTCAGCACGTTAACAAAACCAGTTCTGCGATTCGCTTAACGCATGCGCCAACTGGTATCGTCGTGCAGTGTCAGAACGATCGAAGCCAGCACAAGAACCGTGCACAAGCCTATAAGATGTTGCGTGCGAGGCTTGCAAGAATCGAGGAAGAGAAACGAGAAGCCGAGATTGCTGCCAAGCACCAAAACAAAAGTATAACCGGATTCGGTTCGCAGATTCGAAACTACTTCTTGCATCCGGATCAACGCATCAAAGACTCGCGCACGGGATTCCAAATGGGTAACTTTCACGCCGTGTTGGGTGGAGAAATCCAAGGTTTCTTGGATGCGTTCTTAAAGTACCGGATGGCGAATTCTGCTGAGGTGCCCGGGTAATGGAATTGCAAGCGGATGAGCTCAAGGTCGAGTTCGAAAAGATTGGTGATCGTTTTTCGCACAAGCTTTTGATCGAACGCGACGGCGAGTGGTCGGTGGTCTTAGAGTCGATTGAGGGTACGGACGAAGAGAGGTGGCCTGCGAGTCCGCCGCTGCAGCAGATCGTAGCGGAGCCGATCGGTAAGGATGGCCGGACGGTTTTGCTCGGTGTTGGTTTGTCGGGAACTGGTCACTGGTCCATCTCAGTTGACGAGAATGAAGCCGGTGGCTTGCTTATGGATATCGCATGTCGAGTATCAGGGGATCATGGCTTCCTCGGTTCCAGTTGGAGACTAGGCGAAAGCTGGAACATATCCCTGCTTGAAAAGCAAGACGATAGAAAAAGACTTGTCATTTGCTCCAAAGATGGCGGGCGATCGATCGAGATAGCGTCCGTGCATGGTGATGTGGATTGCAGTGATGTCGATAGCATGAAGTGCAATACGGCCCATTCCACTGAATCCGCTAAGCCAAACATTCATACTTATATCATGTCTAAACCCACGGGTCGGGATCTCTATCCCAAGCCGCAGCGATGGGCAGTTCGCTTTAAGATCGTGGCATAGTTAATCCGTTACGAGTATCCGTTACGATCTCGCAGGGCAATGCCTTTCGTTTATCCGCACGCCCATCGATCCTGCGCTGACGCTCAGTGTCGGGGATGATTGCGCGAGCTAACCAAGCGTGCTGACTCACCAACGCTCAGCGTTGGTCAATGCCTTTCGTTTAACTTCGTTTAACCGCACGCCCAACGATCCTGCGCTGGCGTTCAGGGTCGGGGATGATTGCGCGAGCTAACCAAGCGTGCTGACTCACCAACGCTCAGCGTTGGTCAATGCCTTTCGTTTAACCGCACGCCCAACGGGCTGCGCTGGCGTTCAGGGCCGGGCATGATTGCGCGAGCCAACGAAGCGTGCTGACTTGTGAACGCTCAACGCAGGGCGATGCCCGTGCGGTTAAACCAAGTAGCTGACCTCAATCCACTAAAGCCCAACCGACGGTGGCGGTGGCGGTGGCGGTGGCGGTGGCGGTGGTGGCGGTGGTGGTGGTGGCGGTGGTGGTGGCGGTGGCGGTGGCGGTGGTGGTGGTGGTGGTGGTGGTGGTGGTGGCGGTGGCGGTGGTGGTGGTGGTGGTGGTGGTGGGCCCGGAGGCGGCGGTGGTGGAGGAGGTGGTGGCGGCGGCGGGGGAGGAGGCGGTGGTGCGAGTTGCTCTACAACTTTCGTCTGATGAATGGGGCCTCGTTCGGTAAGCAATTTGGTTTCGGATTCAATGGAAAGATTGCTTGCGAACCTACCAATTGTCCAAAGGTTGTTTGCAGCGGGCAATGAAACCTTGACGGAAACTTCTTTTGTTTCTTCGAGGATTGGTGAGGGAGAGACCGTTATGACCGCATCGGTTGCTCCGAGGACGCTAAGCATATTCGAAGCGATTTGCTTCGCTTCTTCTTCGCGGGCTCCCGGTACGATAACATGTCTGGTGGCTTCATAAGATGCATTCTCTACAACATGGCGTAGCAGATGGAATCGAGCAAATTCGATTCCGGACATAACAAAGAGCATGATCAACGGGAGGATTACCGCGAACTCTACGGTATGCGCTCCACGTCGGGGATGTTGTTGAGGGGTACGTTGGCGATGGTTCATGGGAAATCGTTTGTTATTTTGACAGCAGTATAGGGAGTTGACGTGCGATATCCCTAAAGATTGCGGCGAGGCTGGTTCCGGAGGCCGCGTGGTAATGCTTTCCTTGGCCTTCGCTTGCAACTTGTCGCATGGTATTTTGGTCAGCTTCTTGAGCGAAGGTAATTGAGAAGATCATGATTTCGTCATTGTTAGCATCTTTTGCAGCTTGGATTGGGTTGCTACCCATCGTATCGATACCATCGGTAAGAACGATCATAACCTTGGCCGCGAAAGGCCTCGCAGCAGGTGACGAAAGTCCGTTTCGTCCACCATCGATACCACCACCAATATTCGTTTTACCAGAGGTAAAAAACTGGGTGTAGCCATCGAGTGCGTTTCGGATTTGCTGATACTGGTCCGTGAGGGGTACGTCAAGCTCTGCGTCGGTGCTGTAGGTTGTTAAAGAGACGAGTTCTTGCATTGGTGATGATTCTAGTTCGGCGATAAACATATCGACCGCTCGAACAGCGTCTCGCCATCGGCTTGGTGTGGGGGCTGGTCCATCAAAGAACCAGTTGGGAGGCGCAGCGGCGGGCAAGGGAGGAAAGACGGCAGGTTCGTTGTCGGCATAAGCCATCGAGCCGGAGCGATCGATCACCAGCGAGATGTCCACTTCGATTTGATTTGCTCGGGAGGTTTGATGAGATTGGACAATGCCAGTAAACGGACTCGGGATAAGCATAGGAAGAGGGCCATCCAAAGAGTCACTTGTTCGTCTGGCGGTAACCTCGACGGCATTGGGTCGCGATCCTCCTGCTTGAAAGTTGTATCTGTTTTCAAGGGAGTTTCTTGTTGCAGAGCCGAACACAAAATCGGAGTCCGCCAGTTGCAGTGGTTTTCCTGCGATCGGATTTCGATTCGCTGCTTCGCGGCCTTTTGCTTTCGCGAGTTCTCGATCATTGGTAATCATAAACTCGCGACCGGCTGCTCGTGAGGCTGCGTCGGACGATATGAACATCTGTGTTCGACTCAGCTCAAAATACGCGAAATTGATGGCAAACGCCGACAGGATAATGAGCACCGGCAACATGATCGCAAAGAGCGGAACCACGGCGCCGCGACGAAGCCTTTGAAGCCGTTTAGTCGAGTCTGGTTTTATCACTAGGGCAGAAATTTTGTTTCTCATATGGCGTTTAATCGAACTCCTTCATCATTTCCACGGTTCCCTTGATGGTTCGCCCACCGTAAAACCGCAAGGGTAAGACGGAGTTACTCGAACAGGGAGATGTGATCTCAACACGGATGAACGATCCGTAAGGTGCGTTTTCGATGTCTTCTGGAAAGACCTCAATCGATGCGTCCTTGACACGACGCAGGTCCAAGAGGCGAGTCGCTGCGTTTCTTACATCGTCCGCTTCAGAATCGGGAACGATAGCCACACGAGCGCCTTCGTAGGCTGCAATATGCAAAGACTGCCGCAAGAAAATCATGGTGCATGTTTCGATCGTCCCCATCAGAATGAGGACTAACACGGGCAAGATCACGGCGAACTCAACGGTCGCAGCACCGGATCTCCGATGGCGACGGGTTGTTCTTAAAGATCGAAAATGGGATTGCATGGGAGGCTAACGAAAGGTGCGTGAAAAACACGTGGCGATCATGGAGCCTAGGTTTTTCTTACTGCACAGCGTTGCGAGAGCGAGATGGAAATGGTCTTTTCTCAACACAACATCTTCGAACAATCCCTAAAGTCGTTACAATCCCAACCAAATCGACGAGCTTTGATGGGACGATTTTTGCGGGAATCGAACGTCCGAGTCGAAGGAAAGTAAACGCCGATTACTCCAGATAGGTAGATGCGATGTACAAATTAGGGCAGGCAACAATATTGGAAATCCGTGGTCGAGATCGCAGCAAGGTGCTCAACAACGTTGCAACACAAGACCTGAGGAATTTGTCTGCTGGCCAAGCCTTTGAGACCTTCATCACTGAAACTAAAGGGCGGAGTTTAGGTCATGGCATGGCAGTCGGTGTGTCCGATCGACATCTATTCGTAACGGTCCCCGGCCAAGCGGAAAGATTATTTGCTCACTTAGATCGCTTTATCATCATGGAGGATGCGGTCGTAAAAGATGTTAGCAATGAATTCGATACTTGGTTGATTTCTTCCGAGGCTGATTTTCCGGAATCGCTCGGAGGCTTTCCAGGGCAACAGAAATCGAATGAATGTATCGTCGATGGTGAGGTGGTTATTGGATTGTGGGCACCGTGGGTTAGCTCAACATCGGCGCTTCTATTAGTTCCGAATCGGTTGAAAGACCAGATGATCGCAAAGTACTCCGGCCAATCCACAGAGAGCGATCTCGTTGAGCGGCGGGCATGGGAGTCACAGCGGATTGCGAACTTTTGGCCCTGGTACGGTCAAGACTTTGATGACAAAAATCTACCTCAAGAGATAAATCGGAATGAGCAAGCGATCTCGTTTAACAAAGGGTGTTACCTGGGACAAGAGACCATCGCGAGGCTTGATGCATTAGGGCAAGTTCAAAAGAAGCTCGTACGACTGAAACTGAACACCGAGGTATTGCCAGATCTCACAGATCCATCTCAAGTGGCATTGCTCAGCGATGAGACCGAAGTGGGACAGTTAAAGTCTGTCGCGCAGGACGCGTCGGGAGAAGTTGTTGGTATAGGCATGGTAAAGCGAAGTCATTTTTCTCCGGGGACGAACCTTGTCGCAGGCCAAGCTCGCATTCCTGCGAAGATTTTGTAATTGTTCTTGAAACTTTGGCGGACCGTAGCGGTTAGTTGTCCTTAACTAGGTAGAGCATCGCTTGACGGTTTTTCTACCGCGTTCCATCGCTTGTATAGGGAATCAGTCAGCGCTGTGCGAAGAAATTTGCTGCTATTGGTTCCGCTTCAATTCAAGGGTAAGAAAAATGGGTCGAGATCATCGAAATCGTTTGGGATTTGAGTCGCTTGAACGTCGAGCTTTGATGGCCGGGGACGTGTTCGTCGCGATCGAAGGAGAGCTTCTACGGGTCGAGGGTGATAATCTAGCCAATCAAGTCACACTGGCACAAACTAGCACTGGTGATTTGGTTGTGTCAGGCCAAAATGGTACCACCATTAATGGACTACCGTCAGTTCGATTTGCTCGGGCTGTTATCAATGC
>JALOQS010000319.1 GCA_025459355.1 Pirellula sp.
GACATCGTAAACCAAAATTTGCGGAGTATGCTCTGTCTTGCCCTCGTCTAAACTGCCTAACAGCAACGGATGTTCTTTCCAGAATCCCTTTTCGTCTGCGGGAGCTTCGAACCAAGCGTCAGGGCGTACGATATCGATTCTTCCATCTCCGTTGACGTCCCCCACGCCACCACCCAACTGCATCGGCTTTTCTGAGATGAGATGCTTTTTGAAAGTCCCCTTTTTCTCTCCACTTGTTATCAGCTCAAACCACTGCGTTGAGGAAACGTGAGGCAGCACGTGAGTTGGCTTATCACCATGTTTGCCGGATAGATCGACTAGGTCAGCAGTTTCATGGTTCAGGCCTTCATCGATAAGTGTCTCTCTCCAAAGGCCACCTGCGGTTCCAGGATTGCGAAACCATGTAAGCGATTTCTCATGCCAGAATGCACCGACGACGTCTAGCCAACCGTCGCCGTCAACATCCATCGGTAGATTTGCAAAGTCGTGGTAGTAGCCGATCCCTTTTTCATCAACCTCGCCAGCCAGCTTCCGAATTTCAATCGGTTTCCAATTCGGTGCTAGATACAGGTAGGGGCCTGCCATGATGTCGAGTTTTTCATCATTGTTAAAATCACCGACACAGCAGGCTTCGCTGCGGAACGTGCCGACCTTAACGGTTTCAAACTCAACCTTGGGAGGAGCAGCAAGAACTCCGGAAATCGATGTGAGGAGATACGATGCAATGCCGAACGACAGGATACGTTTCATAGGATAGGGAGGGGTTGAGGAAGGAAGGGAGAGGTCGTTGTCCTAGGGCATTATATTCGAAAACTATCTTGAAATCGCGGTACACTCTTGTATTGGTAAGTTTTATTTCTTGGCCGTTTTGGCCCGTAAAACGAGGTTTATTGTGAGTTATCCACTTGTGAGAGTTTTGCCTGGGATTGCTTTGGCCATCAGTATTGTCGTTGTCTCAACACCAAGTATTTGCCAAGAGATGGATGAAAAATTTGAGCATTGGCCAATCGATTTAGGGATTCGCGGTACTCTTGGTGTTGCACGGGACAGCTCCGCTTTAGGCACCCTCATCGATAGGACGGAATTTCGAAAGCCAATCGCGATTCTGATTCTACAAAATGGAAGCGAGAATGAGCCTGTTTTGGAATCTCTCTCGCGACTAGTAGAGATAAGAATAGAAGACATCAACGTCGACGTGGACTTGGATTCATCGATCAATACTCTCATCTGGATTGACAATCGATCACCGGAAATGATCCCCACGGAAACGAAGAGCCGATTTAAAAATTATGCTACGACAATCCTCGAAAAACGGGGTTCTGTTTTCGTGTGCGGCCCCCACGCAGAATTGGTTGGGCATAGCTACATGGACAAACAGATGGATGCGCCGAATGCAATCAAAGAGGGGCTCAATTTGTTTCCAGATTGCCTTCTGGAACTTGAGTATGCATCGACCAAAGAAGCGGAGAGTTCGCTTCGAACTGCCCTTGCAATGTCTCCTAAGTGCGTCGGAGTGGGACTCGAATCCGGTACATGTATGCTTTTAGGAAATCGGCAAATACGGGTTCTAGGCGAGGGAAGAGGTGTATTTTACTTGGCACCGGGAACCTATCCCTCCGAACGAGTGCATAGCATCCGCGACACGAAACCCAAAGTCAGAGAGCTCGACAAATTATTGGTTGACTTGACCCAATGGAGGCGTGAAGCGATCGATAGGAGCTTGCCACGGTTTCCGCCAAAGGAAACTTTACAGCCCAATGTGCCGACAGGGAGATTGCTAATTGTCGGTGGCGGTGGCCTGCCGCCCAACCTCATGAATCGATTCGTTGAACTGGCCGGTGGCCCAGACAACGCCAAACTGGTCTACGTGCCGTGCGAAGAACAGGACCAAGTGAGCGAAGAACAAAGCACTGTCGAAATGTGGAGGCGAATGGGAGTCAAAACCGCATCATTCATTCACACAAAAGATCGAAACCGAGCAAATGAAGACGAGGCGTTTCTAGAACCTCTCAAGAATGCTACCGGAATTTGGTTCGGCGGTGGTCGACAGTGGAATCTCGCTGATAGCTACTATGGAACCAAGGCGCATCGCCTCATGAAACAATGCTTAGAAAGAGGCGGAGTTATTGGCGGATCGTCTGCAGGCGCCTCTATCCAAGCGAACTATCTAGCGCGAGCTACACCCATTGAGAACTTCCAAATAATGGCCCCGGGCTATGAGCGTGGAGGATTAGGGTTCATCCAAGGTGTCGCGATCGACCAACATTTTTCGCAACGCAACCGCTTGCCAGATCTCGTTCAATTAGCAAAAACTTACCCGCAATTGTTAGGCATCGGTATCGATGAATCAACTGCAATCGAGGTGTCTGGCTCGATTGCTGAGGTTTCTGGCCCAGGTAGCGTATTCTTCGTGGATGGCGCTAAACTCCAGGCGGATGGCTCGCCGTCGTTTTCGAAGCTACAAAGTGGGGCGAAGTACGATCTGATCAAGCGAGAACAACTTGTTCCCTGATCTACCTCAATGAGAGCACCACCAAGCTGTTAAGGCAGACTAGGCAGTCGATCTAGGCAGGGCGATTGAAAAAAGCTAAGCTTGCACGGATCGGAATCCTATGTTCACGAAAATTTTGACCATCCTCCTTATCCCCCTGTTAGTTCTGGGCCATTCATTTGCTCATGTTCCCTGTGGTGCTGCGCACTCATCACAAGAGGACAATCGCACCCATTTCCATGTTGGATTCGGCTCGAATCTTAGTCACGGTGATCATGATCACAGCCACGAGCACGGTTCACACTCGCACGGTAACCACACCCACGATCACGAAAGTCCAGCCAGCGAACAACAGGAACATGACTCTGACGCCATCTATCTAATTGTTCCCGATGGAGAATTCTCCACTCCCAACGGCCTAACGATTGACTTCTCTTCTACTGCCGTTTTTGGCCATGTCGCTGCACGCATTTCAAAACCTTCATTGTGCATGAATCGCTATGTTGCGACATTCCATCGCATTCATGGACCGCCTCTCTATCTGCTTCACTGCGCAATAAGAATCTGATTGCTGAGAATCCGAGCTAGATTCGGTGGGAGTATGTTTCTCACTGCTCGTTGATTCTTTTCTGCCTCATACTCGGCCCGTTCCAATCTTTCGGTTTCTTGGCTGGCTATCCAACAATGTAAAAAGGTTCTACTCACATGTGCATCCTAAACAGGACCAAGCTTACACATGCCCTGCTCGCTATCTCAGCCTGCGCGTTTCTCGGATGTAGCTCACGTGGCACTCCAGACTCTAACCATAACGATCAATCGGAACCCGTCGTCAAGTCGGAGTCCAGCGTGTTGGAGCTTAAAGAACAAGCGAGAAAGAATCTACTACTCACGGTCAAGGCTGCCCGACCAACCGAATATTGGCGATCGATTACCATCCCTGGAATCATTGTTGACCGCCCCGGTGTTTCTGATCGAGGTGTTACATCGCCTGCAGTCGGTGTTGTATCCGAGATACACGTTTATCCCGGCGATACCATTCGTCCAGGTCAAAGAGTTGTGACTCTAAAACTGTTCAGCGAATACCTTCAAGCGACCCAGACGCAGCTCTTCAAAGCGGCCCAAGAAGTAAAGCTGCTTCAAGATCAACTAGACCGACTATCAGCAGCGGTCAACTCTGGCGCCGTATCCAATTCGAGAGCCATCGAACTACGCAACGAATATCAGCGGCAGCAAATCTTGATTCAAGCGTCGAAACAGGAGCTTCTCAATCGAGGACTGAATCCGGAGCAAATCGCAGCCGTTTTCGAGGGAAATTTCGTTTCGATGATCGATGTTTATGCACCACCTCCGCGAGCCAACACCATCTCGCTCGATGGACTAGAGAAATCACACTTTCAAACCGTTGGATTTCAAACGCTTTCGGAACTTGCCTACGAAGTGCAATCGCTCGGAGTGGAGCTCGGCCAAACGGTCCAAGCAGGAGATTTGCTCGCGAGTTTGGCGAATCATCAAGTGCTTTATGTTGTCGGCCATGCGTTTAAACGTGAAGCCACACTCATCGAGCAAGCAGCTCAAAACAAGATTCCCGTGCAAATAGAATTCGCAGAGGACAC
>JALOQS010000320.1 GCA_025459355.1 Pirellula sp.
GCATCGGACAGAAGAACTCGAAACACTATGATCCGGCTCGTTTTGCAAAACTCATTTCTTCGCGAAACGCCTTGTCAAACTCCTCGAGTGGAGTCATGCGTCCTGCAATTGTATCGTTAATGCCTTCGCGAATCGCCGCAAGATCAGCAGCCTGCTTGATCGTCTGATTAACATACTCCTCCACGCTCGAAAAACCAGCATTTTTAGCCAGTTCGATAGCGGCGGCTTCGTGAAAGATTTGAACTTGCATAGTGAGCAGTCTCCTGTTGAGTGGCTTCGATCCTTCATTCTGTCACCAGCAGGAGTGGTTGTCAAATCTCAGCTTTTCACTCGCTCTTCCTATCTAGATTGTGCGAGACTCCTGCTAATATGTACCGTAACAAAAATCGTCCGCGACTAGTCCTATGCCCATCGCAATCGCGAAGACCGAATATCGTTACGACAGTACGGTCACGCGAGTCGAACGAATCGAATACACTGCCACAATAAGTTCACCAAACAACTGGACTCTCGTTTCCAGCGTCGAGTATCTAGGAGACACTCAAAACCCAACGGGTTACTCTCTGACGCTACAAGAGACAGTATTCTCAGCAAGTGGCAACGCGACTAAGAAGACGGTCTATGTAGTGGGGCATGATCAGATTTCACAAACCATCTATCTTCCGGAAGCAGGTGCTTACGTAAGTTGAAATCAACTTCAAAAGTTGGGGAGTTCTAACTGTCGCTATACACAGTATCTCGTGCGATACCACCCAAGTGCTGTTAAGGCTGAAGTGAAAATTACCCCAACTCCACTTGTCGGAGGAAAACCGTGGTCTAGCCTCACAAAGAATGAAAAAAGCTTTATGAAAGGTAACGATATTGCATGAGCTACATCGAGACTAAAAGAACAAAATGGGGGACGTCTGCCCGTCGGTTGGCGTAGTAACAGGGCGAATATCATGATAAATGGTACAAGCCATACTTGGCATCACGATTTCAAGAGAGGTAGAATGCAATTGATTCCAACCGAACTGCATAATCGCTCGCAGCGCGGAATTTATGATGGCGCTAACCACATCGGGCAGGGACTTTGGCACTGATTGAATGGATGAAATAATGAGTAAAACCGGAATGTACGAATGGCTAGGATTCGGGTACCGCAAGACTTACGTAGAAGAGCAATGCGCAATCGAAATTTTTATCGCGACGGAAATCAAAAAAAACGCTAAGGAACTCACAAGGCTTGACGAAATTGCAATGGGGCACTTAAGAAAATGGCCTGAATTGTGCGAAAGTTCTATCAAAAAAATGAAAAAATACTTGAGTAAATCAAATCAAAAAATTGAGATTACGCCTGCGATGGTAAGGTTACTTTCGCTTTCACTCTTCTTTACTGGGGATTCTGATTACGATCACATAAAATACTTAATCGACTTGAGTAATGAAAACGGCAGTTTGCTAGAACCAGACAATCTTGAAATTATGCAAGTCATTCATAGGGATCGAATTGCGATAGAACCGGTGTATGACGAGTAATGAATGAAAGAAGTTGCTGGTTTTCTAGTTGTGACGGGCCGAATTGCTGTCGTGTTTTTGGCCGCATTGAGACGGTAGAGATTTAGACCTCTTTTCGGTGTGATGGCCGAGTTGTTGTGACATTAAGTGATGTGGATAGAATCGCTTTAGTCCAGCCTTTTTCTCTGCAAGAGGTCTTGGTTAAGCGAGCGTGGCAGTGTCGACGGAACTGCCGCTCGTCGTGTACTCGGTTTCTCCCGAGCCAGGTGGACCTAGCATGAGTAGATTATGAGAGCCTGCGGCTGCGATGGTGAGAGCACGCTTGGCCATGTCTTGTCCACGGACGTCGCTAAAGTCGATGTCGTATTGCGAGAACGTGGCAAACAAATCATCCAGTCGAGAGGGAACGGGATCGATGTCGAGCTGACCATATAAGAAGTCAACGGCTTCTGCAAGGTATGAACAGGTATGATCTCGATCGATTCGACGACGGCTGCGTATTGGCTAAAGCGGTTGGAATCGAGTTGATTGGAAATAGATCCTATACCGATCGGTATATGAAGGTCAAAGCTGGGGGCTTGTTTCGGGAGTTCCGCAGGCGCCAGGTTTATAACGATTATATCATGCGGGATCATAAAGCCCGCATCGGCAAAAACATATAAGAATTGTCGAACGAACTCTTGATCGGGACTTTCAAGTTTCATCCTACCGGGAAACGAAAAATCTTGTTCTTCCATATCCCAAACTGCATAGGCTAGGCCAAGCACTGGTCGCTATCCGGGGTTTCAGGATAGATCAAGAGATAGGAACCGTCCAGTCTTGTAGCATCAAGCCGGGAATACGCTCATAGTCAATTGTATTGCGTGTGACCACTGTCATCTGTTTGCTGATCGCGATCGATGCGATTCGCAGATCCATGGTAGCGACACGAATCTTTGTGCGCTTGAGATCTTCAAAAACCTCCGAAGCAGTGAAACTGAAGGGAAGAACTTGTGCGCAAGAAAAATCCTTCAATACCTGCTCGAGGCGAGAGTAGCCGGAGACAATCTTGCTAGGATCATTCGACTGTTTCACATACTTCGTCCAACCAGAAACAATCTCATGAAACGAGATGATGGTTGTATAAACATTCGAGTCGCTGACTTGTGATATCCTCTTGAGGATATTGTTTCAAGAATCGGTCCTTGGACCTTGCAATATGGCAAGATGATCCGTGTCAAGAATAAACATCGATTTTACTCTTCATTGAGAATGTCGGCTTGCCGTTCTTCACGCCCTAAGCGGATAATCTCTGCGAATTCAGGGGCGTCTTTGAATGAACCTTCGATTTTCGAGACCCATCCTGGTTTCTTCGCTGCGAGGTCGATTTCGGCTACTTGTGAAAGCTTTAGAAGTCGTACTTCCTTCTCCAATCGCTCTAATCGTTCTTCAACTGTGGCCATAGGTACTTCTCCAAAACCAATTGTTTTAACGATATCAATTGTACCATGACGGTTGCACAAAGGGGAAGATCGAATCGAGTCACCCAGCCTGGATTGAACTCGCAACGCGACTAAGAAGACGGTCTATGTAGTGGGGCATGATCAGATTTCACAAACCATCTATCCTCCAGAATCAGGTGTTGGTGGACGTTGGGATGAAGGTGAAACGCACATGTTCGGCATCGAAAACCAAGATTCGTTGCTTTTCGTGCTCAGTCCGAAGGACGGTGCTCGTGCTGGTAATCGATTGGGTTGGCGATTCGATTACGAGCACCAGCACCATTTCATTGAGCACGAGCACGAAAAATGTGGGTAAAGATGAGGATGACCAGCAGCGGAAGCAAGTCTACTTCTATGAAGCCTATGGCAACCTGCTTTCCCACGGCGGTTCTTCCCTTACCCCTTACGACTTACTCCTCACGACTTACCTTTACAGGAGCGAAAAAGTGCTACCCACTTCCTATGATTAGAGGGGCCAAACAGTACCGATTGTGTGGGCAGAAAAATCGAACGCAGAAAGATATGCAACCCATTTTTCTGCGTTCGATGTTTCTGCCATCCCTTCGCAAACAAGAAGAACGAGTCAAACGCAAGGCATTTGACTCGTTCAATGCTTTTCATCGATCTTAATGGTAGCTCAATTGAGACGATCGATTTACTTTGGGATCAATTGAGACAATTGTTCTACTATGTTACCAAGGTCCACGGACTGGGTAGACACCGAATTGATCGGTGTGGCTTGGCCAGTACGGGGTCGCATAGAACATGCCGCCACCGCCACCATTGGAGGCCGCTCCGCTAAACTGATGATAGACCGGAGTCATCGTGTTTTGCGATACACCCCAAGAATAGTTCGATTGCATCGTTACCGTTGGCGGAACAATCAATGCCGTGGGCTGACCAGTCTTGAGGTAGTAATAGCTACCATGCCATGGCTTTTGCATGGACTGATCGTAGGCCCAGTAATCACCCCAAGTCGAACGAGAGCCCCACGCTAGACGAGAACCAACATCATTGGTGTTGCCATAGCCGATGGTTCGTGCACCAGCCACGCGACCACCAAACATTTGTGCGTCAGCAAATTGTCCGCAAATACTAAGAAGCCCAAAGCAGAGGGCTCCTATCGTTCCGTGATGGGCATAAAGGCGGAAGTTCATTCGACTGGTCTCCGACTCAGCCAACTTGTCTCGAAAAGCCTCAGCGAGGAATTTCAAGCTTTTTGTAGATTCGCTTGCCTGCTGTTCGCACGGGCGGTGCGTAATAGTGAGCATGGGTTCGATTCAATCCCATCCCGTTATCGTAATAGGAATGGTATCGATCGTGGTGTTGATACAAAAATTGGTGAGGGTATAGAGGCTGGTAGGTGTTGTAGGTGTGTCCTACCCAACCAGGAACTCCAATCGGGGATACGTACATGCCAGCTTCTGCTTGGTTGGCGTATCCGCGAGTAAAGTAGTTGTCAAAAACCGGTTGTGTCGTGCGACCGTAAATTTGTCCGAAACTGTCCAAGCCACCGGACATTCCCGCTGGCACGTAACCGCCGCAACTACCGTCGGCACATTGAGCATTTACCGAGCCAGCGTGAGCTACGGCTAATCCCGCTGCCATCACTAGTGTTGTCGAAACCTTCCGTAGCATTTTGCCTCTCCTTGAGTTTTGCCTTGACTTGCTGCTATTGAGCCCTTTTTGTGGCGTGGACGTGTGGGACGTGCGGACAAATTGTCTTGTGTCGAGAATTCTAGCGTAGACCTCTTGATCGTTATAATTTAACCTTCTCCCTCCCCACGCTTGACCGCCTCA
>JALOQS010000321.1 GCA_025459355.1 Pirellula sp.
ATCGTTGAATTCCTCGGCGTCTGGGAACGACTGAACAATCCCGGTTTTAATCCCGTCGAATTCGATGGGATTAGAATGCAGACGGGGTTGAACAGCTTCGTCCTCACTCCGAAGCAATGGATCGAGAAAACAGGAGCTCCATCGGACTTCGGTTCAGCGATGGACGCTACTGTGGCCCTCATGCGCACAAGGACATTGCTTTCGAATTCACCTCGTGGGTCGGTCGGACCGCCAAAACAATGGCGCGAGGCCCACCCCGACGCCGAAGGTAACGTTCGCGACCACGCACCGCTCGAACAACTTGTCGTTCTCACCAATCTGGAAAGCCTTAACTCCGTGCTCATTCGCCAAGGATTGTCCCAGGCAGAAAGATTGCGAAAGCTCAATGAAATTACCATTACTCAGATGCGCACCCTGCTGTCGGATACGAACATGAAACGGCTGAAATAATGAACGACCAACACCTCCCGAAAGAGGCGGCTTCAATCGAGGCTCACAACTACCAGGACTTACTCCGCGACCTCTCGGCGATCATTGTCCCGCTTCAGACGCTTCATCAGCAAGCCGTCGCGATCCACGCGCCGTCGGTGCAGGAAATGGTTCGCAATGGCAGTCGGGATAAACAGTTGATTGAACACACGCTCGATCAGCTTCTGGACCATGCCTGCATTCCCGATGGACTTGTTCTTTTCAAAACCCTGTGTCGGTACTATTGGCAAATCGATCCTCAAGCCACCGCCAGCTACGTCTACGCCTACCGCGAGCTGTGGGATTCGGACGACGAAGTCGAGTCCAGCGAATCGTCGGACGATCCGGCAGTTGAAGTTGCGAACGAAAACAACGCTGCGAACAGGTCGCACGCAAAGACGCGAAGACGCAAAGGGGGAGAGGAATGAAGAAGTCCCGATCTTCAAAAAAACACAGCGTCTCTGCGTCTTTGCGAGAGTCCAAACATGAAGACGGCAAACCCTCGCTGGTACCGAAGCTGCGGTCGCACGTGTGGCGGAGAGGGTGAGGCAAGGCGGACACGACATCCCAGAAAACGTGATCCGACGTCGTTTCATCGCTGGATTGCGAAACCTGGAAAAGGCCTACAAGCTCGCTGTCGATGCCTGGGCAAAGTACGACAATGTCGGCGAAAGTCCGATCCTACTAGAATGGGGAGAGAGCCAATAACCATGAAGAACATCCAAGAAGCCAAAGATCCAGATTTGCGTTCATCCGTCGCAGCCATCAACCGAGCGGCAGAAGCTGCCCGGAAAACCGCTATCCAAACCGGCACCGATCTCATCGTCATGAAAAACGGAATGCTCACTCGTATTCCTGCCGACGTATTGCGTGAGGCGAATCCTCTAGCGGACGGCCTACAAGAACAGCATGCGAATTGATAAATCAGCGCCTTGGTTAGGCGGAACAGGAAGAAGTAACTATGGCTAGAGGCTATTATTGTCGAACGTACGGGTCGACAACCCAAAATCTTGATGGTTGCTTTTCAAGTCTGAATGGTAAGGTACTCCGAATTGATTCGCGGTTGCAAGGCCGCTATGATATCAAACCGTAGTGCGAGTGGGGCATAAAACTGACGAAAACTCTTAGGCGGGACGCGTACGAACATGAATAGGCGACAGTTAGCGACCCTTTTATCCTGGGCTGGTGAGACTGGACTTCAAGGTAGAAAGCGTTTGCAAAAGGTCGTCTACTTTCTTCAGCAGGCAGGCTGCAAACTCAACTGCGAGTACACTCTCCATCATTTTGGCCCCTACTCTCGCGATGTTGCGGAAATATGCGATGAAATGGTAGCGGCAGGACTTATTGAGGAGTCTGCCGGTTCACAATACTCTTATAAGCTGATGCCTCGAACTGAAGAGTTTCTTAAGCAAGCACAGGATGAACAAATGAATCTTTTCAGTCATCTTGGTAAAGAGCTTCTAGTTGAGAAGAATTGGACTTTGGAGCTTGGTTCGACCATCCACTTCTACTATCGCCAACTCGGCAACTGGGAACAAGCCTTGAAAGAGGCGTGTGCGTTTAAGAAAGTTCCTGACGAGGGTCAATCTGCCGATGCTGCGCTAAGTCTCGCCAAACGATTTGTCGATCAAATGGCACCTTGCTAATGTGGAGTCCTCGGTGTCGGATAAAGTCTTTCGCGATCCCCTTTATAACTACATAGCCTTTAACCGGGAACGCGATGGATGGTTAATAGATCTGATCAATTGTCGTGAATTTCAGCGACTCAGACGGATTCATCAACTTGGTGTTAGCAACATAACTTACCCAGGGGCTGACCATACGCGTTTCGCACATAGTCTGGGTGTTGCTCATTTGATGAGCATGGTTCTCGAACACCTCAGCGAAGTTGAAGATAATGAACACATCAGAAGCTCACGACAGGCTCTGATGGCAACCGCGTTGTTGCACGATGTTGGTCATGGGCCATTTTCCCATCTCTTTGAACCTTGTTTGGGTATCAATCATGAGCAGTGGTCCATTGCTGTTATTCGTGATCCAGATACCGAAGTAAATCAGATACTTAGAAAACAAAACGCTTACTTGCCAAATCACGTAGCTGATCTGATTGATTCAGATAACACGACACATCCGGCATGGCAACGCGCATTGATGTCGAGTCAGCTCGATGTCGATAGGCTAGATTACCTGCGTAGAGATAGTCTGTGCTCAGGGGCTGGGTATGGCCATTTCGATTGGCATCGACTTTTGTCGACTGTTGAATTTGACTTGACCAAATCAGATCTTGTATGGCCTGAAAAGGCAGCGCTCGCGATCGAGGAGTATATTTTCTCTCGTTTCTACATGTATCAAAACGTCTATCTTCACAAGACGACCCGAGGTTTTGAGCAACTCTTGCAAGCGATGTGGAAACGGGCGAATCAACTACGTTCAGAGGGAAAAAATGTGAATCCTAATCCAGCAATGGCACGATTCTGGGAAAGCGAAAGCCCCGTGCCGGGCTCGCTTGCGGTTGCTGATTATCTTCGTATCGAAGAATTCACGGTATTGGAGCAGATCCAGCGGTGGATGGACCATAACGACAAATCGTTGTCCGACTGCGCACGAAGATTTTTAAACCGCGATGGTTTAGCCATGGTGCTGCCCCCACCGCCGCCCAACCCACTTAAAGAAGATGATTTCGGCGATTGGGAGCAAGAGTTGCATAACCTATTAAGGTCTAGAGGATACGATGAACCGCAAATGTACTGCTTAGCTGATCGAGTTAAGGGAAAGTACAGGCAGCCGTATCGAGAAGAAAAAGATAAGGAAAATCAGTCGGCCGTTAATACGATTAGAATTGTCGTTGATGGACAACCAATCGCGATCGGAGAGTACTTACCAAGACTAAAGGCTGTCATTGCGCCACCCGTGGACCGAGTGATCTATTATGTGCCAAAAGAAATCCGTCGCGAAGCAACAGAAATCTCTAAGAGACTGGGAAATAGCGATTCGGGATCGAGTCGGGAAGCAGAATGACCGACACCAACCAAAAACAACTCGGAAATACGCTCTGGAAAATCGCGGATGATCTTCGTGGAGCCATGAACGCGGATGACTTCCGCGATTACATGCTGTCGTTCTTGTTCTTGCGGTACCTCTCGGATAACTACGAGACCGCCGCCAAAAAAGAATTAGGCAAAGACTATCCGAGAATCCCAAAGCGAGTCTCACCAACGGATTCCGCGTCGACCAAGGGAGCGTTGGTCGCAGAGAAGCCCGAGTCGTATGATCGACTTGTTCCACTAGCTTTTAAGGATATCTCCGAGTTTGAAAAGCAGATGCGCCGCAAGGTTCATTATGTCATTAAGCCCGAACATCTGTGGAGCAGTATTGCCAACATGGCGCGTACTCAAAACAGTGAGCTCCTCAACACTCTTCAAGCCGGCTTTAAGTACATCGAAACGGAATCCTTCGAGAGCACCTTTCAGGGACTATTCTCGGAGATCAATCTCGGTTCCGATAAGCTGGGCAAGAAATACGAGGACCGCAACGCAAAACTCTGCACGGTTATCCAAAAGATCGCTGAGGGGCTTCAAGACTTCTCCACGGACATCGATGCACTGGGCGATGCCTATGAATATCTCATCGGTCAGTTTGCTGCCGGTTCAGGCAAGAAGGCGGGCGAGTTTTATACCCCGCAACAAATCTCAGACATTCTCTCTACGATCGTAACACTCGACAGCCAAGAACCGAAGACTGGGAAGAAGGATCGACTTGCAAGTGTCTTGGATTTCGCCTGCGGCTCTGGATCGCTGTTGCTTAACGTGCGAAAACGCATGGGATCACGAGGCATCGGCAAGATCTCTGGCCAAGAAAAGAACATCACGACCTACAACCTTGCTCGTATGAACATGTTGCTGCATGGTGTAAAGGACTCGGAGTTCGAGATTTTCCACGGTGATACACTACTCAACGAATGGGAACTATTCCGAGATTTAAACCCGGCCAAGAAGCCTTTGTTCGACGCTGTCGTCGCCAACCCGCCGTTCAGCTACCGCTGGGAACCGACCGACGCATTGGCCGACGATGTGCGATTCAAAAGCTACGGCTTAGCGCCCAAGTCGGCCGCCGATTTTGCATTCTTATTACATGGTTTCCATTACCTCAAAGACGAGGGAGTGATGGCCATCATATTGCCACACGGAGTGTTATTCCGAGGTGGTGCCGAAGAACGGATTCGGACCAAACTTCTGAAGGACGGCCACATCGACACCGTGATCGGATTGCCGGCCAATCTTTTTTATTCGACGGGTATTCCTGTCTGCATTCTCGTTTTAAAGAAGTGCAAGAAACCGGATGACGTTCTCTTTATCAACGCATCCGAGCACTTTATTAAGGGCAAGCGTCAGAACCAGCTCACGGAAGAGCACATTGCCAAGATCATCGAAACCTACCAGTTCCGAAAAGAGGAAGCACGTTATTCTCGCCGCGTCGACATGGCAGAGATCGAGAAGAACGACTTTAACCTCAATATCTCCCGTTACATCAGCACCGCCGTTGGCGAAGAGGAAATAGACCTAGCAGCCAATCACAAGCTACTCGTCAACTTAGAAAAGGAGATCTCCACCGCGACCGCCAAGCACAACAAATTTCTCAAAGAGCTAGGCTTACCGCCATTGCCATAGGAAACAGTCAATTAAACCGAGCGGATCCATGAAACGATAGCGAAATCCATTACCGCACCGGACCTAGCTGTATGACATGCGATGTTCTATTCGGTGCATTCAAGTTGAAGGATTCTTCCCAAGCACTCGTAACTGTTCGTCGCGTGTTGCGCCCTCATTAGCCGGAACATCTGGTTGATGACTCTTTCTTGAGTTGCTAGATTGCGCATACGACTTATAACGCTGATTTTCGCGGGAGGAAGCATGTCGAGGTCTCGTGCCCAAAGTGCTTGGTGGGCGTTTTCTAGGTTTGCTTCGAAGAGCATTCTCGTCGTTAGCTTCTATAGCGTTATGCAAAACAGACTGACCCTCAGCTTGATCAGACATATTCAACTGAACTTTAATTGAGCCTCCCCTTAGCGCACCGAATTTTTGAGCTCGCGAGTGTCGTATTACGAACATCGATTGCGCACGTAAATTCCATTCTTGTATTGAACTTGAAAACCCGAATTTAGTGCATACCAACTTTAGCCAGTGCTGCGATTGTGGTGCGGAATCAGATTCAAACATAAGGGACAACGCTAGTGATATCCCCTTACTGCCTTCGGCTTGTGTTTCCGCCAAATCGATGAGCATCAAACTCGTTTGAAGCAAGCGATTGATTTCGTCTTTGCTAACTGCATCGCAAGTGACAATCTCGTCAAAAAGTACCGAAAAAGCTCTCTTCCTTAAATCCTGCAATTGCGAATTCGAAAGCCTTGCGAACCTTGCAAGCGAAGCCTCGACCTCATTCGGGTGATCTGTTTTGGTCAGAGGAGGCAACTTAGTGCTATGGTTGCAAACGTCCAGCACTAACTTCAAAAGTGCGGTAGTAGCGGGTAGCTCACGCAGTTGATTTTCACGGATGTAGAAAATCCAGCTTTCTGGGATATCGGATGAGGCGATGCCTATCTCCGTCCCAAGTCTGGTCAGAAAGCCTTCCTCTTCATACTGGTCTAGAGGCTCAGTGCTCTGCCACGAGGATTTTGCTTGTCCCGCGACAGTATATTCTCGCTCACCATTTTCAATGATCCGAGACACCAACGGGCGCGACCATCCCAATGGCAAGGGGAGAGTGCCTTTGATCGCGAAGATCGCAACGTTTTCAACTGCTTTCTCTGATGAAGTGCCCATGCTTTAAGTCTAACCCTAAATTCGAATCAAATCGTAAGATTTCGTGAGAAATCTTCGGCATCACTCGCAACGGAATCTACCGATTTTTGCAGTGTAATCGACCAAATACCGGCCCCTGGAGTTAAAATTGCCCGGTTGAGTACTCCGAAAATATCGTCGTCTACGACCCAGTGGCTGTTCGACAATTCCGCAAACCCCCGACAACGGACTTCAAAGGTCCAATTTCGAAAATCCGAGCTGCCGTTGAAAACTGTACCGTCGATTGGTTCAGGAATCCCGGCCCAGTAATCACTGACGGAGGCGAAGTATCGATCAAGAAACCTGCTGAAATAATGCTGGAAATTTTCCGCAGTCGTTGAATGTTCTTGCACGTACTGGCCAGGGTGGTCAACATCGAATGGGAGTGTCGAGTGGTTCTGCGCGATTGCTCCAGTGTCGAAAGGAGCGACGAAAACATCTCCCACGTTCCGTCCTTCGATCAGGGATTGGTGCGTTACTAAAAACGCAGCTTGGGCTAAGTCACTAGGGAATACGCGGCCTGCATAAAGGTATATGCTTGGATCCAAACCCAGCTTCATTTCGGATTTGCAAGTTGTAGACTCGTTTCTCGACTCTGGAACTACGATTCGCCCTGTCCTTAGAAATTGGGTAATGGCTTTCATTGCATTTGTTGATCGAAACACATGCGTCCATCTCACCATTTCGGCAGTGTCGACGCATTCGGAAGTTGGTTCGATTTCCAGTGCAGAAAGTGCTTCAAAGGTATGTGACATGGGCGAAGCCGTGAGTGGTTAACGAAGCCGGTTTGCTATGGGATGGTTTGGCAGAATGTTATAACGATTCGAATTGCGGTTGTGAATCAGACCAAATGTAGCAAGGCAGTGAGCGTTCATGATGACCGTTCGCGCTCATATAAAACCAACGCTTGTGAAGCAAATAGTTAATGTGGTTCGCATGACGTTCGCGTTGGTGAGTCGGACATTGTGCAGCATGGATTCGCGTCGAGCTATTGCATCAATAGTCAAGGCTTTATGGCTTCATTGAAACAAGAATACAAATGATCGGCGGAGCGATCAACGACATTGGTCTTCCGTGATCATGCGATCATGGAAACTAAATCATCAATCGCCAATCATCAATCGCCAATCTCAAATCGGCAATCGAAAACCTTCCATGATCATTCGATCACGCCTCGCTGAAGAAACATGGTCAACCGGGGCTAGTGCCCAACGGCTCGCATTCCATTGTCATGCGTTAATGACCTCATTGGCGTTCTCAGTAACTACTTGTTTGAACAACTAACGCTCGCGTTCTATGATCATTCGATCATGACTCTTTAAAGCTTTGGCTGTCTCTGTGCTCATCCGCAACTGGCTTCGAAGTCGGAGCATCGTTGAATTCCTCGGCGTCTGGGAACGACTGAACAATCCCGATGGATCGAGAAAACAGGAGCCATCGGACTTCGGTTCAGCGATGGACGCTACTGTGGCCCTCATGCGCAAAAGGACATTGCTTTCGAATTCACCTCGTGGGTCGGTCGGACCGCCAAAACAATGGCGCGAGGCCCACCCCGACGCAGAAGGTAACGTTCGCGACCACGCACCGCTCGAACAACTTGTCGTTCTCACCAATCTGGAAAGCCTTAACTCCGTGCTCATTCGCCAAGGATTGCCCCAGGCAGAAAGATTGCGAAAGCTCAATGAAATTGCCATTACCCAAATGCGCACGCTGCTGGCCGATACCAACGTAAAACGGCTTGTATAATGAAAGAATGTCTGCTGTTCAAGGAGCGTTTCTCGCCCACCATATTGTTGACGTTAACAATATGGTCAAGCCCCACAAACGCGGCCTGATGCAGCAGCTTTTCCCATCCCTGGCGGGAGAGCTAACAAAACGATCAACAATCTGTTGGTAGTGACTCGAACGGGGAGGTGCTTGTATCCGTACGATTGTATAGACTACGACGACAAGGCCGATTCGATACGAGCCTGCTCGTGTTGACAATCCCTAAACACCGCACTTAAAGGGGTGGGAATTGGGGTATACTGTCAGGATTAAATCTCAAAGAATTCCGTACGTCTATCAACAGGAGGGCGGACAATATGACTAGCAAACCGTTCCTCAAGCCCCGAATCACGGGTGCTCGCTTCGATGGTGGTGCAATACCCTTGGAGGTCTTGGCTGATTTTGAGGTATTGTCGGAAATGATTCTCGAGGTAGCAAAATGGAAGTACCGCGAAGAGAACTCTTCTCGGCATCGAGTTCCCCGAGGATTTTCCGATGCAGTTTCGCTCAACCTGACGGGAGTTGAAGATGGAAGCGCCATTCCTGTCATCAGCCTCGTCTTTAGTTCCGCTTTATTGCTAGCACCTGAGTCCGAGCATTATTTCAACGAGGCGCGAGACTCCATCATTTCGGCAGTGGCAGCCGCCGAACGCGG
>JALOQS010000322.1 GCA_025459355.1 Pirellula sp.
GGCGAAGAGCAATACAAGCCCCATCGCAGTATAGATGCCAGCATATTCGGCGTTCATCTCGACTTCATCTGCTGAGATTAACGTCTGATTGGGTACGCGTAGCAATAAAGCCCTAGATTGCCTCTCTAGATAACTCGCAAACAAGTAGCCAAGGAATAAGATCGGCACAGGCACTGCTGCCAAATACGCTGCTGGGCGATAAAAGACAAGCAATGCTATTGTGGAAACCACCGTGATTACCAGGAAGATCCGAAGAATTGTTTTGGCATGTCGCATCATCATGTGCGAGTCAGGTTCACCTAGTTTCCAACGTCGAAGAATTTTAGTTCTCACGATAAAACCTTGCCTTTCCATTGATTCACAAACACGAAGCGACACTACCGCATCGATCATCGCTTGTTTGATCAAGCATCGGTATCGAGAAACGGTGTGAAGATCGGATAGCGGAATGAACCATCATTTGGTTGTTTCCCCCGTAGCCGAAGTCACCAGACTTTGGATAGCAACCCGGCGATACATCCAATCTCTTGGCGAGATTGGCTACCCGTAGCCGAAGTCACCAGACTTTGGATAGCAACCCGGCGATACATCCAATCTCTTGGCGAGATTGGCTACAGCCGTAATGGAATCCGCTACTTGCAATATGGCGGTAGGATCGATCGAATCGATTCCGTGAACCTCTACAATTTCTTGCAACGATGTTAGTTGCTAACGATCGATAGACTCTTTAATCGAATGGAACGAGACGATGAACAATTCTGACTTACTAAATAAAATTGACCATGATGCGAACGAGGCCATGGCAAAAGTCAAGGAAACCGCAGGTTCGATCGGACGGATGTCTCAGTCCGCTGCAACGGCGGTAGGTAACATGGCTGGACAAGTTGCTGAGAATCTGGGCGAAGACGCAGACAACATGGCGTCGAGCGCTGGCCGAGGTGTACAACGTCTAGGAGAAAAGCTAAGCCATGCCGCCCCTCATTCAGGCATGCTTGGAAACGTATCTCAATCGGTTGCCCGTACCATCACCGAAGGTGGCGAATACTTGGAGAGCTCCAAATTGAGTGGCATGGGAAAAGACCTCACCAAAGTGATTCAAAGAAACCCCATTCCAACCATTGTCATCTCGATCGGCTTAGGCTGGTTCGTATCACGAATGTTTAGAAGATAAAACGCAATGATGGAGTCCTTTACCAAATCTCGGGAAGGGCACCCGGCTTCCCTGGTCGGGCAGATCGTCAACGACCTACAGATCGTCGGTAACTTGCAATTTCAGATCGCTCGAAACTCTTTAGTGAGCGAGCTGAAACTGCGACTTTGGGCGATCTCACTCATGTCGCTCGGCGGATGTATGCTCGGCCTGTTCGCGATTCTTGCATCCATGAGTTTGGTCTACTTGCTGCATTGGTTTAATTCCCCCTCCGTTGCTATGGAGCGCATACCGCTATGGGCATGTTTCGCCATCACCGCAACAGGCAACGCTCTAGTCGGTCTCGTTTTGATCCTGGTCGGCTTGGGACGATTCCGCAAGCTTACGCAGTCGACTCTATCCATCCCCTCTAAAGACTCATGATAATGGACGAAAAACAACAAGAGCTCCGCAAAAAACTGGACGAAACCAAAGCACAACTTTTTGAAAAGCTGGAGCTATTGGAAGAGCAACTTTCAGAAACCATTGAGTCGACGGGAACGAAAGTTAAGTCGACCGTGGGAGCAGTCGAGAACGCCATTCATTCGGTAAAAAACGCGTTCAATGTGCAGAATCATTTTAAGCAGCACCCGTGGTGGTGTTTGGCCGGCGCGATGGCTATCGGGTACATCGCGGGGGGCACTAGACGTGTAAGAGTTAAGAACACATCGCAGCAAGATTCCGATGTACTCGGACTGGCATCCCTAAATTCTGCCTCCAATAACGATTCTCAAAACTTGCTCGACTCATCGGCCAATCTCTCAGCCTTGTCGGCCGCTTACGAACTCGGTTCCAGGCAGTCGACCGCCAATCAAGCCCGTTCGCTGGC
The DNA here is from genome assembly GCA_025459355.1 of Pirellula sp. Classification (GTDB taxonomy): domain Bacteria; phylum Planctomycetota; class Planctomycetia; order Pirellulales; family Pirellulaceae; genus JBKCUI01. The sequence continues at coordinate 2,019 of JALOQS010000322.1, forward strand.
TCTCAATGCGACGGTACGAGTATTGGAAGAGATCCTGTCGCGTTCAATCCCCTTGGTCATGGATCGCTTTACAAAGAAGACGGATGATATTGCCGAGTAGTGGTCTGTCTCGTTTCTTTAAAGATCGGCCGTGCACGACATGAACCCGAGCGATAACGAATCCGCCAGAGGCGATCAAGATTGGGCATCACCCAAAAATATTCGCACCGCATTTTTTCTGCTATCGACTCTTTTGGGAACGTATCTATGTTACCGAATTGCAATGCCGTTCCTTCCCTCACTGACGTGGGCTATCGGTTTAGCAGTGCTTGCAACACCATGTCAAAGATGGCTTGAAACGAAAATCGGCTATCCTGGACTATGCTCGCTGATGTGCACATCACTGCTGGCCATTGTCGTAGTGATTCCCTCTTCGCTCGCCATCCAACAGCTTTTGATCCAGGCGTCGAGCGGCGCGGCACTGATCGAGGAGAAGATACAATCGGGTGAGTGGCGGCAGGTCTTCTCACCGTACGGCGAGCTCCCCAAAGTCGTGCAGCGGCTTGAGAACGTCTTGGATTTACCAGCGATCGCCAAAATGATAACGTCCTCATTGAGTGGTGCAGCCATGCACTTTATCCGAGATTCTGTTTATCAGTTCATTGATTTCGGGCTCACATTCTACATTCTCTTTTTCTTGCTACGTGACAGAGTCCATCTGCTGGAAACCATGAACAAGTTTCTCCCTCTGTCGGGCCCGCAACGACAGACCATGTATCAGCGAGTTAACCATACGATCAATGCCACGGTCTACGGGAGCTTTGTCGTCTCGGCCATACAAGGAACATTGCTTGGACTCGTATTCTGGTTTCTTGACTTGCCAGCACCCTTTCTTTGGGGAGTTATCATGGCTTGCCTCGCACTGGCCCCATTAGTCGGAGCCATGATCGTATGGGGCCCCGCTGCTATATTCTTGGCGTTGGGAGGTGACTGGGGAAAAGGGGTTGTGTTGGTTATCGTCGGGGTACTGGTTATCGTTGTCGTGGACAATTTACTAAGACCCGCTTTGATTGGTAAAAGCTTACATTCCCACACTGCCCTTGTCTTCATTTCGGTCGTTGGTGGAATGTTGTTTTTTGGTCCCAGCGGAGTTCTTATTGGACCAATCGTTTTGACGGTGACTCAAGTTCTACTGGAGCTTAATACACCAGATTTGACACCGGTGCATAGCAAGCTCAACAATGGCATTTGAGCTCGTCCGCATGGCCGTCCGATTCTAGCGGAATGAGACGGGTTTAAGAGTTGATTGGTCGAATTATTAGTCTCGCAAGTCGAGCCACCGCGCGCTGCCCAATCCGACGGCGATGGTCCCGTTCTTGAAGACTCCAACCATTCCGAATTTGGGCCGTTCTCTGCTCAATTTCGGATCTAGAAACATCTCGCATTCCCGTCTCGTCATCGCGTTCGACAGAACTGTCTGGCAAGTGCACAAGAATTCTTGGGAAGCGAACATCGCAGGTCTTTACCGAATCGAAATCAATCATCATGGAAGCATCCATTCTTTTGTATCCATCTCGAAAATTTAACTAAAACTAAACAACGTCTTAACTCCAGAATTATGATCGCGGCTTGTAAATCGCTTAATCAGGTAGAGCCTCAAAACGTCTTAGTCCATTCCGCCATAGGTTTTGTTTGTCTAGTGAAAATCACCATGCACAGAACAGAGCGATCTCGATGGGCTATCAAGCTCGCCCGAGAGAAACTGTTCCCATCATGTCCCATTGCTTACATCGAAAAATGTTCTCTGCAAAGGAAAAACGATCATGCGAAAAACGGAATTAATTGTCGACGAAGCGACAGAGCTCTACACCACCGAAAATGATGTCTCGCTCGACCACAGAACAAACCTAATCAATCTGATGAACCAAAGATTGGCAACCGCCGTCGACCTACAAATGCAAATGAAACAGGCCCATTGGAACGTCAAAGGCCCGAGCTTTATCGCGTTACATGAACTATTCGACAAGGCTTACGCCGAAGTTGAAGGCTATGTCGATCTGATCGCGGAAAGGATT
>JALOQS010000323.1 GCA_025459355.1 Pirellula sp.
TGCGCACCAAGGAACCTTGGTCGTTCCCGGACAAGAGCCCATCATGAATGTCCAGCCGCGCGTTGCGTCGGAGCTTCAGCAGTTGGAGTTGGCCGCTTTGAAAGAAATTGACGTCGACTATCGGACGGCTAGGGGCAACGACCCTCGCTTACAGGCCCGCATTCAAACCTTCGAGACCGCATTCGGAATGCAAATGGCGGTACCAGACGCTTTTGATTTCAGCCAAGAAACCGAGACAACTTTAACAAGCTACGGCTTGCAACCCAATCAGACAACCGGCTTTGGTTGGCAATGCTTGGTCGCTCGCCGATTGGTGGAACGCGGTGTGAGGTTTGTGGAACTGATCGATACCGGATCGTCCAATAACCGATCGCGGCGTTGTTAAACGATCTTAAGCAAAGAGGAATGCTCGACGAAACACTTGTTGTCTGGACCACAGAATTTGGACGCACACCATTCAACAGCAGCGCCGATCACAAAGGGAGAGAGCATCATCCGTGGGCATTCAGTTCATGGCTCGCGGGCGGTGGCGCAAAGCCTGGTATTGTGCATGGAGCGACCGACGAGATAGGACTAAAGGCTGTCGAAAAACCAGTGCATGTAAGGGACTTGCACGCCACCATTCTTCATTTGATGGGCCTGGATCACGAGCGACTCACCTACCGACATGCCGGATTGGATTTTCGATTGACGGGAGTCGAGCACGCCAAGGTCGTGCATGAGTTATTGGCATAGACCAACACGACTCTAGTCCCGCGACTTGGGGAGGATATCGAGTACATCCAGGTGCCTGCACGAGGCAATTCCCAGCGACTCAGTCCCTCGCTTACGCTGCGGGTTGGGGTTCCGAGGATTCTTCCATCATGGTTATCTCCAATGTTGAGACCAAGAAACCATGTCGAAGTCCCCGCTTGCACTCTCATTGCCGCATTTTCTTAACTTCCTTTAATGAACGGGTCCTACGCGCTCGATGCCAACTTTGGGAATGTTGTGTCACTGCGCACAATCGAACGCCAGCGACTCTTTTGCTATCAAACAAAACCAGAACATGTCCGCTAGCATTACCGCCATTGAAAGACCAGTTCGATGGGATCATCCCTTTGATAGAGAAATGCTCTCAAAGGATGTTGCGCATCTTCTAAGCTATCCCCCTTTTTCCAAACTTGATCCGAAATTGTTCAGTGCGAGTGGTTCGCTGGAGATGATCCTTCAGCACGATGCTCGGATTGTTCGATACGAACCGGGCGATGTCATCGTTCGCGAAGGGGATTACGGAAACAGCGCGTTTATCGTCCTGAGAGGTAACGTCCGCGCATTTTTGGTAAGCCTCTGGCAGCGGCAATCTGCCACCCAAGCCGGTCCCGCACACGGGATCTTCTCAAAGTTGCTCGCTTCCTTTAAAAGGAAAGCCAACGAACCAATGGACGACAAACTCGTCCAAGCGAGTAACCCGACCAACGAACAAAGAAAAAACCGAGGCAGAAACTCGCAATCAAGCCACGTCACTGCGCCAGCCCCTAGCATCGAGACCGTCGATGGTCGTAGCCGAATATTCCTTCAGGATCTGCAGGCAATTCTGCATGACTTTCAGAGTGAGCCGTTGGAACCAGGTCAAATCTTTGGCGAGATGGCTGCGATAACGCGCACGCCCCATCGCTTCAGTGTTGTAGCCGATTCGCCTTGCATCGTTGTTGAGATTCGTTGGCAAGGACTTAGGCTGTTGCGAAAGGATCCGCAGTTTCGCGCGTACATAGACGATCGCTATCGACAGTCCGGACTGGAGATGCATCTTCGTGAAACAAAGATATTCCGCTTCTTGGACGACGACACGATTCAAAAAGTAGTCAAAGCCACCAAGCTCGATTCCTATGGGGAATTGGAATGGTTTGCCGATTACAAGAGTCTAAAAGGGGTGGATTCCAATCAGCGAATTCAAGCCGAGCCGCTCATCGCATCCGAAGGAACGCCAGCCAATGATCTCTTTTTGATAAGAGCTGGTTTTGCAAGACTGAGCTTCGAGCATGGTAACGGCCATCAAACGACAGCGTATCTAGGTAGCGGTCAGATGTTTGGCCTCGACGAGTTGGCCGATTCGTTTCGGCAGCCAACGGTCCGTGCATTGCCCTACCAACAATCTCTGCGTGCCCTAGGCTTTGTTGATCTACTTAGAATCCCTCGGCAAATTGTGCTGGAGACCTTGCTTCCCAAGGTTCGAAAATCCGAACTCCCACCCACCATCCTCAATCCCAGATACGATTTGGGAGGAAGCGTTGTTCCCGACTTCGAACGCAACGACCGGCGCTCAACGCTCGAAACACCACTTGTTGAATTCCTGGTTGATCAACGGCTAATCAATGGTCGCCGCACCATGTTGATCGACCTCGATCGATGCACGGGCTGTGATGAATGCGTTAAAGCCTGCGCATCCACTCATCAAGGGACACCGCGATTTATTCGAAGCGGTCCACAGTACGGCTCGTTGATGTTTACGCATGCGTGTATGCATTGCACCGATCCCGTCTGCATGATTGGGTGCCCCACGGGTGCGATACACAGAAATCCTGACTCTGGTGTGATCGATATCAACCCCAACACATGCATCGGTTGTAAAACATGCTCGGAAAGTTGCCCATACGAAAACATCGTGATGCAGCAATTGAAAGATGATCGGGGAAATGCCGTTATCGATGCCAGTTCCAAGCTACCGATTTTGCAAGCATCGAAATGCGATCTCTGCCAATCGCTACCGACCGGTCCCGCGTGTCAAAACGCATGCCCCCATGCCGCACTATTTCGACTCGATACTAGTAGTACTCAGCCACTGCAAGAATGGCTCGAACGAAAGGTTGCGTAGCGTCAATGAGTGCCATTGCCTCCGATTTTCAAAAGAACACGAGCAACCCGATATCTCAAAACCGCGTTCGGCGATCGACGGTTCTTCGAGTAGGAAAATCACTTGCCGCGATCACCATTGCTTCATTATTGTGCCTCGGTCTACAACGGTTCGTAAGCAATCAACTGGGTAATGAAGCATTCGCCACGGGATACACGTTGTTAGCCGTAGTAATGGCACTGAGCATGCTGGGCGTGCGAAAACGACTTCCTAGCGTCAATCTAGGGTCAGTCACCATTTGGCAGACGACTCACCACTACCTGGGCTTATTCTGCTTGATCGCCTATTGTTCGCATGCAGGAATTTTGGCGAATGGCTGGTTAGAGTCGACGCTCGCCGCATTGTTTTGGACAATCTTGCTTACTGGCTTTATGAGCTGGTACATAAATCGCTCCTCTCCCCGTTTACTAAGAGCTGCTGGGCAAGCGATTCTTCGATCGGACATCCCTGAAGCACGAATCGCGGTTGCAGAACAAGCCTATCAAATTGCACTAACTGCTGCCGGTTCATCTAATGCGTTCGTCATTGCCGACTTCTACCAAGCGACCTTGAGCAAATTTTTCACGGGTCCGCGAAGCTTATGGTATCGCATTTTGCCAACGGGAAAACATCGCAGAGATCTCCAATACCAACTAGGAGAATTGACTCGCTATCTGGATGAAAACGGAATAGAACTCCAAAGAAAAATGATGAGCTTGATCCAGCGACGAGATGATCTCGATTTCCAAAGTGCTATTCACAATCGAATTCGATTCTTCGCGACCATCCACACTGTATTGCTCGGTGCATTTATCGTCTTTACCGCAGGACACGTTGTCGCCGCTCACATGTATTCGAGCCATTGGTAAAACATGAACTTTCGCAACTACTACCGACGTCCGAGAGAAACGCATCGATGCGGGCTGTCCACAGCAGGGCGAGCGTGCGTTCACGGACCGAATGGGAATCGATGTGGTCAAGCACGTAACATTCCGGAACGATGTACCCCAGTTCGCACCTTGCTCGGTTGGTCCCGATTGGTCTCTTCCATTTGTACACTAGCGGCAATAGGAACCGTTTGCTACTGGTTCACCTACTCCAAGAATAATCAGCCCATTGCCCCCGGTGGTCTATCCAAAGCGCATGCTCAACTTTTAGTTTCAGGACTAAGCGACCACCCTCTTTCCATTGATGACGAGAAGCGATGTGCGGCATGCCATCCCAATGCGATTCCGAATTCGTCAGGACTACTCGCTGCCTCAGCCCCGGATCAGTTGCTTCCCGTAAAATTGGCATCGGCACGCAAACAATCGGAACTCTGCATGAACTGTCATCAAGACAGCATGCCAAACGGTTTGCTTGGGAATCCGCATGATCTAGTGGGGGACGACTTATCCCTCCGTCACCGATAAACAACCGACTAAGCTCTCTCAAGAGCCAACAGAATGCAGCCAGTGCCATCGTGAACACCAAGGATCAGACGGGGATCTTCAAGCGATTTCGTCAGCAAA
>JALOQS010000324.1 GCA_025459355.1 Pirellula sp.
AAACGCTCCCCAATATCCCACCAACACCACTAACAATACCGCGACGACCGCTCGCGTCGACAAGCCTGCTACGAGAAACAATAACCAATACCCAAGCCCAATCTGAGTGAGCGTATCATCAAAGGTAAAGTTTGTTTGCGGTTTCCCTAAGCTTCTCAGAAAAATGCCCAGGAACACCAATGCGAAACTGCGCCACAAAGCATGAACAAGCATCTGCACCTTGGTCTGCCCTTTGCCCATCCTAGATGCGATAGAGAAAACGAGAGACACTCCTACGAGAAAGGTAAAACTGGGCTGAATCATATCGTGCAGAGAACATCCAACCCATTCGACGTGGGTCGTGTGAAACCGAATCCACTCCGCGATTCGCCCTGCTGTATTGTCGCGATTAAACAGCTCGCGCAACTCATAAAGATGCATAACCTCGGCCAACATCAAAAACATCACCATGCCACGATAGATATCGATGCTCGGCAGCCTAATCCCCACGGACTTGTCACGGACGGTCGGGGACGCAGTATCCATTGGCTTAGATTCTCCAGAAGAGTTTCCATCGAGTGGTTTATGTTGTAGATCTGACACGGCAAACCCTCGCCCTCATTCTGCGGCCAATTAATGTTCTAGATATAGCATAAACAAGATAGCGACCAACGATCGCGAACGTCACCCCCATCGCATCGATTACACCGCGCGTTGCATGAGAAACCAAGTTGACCGGGCACGAAAGCGAGACGGTTGCATCGAAAAAAACGACTATTTCTCGTTCCGCCAAATTTCCTCTACAAGATTCGAGGGACTATAATCGACGGCAATCATCCTAATCGTCCCCTCTTTGCATAACATAATGAACCGCTCCTTGTCATTGTCACTGCCGTCATTGCCATTCGCCATATTTCTTGTATCGCTCACCCTCGGGCCAAATGCCTTATGCGACTCCCCCTTGCCCAAACGTTTCGGCCATACGTTTGAAGAGTTGCGGAACGAAGCCAATGTAAGACTTTCCAACGATCCGAAGTTTGGTCGCGAGCTTTTAGTGGTCGAGACCAAACTAACCTTTAACGAAAAAGGTGCCTGCGAAGAAACCATTCGCGAAGTCTGGGTAAGCCGACTTAAGGATACAGGTGACCAAGGAACGGTCCAAAGAAGGTACTCTCCCTGGTACCAAAATCAACCAACCTATTCAGCCAGAGTCTTTGATCGAAATGGCAAACTCTATGAATTGAACAATGAAGACATTATTGTCTCTTCGATTCAATCAGAAGATCGTACTGTGCTTTCCGACGACATGCTTTTGCAAGCCGTCTTGCCGGGACTACAAGAAGGCGGAATTGTTGAGGAGCTGACAACAACCTCCGAGCGAGCTCCGTTCTTTAAGTCGGGAACTCTCAAGAGCGTATTGCTCGATGCTCTCGTTCCCACACATTACTTATACGTCGAGGTGGAGGCTCCTCAAGATTTGCCTCTCAACATAGGAATCCTAGGGCCGGAGCTCCCCATTCAACAGTCTGTTGAAAATGGTAAACGGTATTGGAAGATTGAAATCCAAAACCCGAGACTAGTCGATGTTTCTAAGCTAGAAGGAACCATTCCTGCCAACCAACACCAACTGTCATCACTCGTTATCACCACAGGCCAATCCTGGAATAAGATTGCGTCGGAGTATTCGCAGATCATTGATCAGAAACTGCAGGGAACAGATTTCGAATCGATCTTAGAGGAAATCGGTGTCGATCGCTCTGCGTCGCAGATGGATCAATTAGAAAAGTGCATGCACTGGATACAAAACAACATACGCTATACGAGCGTTGCCCTCGGTGCGGCCTCCATCATCCCAGCAAAGCCCATGCAAATGCTCACAAAACGATTTGGGGATTGCAAAGACCAATCATCGCTATTGGTTGGCTTGCTTCGAGAACTCAAAATCCAATCTAGCGTCGCAATTGCCAACTCATCAACCTATCGCACTCCCTATGAATCTTACCCAGCTCTCAATTCGTTTGATCACGCGATTGTTATGGCGATGTGCGACGGTCAAGAAGTATGGGTCGATTGCACCTATCCCGGTTCGAATGCTCGCGACATTCCGGTTTATCTGCAGGGCAAAATGGTCTTGATTGCGTCGGCCGATACCGAAGGCCTGTCGCGGATTCCTGTATTACCAAAAGAATCAAACCGATATCTGGAAGAACGAGTTCTTCGGGTCGCGGATGACCGGGCTACTTACTCGTTCGACGTTACTACGCGATCGTCTGGATTCTTTGCCGCCCAAGCTCGGAATGAGACGTTGAGTTCGGATCGCAGTTATCGGGAACAGAATCGTTTAGAACAGTATCGTAGCTTCGGTGGAAATCCGGATTTCAAAATCGAATCGGAAGATGATCCTTGGCGTGCCAGTGGTTCAGAGTTCACCTCGGTCACCAAAGCCAACGGACTCCCCTTTACGTTTGTCACTCAAACGCAACGCAGAGTTATCCTTTCGATGTTGCGACTCTTCGATTATCTGCCCGAAGCCTATCTCATGAACGGAGATGATTCAGACGAAAAAGTGGTACGCAAATACCCTGCGCCGATCTTGGTTCCTTTTTCTTATAGACGCTCCACGTTGATTCCGTTTGCGAATGGAACTAACTTCGTAATTAACGAGGATCGCATTGAGGAAAAAATTGGACCTGTGAGCATACGAAAATTGGTGGAGAAAAAATCCAATGGTGATCTATGGGTCGATTTTGAACTATCGTCCGACGCAGGCGAGTTAACGGTCGCAAATCTTGAGAGGCTCTCCAAAATCATCAAGGAGATTGAGTCGACAACGAATCGCTGGATGGCTGTCGTGACCATTGATGTGAGCGAGGAGCCTGAATCAGTAAGCTTGACCGCCAAACAGATCATAGAATTCCGAGAAGACTGGAAACGAAACGATTCGGACGAGAAACTTTCGACCTATATTCACGGCCTGCTAAACTGCGGCTTGGTTCAAGCAGCCATTTTGACCTTAGAAGAGGAAATGCGAAAAACGCCTGATCGCTTCGCGGTCTACAGCCTTCTCGGCGAGTGTTTCATTGTGGACATCTTGGGAAGAGAATTTGAATTTGGTTGCAATCTCGCCAAGGCGGAGGAAATGTTTCGCAAGGCCATCGCTCTTAAGCCTCAAGATCGAATTGCCAACTACTTTTTAGCGAACTGCTTGTTAAGAGATTCAGATGGTACGATGGGCACAACCGAAGAACGCGAAAGAGAATCCCTAGAACTGATTAACGAATACGAAAAGCACTCCGAGTTGTCGGATGGAATGTTTCACATCGCAACCTGGCTCAACATCAAACAACATAACTTTGAGGCCGCCAGAGAACTCTTTCGCGAACACTATCGTGAGATTGACGAGCAATGCACGCAAGTTACCGAATGGGCGATCAATGAGAACTGGAACGAGATCAGTGTCATGCGTGATCGCTTGGCCGATGATCCCCAAAACTTGAAATCCGTTTTCGAGGGAGCGAGACAAAATCTTTTTGAGCTTCGCAAATACAAAGCCGGCGGCAAACTCTTTGAGCTCGAAACACCGAATGATGCTGCCCAAAGACGGGTCGCGACGTCGGTTTCCAATCTGCGAGTGAATCCTCTGCCAACCGGTAATCCGACTTCACCTAAAGAGGTTGCTATCGAAGCCGTTTACCATGTATTGCGATCAGGTATCGATACGAAAGATTGGCATGGCTTTACGCTCAATCCGGATGACCAAGATCAAGCCCTAGAGAAGCTTGATTCTCTACTCGCCGCGAATCGCGCCAAAATACGACTCAACGGACTGTACAAAGGTCGCCTCCTCGACTCGCTTGCGCTGCAGATAAACGTCGACGGATCCGAAGAACTGGGGTTCCGATGTGAAACGAAAATCCAAGGAGTACCAATCGCATTTTTCGTCATCAAAGAACAAAACCAATACAAACTTTTGTTGCGAGGCAAAAAGTTTCGGTCCCTTGTCAACCAAGCTCGCGAACACGCGAAGAACGGCAACAATGCAGGTGCCATAAAGTGGCT
>JALOQS010000003.1 GCA_025459355.1 Pirellula sp.
CATTAGGGTAAAACTCAAACCGAGCTAGGGAAAAAAAGTCTGGGAATCGCTGTTAGTAGTGCTAAAACTCAGCAGACAGATCTGGTGGAACAGGGTAAGCCGGAACTACCCCTCATCACCGCGGTTGCATCGATCGGGTGCAAGAAATCCACTGTTTCCTCCGCCACCCCGGCAGCCCCGATGGTTCGAGCCGCCGAAAATGGATTCCATATCGGATTTGATTCTAAACGCTCCACTCCGTACCATTCTGGGGATGAGCACATCGCTCGCGGAGAGCTTTCGCACACCTCACCAAAACGGGAATCTTCGCAAAGAACCTTGCTATCCAACCGGATACCAACGGAAACATCACACCAATCGGTAGCAAATTCCGCTGATGTGCGAGAAACAGTGTTAACCGGGGAAAAGCGAAGAGCCGAAGCTGCATATCCGTACATTCTTTTTCCCCTCAAAGTGCAGAAGGGTAGCCAACGACGCGAAAAAACGCATCCTTGATCCACCAAATTTTCGACCGAGCCGACGTCCACGCCGATAGTTTATCTATCCCGTAATGTTAAGGTAGACCAACAGAGGGATTTTTGTATTTTTTTGTCAGAAAAGTTTCCTTTATGACCCAATCACGCAAAAAAATCCTGGTTACCGGTGCCACCGGCTTGCTCGGAAACAATATTGCCCGCAAGGCTTTAGAGCTGGGACTCGATTTGGTGACCCTCTCACGTAGCCCGAAATCTCATCTGTCCCTCCGAGACGTTGAATCCCAACATATCCAGGCGGATGTCACCGATGATGCTTTAGAAAAACTACTTCAAGACTCTCAGATTGACTGCGTGATTCATTCCGCCGCAAAAATTCACATTGGCTGGAAACAACTGAGCGACTCGCTTTCGGTGAATGAATCCGGCACGCGAAGAATCGTCGAGTGGGCAAGAAAACGTCAAACGAGAGTCGTTCACGTGTCGACGGTGAACTGCTTACCACTCCCCACGCCGGGAAACCTCCTGGATGAATCCGGAACGGGTGGCCTACAGACCCCGTCTAGTTACGTGGTTTCCAAGCAGGCTGCCCAGAGGGTTTGCGATGAAGCGATTGAACGAGGTGATGATTGCTTTGCGGTCTACCCTGGATTTATGCTGGGACCCTACGACTGGCAACTCAGTAGCGGCAAAATGATTTTGGCTCTCCAGAAATTTCGCCCTTGGGCACCGGCCGGTGGCTGTTCGGTCTGTGACCCCCGCGATGTCGCCTCGGCTATCCTAAAAATCGCCGTTGATGGCGCTCCTGCCCGGCACTACATCCTGGCTGGAGAAAACATAACCTATCTTGAACTTTGGACCCAAATCGCAAAACAGCTATCAACGCGCCCACCTGTGATAGCAATGCGCAAACCCGCACGCGTGATTGGCAAACTACTAGCCGATATTTCTAACGCTTGCCGAAAAACCGAGTCTGAGTTTAACTCTGCCGCGATCGAGATGGCTCAGCAATTCCACCACTACGATTCGAGCCGGGCTCACCGTGATCTGCAGTATGCCTCACGAAGCTACCTGGAGTCGCTCACCGATGCCGTCCAATGGTTGCGGGAACAAGGCAAACTTGGGCCCCAAAAGCAAGCTAACAAGAAACCATTGCCGACCACATCCTGAGTACCGGTGCATCCTGAGTAACGGCGCGTTAGATCCAAAGCTGCAATCTTCCGTCCAGCCTATCCGGCAAGGCCTTGTCGACCCAGCGCTTGATCTGCGAATCGTTGTATCGAGTGCTAAAGTGCCCGCAAATGACGATGTCGTTCTTGAAGTCGTTTCTTCGAGCGACTATGTCATCTAAGTGGGTATGTCCGTGCTTATGAATCTTCTCTCGTCTATGGTCGGGAGCAACGAACGTCATTTCGGTGATCAAGATCTTGGCCCGATACATATCAGGACAGCTGTCGAGCCCTTCGGGAGCTGTGTCACCCGTGTATGCCACCAACGGTACCCGCAACTCGTAAGTAACATCCGTGCCAGAAAGCTTGAGGTCTCGTATTTGATCGCCCGTCAAAGAGGCGTACTCGGGCTTGAGTTTGCGTCGCCTATCCCACACGATGAAACCGAGAGCTGGTATCGAGTGCTTCATGGCACAAGTAGTAACGACGATCTCACGAGATAGCTCGATTTCTTCGTTAGGACCAACTGGAATCAGCTCGCATGGCAATCGACCTCGATCAAGACGCGAGAAACACTTGAGCACCGAATCGACGGCCGAAGCAGCGGACTCCGGCAAATAAATAGTCGGAGCCTCCATTTTCATCATTCTCCGTCTCGCAACATAAGACGGCAACGCAGCGATATGATCCAGGTGCGCGTGAGAGATAAAGTATCGAGGCAATGCCATAAAGTCCCATGGCTGCGCTCCAAGATCAAATCCAATCTTTAGCTCCGCAATTCGCCAATAGGTTTGAACGGCTGCTCTCGAATAACCATCAATCGTCAAGCCACTATGACTGAGCCCCAAGGTCGGTGCATTGTCTACCGATCCAATGGTTTCGGCGATGTCTCGATCTAGCCGATCTGCACTCGATACTTTTTGAACTCGATTGGAGTCGCGCCGAGAGGAATTGTTCGATGGAGTCGTGTCGGACACTGGTGATGATTCTTGTTATTGAGGTTGGCTTATCGAAGATGATTGAGTCGGAACAGCATGTGGTTGCTCGGGAGGTAATTTGGCCACCCGCCAATCGAGAATCTGTAACTCAACGCGCTTCATTCCGTTGAACTCGTTTAGTTGCGGCCTGAATGCGATATCGAACTGACCCTGATGCGTGTTCAATGGTTCGATCCACTCGGCTTGGCCAAAGGCAACTCCGCGGATCCTGGTGCCATTTTGCAAAAACTTAACATCGAGATGACGATTGCCACTCCCCATTGATTTCGCAGGCTCCGCTAACGTGACATTGCTGGCGACCAGCACGGGCCGAGGATTCGCTGCCCCAAATGGCGCCAACTTTTCGAGACGAAAAACTAGATCTAAGCTGCTGATCTGCTTCAACGTGACCTCCGCATCAACATTCAATATATCGACCGGCTTTTGGCCACTGAGCTTTGTTGATATGACGTCCAAGAAGGCCTCGCGAAAGGCGGGGATTTTTTTCTCCTCCACCTTGAGTCCAGCTGCAGCCGCATGGCCACCACACGAAATCAAATGATCGCGACACTCACACAACACGGCGTGCAAGTCGACAATACCCTGAGATCTAGCAGAGCCCGTACCCGGCTTCTGCCCCATGGGATCGAGACCAATCATTACGGTCGGTCTGTGATATTTGTCCGCAATTCTGCCAGCTACGACTCCAATCACTCCCAAGTGCCAACCCGCTCCCGACAGTACAAAGGCTGAATCCTGATCTGCATCAAACTGCTCCTTCAATTGCTTGGTCGCCGCCAACGTTACGCTCCTCTCAAGGGAGTCTCGATCCTCATTGAGGCGTCCCAAGTACTCGGCTAAGGTCTTGGCCCGATCGGGATCGCGAGTTGTCAACAGCTCGACCCCGAGCTGCGCTTGCCCGAGCCTCCCCGCAGCGTTGATCCTAGGAGCGACCTTAAAGGCGATGTTCTCCGCAGTCAGCATGGACGTTTGACTCAAACCCGATTGCTTGATCAACTCGGATAAACCCAGAGGTGGCGTTTGCAGCATAAGCTTGAGCGCGCTTCTTACCAAAATTCGGTTCTCATCGAGCAATGGTACTACGTCCGCAATCGTGGCCACCGCCGCCAAACAAGTGGCTTCTAACAAGTAGGTGCGCTGAGCCTCGTTGACTTTACTGCTCTGACTGGCCAGCTGACAAATCCCCCAAGCCAGCTTGAATGCAACCGCAGCACCACACAGGCCATGAAACGGATAGCCATGCCCAGGCAACGCCGGATGCACGATATGCGCCGCCGAGGGCAACGCTTCCCCAATCGTGTGATGATCGGTCACAATTAACTCAATCCCTAACTCTCGGCATCGCTCTGCCTCTTTAACCGAGGCTATGCCGCAATCGACACTGATGACGAGACGACGCCCTCTCTCCGCCAACTTTTCCAGAGATTGGCAGGACAAACCGTATGCATCCTCGAGTCGATTGGGAATGTAATACTGAACATCCGCCCCCAACAGCTTTAGTCCATTGAACAAAATGGCTGTGCCACACATCCCATCGGCATCGTAATCTCCGTAAATGGTGATCGGAGTCTTGTCGATGATCGCGCGATAAATCCGCTCCGCAGCCGCCGAGAGATTCGGCAACAGTGTGGGCTCTCGCAAGTCTGAGAACTTCGGTTCAAGAAACCCAGCTATGTAGTCCGGATCGGTAATGCCACGCTGATACAACAATTGCGCAACAACCAAATCGGTCGACGCCCTCTCAGCCAACGCACGGCTAGCGGCAACATCAACACCCCGAAACATCCATTTCTTTGCCATGTCTGTCGTCCTTGCCGAGGTCTGATTGCTGAGGGTTCCAGTATTCACAAAATCCGAGAGGCCGCGACCGGCTAGCCTATCCTAAACCGATGGGCTGACCGTCCCCTCGCAGCGACGAATATACAGCAAGACCCTCGATCCGTCATGGCGGCTATCGGACGCGCTGCTGAGCCAATGATGCGTCAATGAGCCCATGATGCACGGTGTCCGCAGACAAATAAAAACTCGGAAAACGGTCTATCTAGAGGAAAGTTAGGGCCTTACTGCTTCACTAGTAGGTTGGCCACTCTTGGCCGACCTGAGGTAAGTTGGCCACTCTTGGCCGACCTGAGCACCATTAAACCGGCGGGATCGCCCATTCAACGTTCGCTGAACAACCGAATTCGACTAGAGAAACATCCCCCTGGGCACGTGCACCAAAAGTAGGCTCCTCGACAGCCCCAGATCCTTCTCGCATTACTGCTAAACTCGCTGTAACGCTTAATTCGCAGTGCCGATGACGCCAAAGCTGTTTCTCAGTCCCCGCTCCAGCGCCAGCTCACGCTGTTCGACGCGCAAGGTTTCCAACACGAAAATGCACAAGAGCACACAGCCCCGTTAACTCGACGATTCCAAAAGGAAATCGGCCAGTGAAACCGCAGACCAGATGAACAAAGCCCTCTCAGTGCTAGCTAATGAGCGACAATAGAGGGAGTTCGATCCGCTATTTACGCTTTTCCAAATGGACCGTCACCTTGCGAAGGCGAGGGCAGTATTTGTTTAGCTGGAGCTTCTCGCCCCCTGGCCGACGCAACAGGGTGTAGTTGATATCACCGGTTTCTTGACAGACGAGGAAAGTCGTTTCCTTTTTCTTCTTGCTCTTTGCCATGACTAAAAACTCTTGCTAGCTGGGCCCCGAAAAAAGGCCCCTTCGATCAAAATTTAAGACGAATCGCAGAGTATGGCGTCAGACCAGCCGCTTGGCTAGATCAAATTTCGGATGCTTCTCCTTGGAACCTTCCGACCTCTCCTTCCATCTATATTCTCTGCGGCTTGCACTTATCGACCACCCGAATTCCAAAATCCAGTAATTGCCAATTAGGAATCCTAATTGTCCAGCATGGGAATTTGGGAGGAGCTTGCTAGCTTCGGAGACGAATCGACCGAAATATCTCACGTAACCCTCATATTCTGAACCATGGTTTTCCGAGAATGAGGACTACGGAGAATTGAGCAAGGGACTCTGCTGTATTGGTCAGGTATTATTGAGGTTCAAGGTTTCTCAAGATTCCTGTAGTCGGAATGACGACACCCTTTTCCTAGATGACCCCTCCAACGAGGGAATGCAACAAGTTATGAAACGCAAGTCTAACGTTCCTAAGCTGGCCTCTCATCCTAACAGCGCGATTCCTCGCCAAGAGAAGCGGCGATTGATTGCATCACTTCTGAGACGATTTTTCGCAGAGGGGGATGGGCGAGTGAACCGACCGATTCATTTTGAGCCGTTGGAAACACGCCAATTGATGGCGGCCGACTTTTACCAAGACGCTTCGCTGTACGCGGACACGAACGTCCCGACCAACTCCAATGTGCCTGCTGTCTTTGCCCAGCCAATGACCACTTTTGGCTTGATGGGTGAAGGGGAGGACGACGGCGAAGGGGAAAATGGCCAGAACCTGGTTGAATTTGCCAAAGCACTGACCCAAGCGGGCGTAAGGTTTTTTGGTGCAGACTGGTGTCCGATCTGCACGCAGCAAAAGCAACTGTTTGAGGATGGGGCTTCTTTTCTACCCTTTATTGAAGTCACCAATCCTGACCGCACGCGAAACACTGTCGGCGTTTCTGAAAACATTACGCAGTATCCTACATGGGAGTTTCCAAACGGATCTCGCGTGACCGGGTTGCAGACGTTGGCCCAATTGTCAACACAATCTGGTGTTGCCATCCCGACTACGACCGGCCCGACCTTTACCGAAATCGCGAATCAAACCGTTCGCTTCCGACAACCACTACACATTCCGGTCGATGCCTACGACCCAGCGGGTGGCCCTCTAACCATTACGGTTTCCAGCAGCAACCCTTCGGCTATCTCGGCACAGATGATTACCGATACCAAGTCGCTTCGATTGTCGGTCAATAACTACGGAGACATGGTTTTCCGACTCTTCGAAAGCGAAGCGACTAGACCTGTCCAACGTATTGAAACACTCGTCAACAATGGTTTCTATGATCAAACGGCGAGCAACAAGATTATCTTCCACCGGGTGATCGATAACTTTGTGTTGCAGGCCGGGGACCCAACCGGAACGGGATCGGGTGGCTCTACGCTCGGTAACTTCAACGACCAATTCAATACCAATCTGCTTCACAACCGGACTGGCATCCTATCGTACGCCAAGTCTGCCGACGACACGAACGATTCCCAATTCTTTATCACCGAAGGTGTGCAGCAACACCTTGATTTTAACCACTCGGTGTTCGGTCAATTGATCGAGGGAGATTCGGTTCGCGAAGGTATCTCCCGCACCTCGGTTTCCAACAGCCGGCCCGTCAACGAAATCAGCATTCGCGATGCGGAGATCTTTAGCGACACCGAGAATGGTCTCATTCGTTTAATTGCCAACGGGGAATCGGGAACTTCGGTCATCACCGTTCAAGTTCGCAATGCCTCGGGGCAAACGTTTACTCGTACGTTCAATGTGACGGCCGCCGCAGACAATACGAATGGCTCGCCATTCCTAAACTCCGTCACGGTCCCAACAACGATCCCTGCGGGCCAAGCGACTACGGTGCAGCTATCTGCTACAGACAAAGAGGGGGATGCTGTTAGGTATACCGCCACGCGTCGCGGCACCGTGGATTATCAATTTAACGTCAACGAAAACACCGGACTTTTAACGGTCACTCCACCAGCTAACTATAGCGGTCCCATTGAGATCTTGGTAAGTGCTACCAATGCGAGCGGAACTACAACAACCCAAGACAAATTTGATACCCAAGTCTTAACCTTCAATGTTGCGGCTGCTCCAACACTACAGCCTCCAACATCGGTGGCCCTCACGGCAGAAACCGATTCCGGTGTTAGCAACTCGGATCGAATCACCAACTCGACCGCAACCACCTTTACAGTCACTGGCACCACAGCTGGCGCAACAGTCAACTTGCGAGTTGGAACCACAGTCGTCGGCACAGCCCAAGCGTCGGGCAGCACAACCGCGGTCACTGCGAATCTCGTAGCCCAACTCGGCCAAGGGACTCATCAAATTGTGGCCACGCAAACTCTCAACGGAGTTACTACAAACCCGACGTCACCCATCAGCGTCACGATTGATTCCGTTGCACCCGCATCTATTCCTGCCAATAGACTACCGACTAACGCTAACGTGGGTACCACGTTGCAATTTGATTTGACACATCCAGACGAAGGGAACGGTCTGCGTTACAGCTTTGACTCGTCTCCTCCAGGTATGTCGGTCAATCCAACGACGGGAGTTATCACTTGGACGCCGCTTTCAACTCAAGTTGGTCCCGCAACGGTTGATCTTCGATTGACCGATACGGCTGGCAACTTCGTAGTGCAGCAATTCGCTCTTGTCGTCGCTGAAGCGGCCCGGGTAAGAGTTCAGCTCGTACCTTTCGACCTCCAAGGTAACGCGTTAACCAGTCTCTCGATTGGTCAAGAATTCAATCTGAGAGTGGTCGTGACCGACCTTCGCAGCACCGGTGACCCTGAAGGGGATGGGGTCTTCTCTGCCTATCTCGATTTGGAATTCGATCCTAATTTGATCGAGCTGGTCGGCACCTCTCCTGTCACTTTTTCGTCTGACTTCCGCAATGGACAAAGAATGCCTGACGCATCCGTCCCAGGATTCTTGGACGAGCTCGGTGCGTTCTCTAACTTCAACTTTGGACCCGGTCGCGATCCTCAACTGCTGGCTACCATTCGAATGAGAGCCAAAGCGTCAGGACAAGCTCTGTTTACCACAAATCCAGCAGAGACTTCCGGACAAGGCATATCGGTCTTTAAGATCAACGGACCTGTTCCATCGAACCTAATCACCTTTGAAAGCAGGTCGCTGACTGTCGGAACAAACTTCACCGTCGTGAATGATGTTTTCAGCGTCCCAGAGGACTCGGCAAACTTTGCACTTGCTCCCCTAGCCAACGATACGATCGTGGCAGGTTCTGGTGCTGTGTTGACCATCCAAGCAGTAGGTGCTTCCTCACAAGGAGCCACGATTGCGATTGCCAATAACGGCACTGGCTTAACTTACAGACCAGCGGCGAACTTTGTGGGAACCGATACATTTACCTACACGGTACGCGACCAAACAGGAGCCACCTCCGTCGGAACCATCACCGTTCAAGTCACATCGGTCAACGATCCCCCTGTAGCCAATGACGATAATGTAACAGCGAGAGCCGGCGATAACGCGTTGTTCCTAAACGTGCTGGGCAATGACACCATGGCACCCGATACCGGTGAGACACTACGAGTACTCAGTGTTAGCGCTGGCTCCGCAGGTGGCACGATTGCTGTTGCCAGCAGCGGTAATGGCGTCCTCTATACACCACGACTCGGATTCACAGGCGCTGAAACCTTTACTTATACATTGAGCGATGGTAACGGCGGTACCGATACCGCGACTGTAACGGTGACCGTCGGGCCTGCGGTCACTCCACCAACCGTTGTCAACGACTCGTTCAATATTACCGAAGACGCTGCGACGGCTGAGTTCAACGTGCTCGCCAATGACACGCCAGCAGAAACGGGCAATACCCTTTCCATCATCAACGTCAACGCACCGCGTGGTACAGCAACGATTACCAGCAATGGCACGCGATTAAGCTTCCAGCCCGCTGCGAACGACACTGGAGTCGTGCTTGTAACCTACACCGCGAGAAGCAGCAACGGCGGTGTCGCGACTGGCACAGCAACCTTTACCATAGCTGCTGTCAACGATGCACCCAACGCGGTCGATGATACGCTGCAAGCCATCTCGCAACCTAATCAGTCCCTCAACGTTTTAGCAAACGACGTTAATCCTGATGCAGGCGAAAATCTTACGATCACCGCTGTAACCCAGCCCCCAACTGGTCAAGGAACGGTCTCAATCGCCTCCGATGGCAAGTCGCTGATTTACTCAGCACCTAACGTTGACTTTACCGGTAACGTTCAATTCACTTACACCCTTGGCGATGGCTCGGGATTGACCGATACGGCCACCGTTGCGTTGAACGTTGTAAATTTCCGTCTTCGAAACGTTGGTGTTACGATCAATAACACCGGTGTTGGCGGCGTAAATGCTTCGGCTGTTTTCGTGCCATCGGTCGGAGACACTTCGCCGGTCACGAAGCCTGTAACTACTGTTAATAACTCACTGCAAGTTCAGAACATCGGTCCTGGTACAGTCCAGTTTACGATTCCCGCTCTACCGTTTCGGACCCAAGGGACCCAGCAAGTCTCCGTGACCTCTGCCTTTGATGATACGGATTCGATTTCAACCCCCGTTTCTGTCGGTGCTAGAGATGCGAGATTCTTTGACCTTCGCGACTTCATGGGGCAGAACATGCGGGCAGGGCTCGTGGTAGCGATTTCTCCTAACCGATCCGCACACTGGTATGAGAGCAGCGGTGGATGGTCGCAGTACTCCCAGGTTAACGTGCAGATGAACCAAGCTGCAAGTCAACTGACGGTTTCCGCTCGGTCACCTTCGAATCAACAAGTGTCGACGTCGCTCGCGATGACTGACAACCGAGTGCAAGTAAGAGCTACACAAGGTAGCGATATGCTCGTCCGCATCAACTCGGAACCAGCTGCGTTGTTCTCCTCGGCAACGACTTCAACGGCAGGCATCAGAGCCGAAGGCGAAGGTCCGAGCAACGCGAGCTTGAGCCCGCAATCTGTTGATGCTGCCATGCAGCAGATACGGGACACGGCTCAGTTTAACGTGCCGATGGATGACCTTGATACGATCGCTCGAAACGGTCAGTCCAATGGCGCTCGACGAGGATTTAGAGTGCGATAGATTTCAATCGACTGCGAATGCACTGACAAGCAAGTCAACCAGAGACCCATGCAATCAAACGATCGATTGCATGTCGATCTGGTAGAACAGCAAGAGCAATTCGTATACGTTAGGATGGTATTGAGCGAATGCGTGGGGCTCTTGAAAAAACGCCTCGGTCGAAACAGCAAAGAATTCGCTTTCGCTGGTCAATCCGTAGTGGTCTATCCAGATTTGTCGCCCCGACGCAACGACCTGCTTGGCATGCTCGAACTCTCGATGAAAGGCGGTCCGCCAATCCTCTTCGCCTACCCCAGCAGGTAGTGGCGGCAAACCATCCGCGATGGGGCCGTTGATCATATCGAGCTGGTGTGCAAACTCATGAAAGCCCAGATGCTGACCACCATTGCTACTCGATGATCCCGCAGACATCCCCTCCCAGTTCAAGATCACTGGGCCGCGATAAATGGTCTCTCCCGCTCGCACATACTCCCCTCCTAGATAGGTGCTATTCATGGTCAACAAACTCCCTCGGTCTGTCACTTCTGCGACATAGGGAGTCGGGTATACCAAGATGGTCTGCGTCTTGTCGTAATACCAATCGGGATAAGCTAACACCAACAACCCCGCAGATGCCGCCACCGACCACTGAACGGTTTCAGTGATCTGCATTCCGTTGCAACCTTCCCAGTTCTTTTCCGCTATGAAGACTCGGCTCCATCGCAATAAATGATCGCGATGCTTGGCCGATAAAAATCGTGCCTGCCATAGCCCCTGGTTGAGAAGCTGACTCTCTTTTTCGGAAGGCGTCTGCTCGAACAGTCGACGTCGCTTACCAAAGAGCCAGTCAAACACCTTACGTGCCCACCGGTTCACGAGGCGATTGTTCTACCTGCTGCGATTCTGCTCCACGACTCATCTCACCAAGGCGACTTCTCTGCAGACTCAACGGTACCTTGCGAGATACCAGCGTCACAAAAATACCTTCTTGAACGGTCTGTCCGTCTTGGTTGATAAGCTTTCGGTGCCAATGCACTTCACCATGCCTACGACCATGCGGCTTCAAGTCCAGAATCTCGGTCAAGACATGCACCCGGTCTCCAATGTATACCGGTTTAGTGAACGACCACGAACGTATACTGACGAACGCACTGGTGAGCACTCTCGGGGCAACGGAACTGAGCCCAGCCAAAAACGAGATTCCCAACAATCCATGTGCGATCGGTTTGCCAAACGGACCTTCGGCGGCAAAAACGGGATCGGTGTGAAGCGGGTCTCGATCTCCGGTTAGGTCAGCGAACTGCTGAATATCGTCTTCCGTCACAATCCGCGAAGCACTGATCCAGCTGTCGCCTAACTGTAATTCTTCGAAACCCAACGGTAGTACTGATTGGTTCATATTCACTCTGGAGAACTTTAGTTCATTTCCAAAACCGCTGGCGGAATTGTCAATGCCTCATGTTTTTTTCGCAACCCCTTGAGAATCGATAATGTCCGGAAAACCTCGTTTGGTAGTCTATGCCCCCGCCAATCCGGCAACCTCTACGTGATCCACACAAATTACCAACGGTTTTTTCTATCGATTCCCCGGCGTCGAGCTGGCAAAGATCTATAGTAACTCTAGGGAGACATTCAGCGATTTTTTAGCCCTGTGTCAGGCTTTTCGCACAAAAAGCGGCTCAAAGCCGTTTCGCCTCAGCTTGCCACCTGACAAAATAGATTAGACTTTTGGTTTCGCAACTCATGGAAATCAACGAAGCGATTATCTAAAATGGGGCAAGGTGAGAAGAGGAGTAGACCGAAATGACTCGTCGAAAAAACGTTGTTTGTATCCGGTTTAGACCCTGCGAGCCTGTCGTAGGAGTGACCTATTGGTTCGCAAATCGTTGTAGTTGTTAGTTTGAACTTGATTCCCGTTTTGGTTCCCCCCCTAGCAAACGATAACACCGTTGTGATTGAAACCATACGAAAACCGAGACGCCGCGTTGTCCTGCTCGTGGAGACCTCCACCTCCTACGGAAGAAGCCTGCTTTCGGGGATTGTGAGATTCGTTCGCATGCACGACGATTGGTCGCTATATCTCGAACAACGCGACCTCACTGCGAGCCCGCCTACATGGCTCTCCGATTGGCGTGGCGATGGAATTATCTCTCGCGTGACGACCCCCGGCCTGGTCGAAACCGTCGCTAAGACCGGTGTGCCTGTCGTGGACCTAACCGATCGATTTTGCCGCAGCGGACTACCTTTGGTTCGCACCGATGATGAACTCGTCGGGAGAATGGCGGCCGAACACCTTATCGAGCGTGGCTTTAAGCGTTTCGGTTTTGTCGGCTTTCCTCATGAAGCATGGTCAGCCCGAAGACTTAGCGGTTTTCAAAGCTACCTCGCCGAATATGGCCACACCTGCAACATTCATAACTCCGTTTGGCTCGATCAACATCAATCGACTTGGGACACGGAGCGGGATAGATTAGCCGATTGGGTCCGGAACCTGGACATGCCTTGCGGAATCATGGCTTGCAATGATGTCTGCGGTCACAATGTGCTGGCCGTCTGCAATCAAGAAGGCTTAGCCGTACCCGAAGAAACCGCCGTCGTAGGAGTTGATAATGATGAACTTCTTTGTCGCGCCTGTGACCCGGCCTTGTCGAGTGTCATGGTTAACGCAGAAGGTGCTGGTTACCGTGCTGCCGAACTTTTGGCAACTCTAATGGATGGCAACACCCCCAAGGATTCAGAACAAATCATTGCACCGTTGGGGGTCTCGGTTCGTCAATCAACCGACGTGGTGGCAATCGAAGACCCAACCATCGCAACGGCCTTGCAGTATATCCGTCAAAATGCTTGCAGAGGCATCAGCGTAGATGATGTTCTGAAAAACGCATCGCTATCTCGTAGCTCCCTCGAACGCAAAGTCAGAAAACATCTCGGGCGAACCCCACAAGAAGAAATCCGCCATGTCCAAGTGAAACGAGCTAAAGAACTCCTCACTACCACCGATTTGTCCGCAGAAAAAATTGCCAGTTTGTGTGGCTTTGAACACTCCGAATACATGTATGTCGTCTTCAAGCGACATGTTGGTATGACCCCAGGTGAATTCCGTACGCGATCCCTACAGGGCTAACGCGACGGCTCGTTCGCTCCCTCCTCACAACGATTCAATCCTCCCTTCACTCGCAAGTAGGCAACTACATGAAAATCCTCTCCATGGCGCTCGGCGCTATCCTGCTGATGAGCCAATCACTCCTGGCACAAATCGAACTCCAAGACTCTTGGAAATTCACTCTCGATGCTCCTGCGGATGCTTGGACGAAGCCATCCTTTGATGACGCGACCTGGAAAGAGGGGAATGGCGGCTTTGGAACCGCCGGTACGCCAGGCGCTCGACTCGGCACTCGCTGGCAAACCAAAACCATTTGGCTAAGAAAGACCTTTGAAGTCACGGAGATTCCGAGCGATATTGCGTTGCTCATGCATCACGATGAAGATGTTGTGGTCTACCTCAACGGCCAAAAACTCGCTGAACAAAAAGGGTACACGACCGATTATAAAGTGCTCCCAATCAACTCTGAGCAAAAGAAAATCTTGCTCGCCAAAGGCAAAAATCTACTTGCCGTCCATTGCACACAAACCGGTGGCGGACAGTACATTGACGTTCACGTTGTCGACGCCAACAATGTGCCAACACTGCCACCCGCCATGGGATCGCTGAAGCCAATCGATACAAAACTTACCACCACATGGGGCAACGAACTGACCGCCGACAACGCTTGGACCGAGTATCCTCGCCCTCAATTAGTGCGCAACCAATGGACCAACCTCAATGGCCATTGGAACTACGCAATCTCGCCAGCCATCAACAAAACCATCCCCTCGGATTGGGCGGGCAAAATACTTGTCCCGTTCAGCTTAGAATCGAAACTCGGAGGTGTTCAACGACTCCTGCAACCCACCGAAGCTCTCTGGTATCACCGAACCTTTGAAGTCGACAAACTCAACGGCGAGCGACTGCTACTTCACTTCGAAGCGGTCGATTACCTTTGCGAAGTCATGGTAAATGGAAAGTCGGTTGGGACTCATCAAGGTGGCAGCACTCCGTTTAGCTTTGATGTGACGGATTCCGTCAAGGCCGGTTCGAACGATCTCGTCGTTCGCGTTGAAGACAAAACAATGGGATTTCAATTACAAGGTAAACAACGACCCAATCCAGAAGGGATCTGGTACACGCAAGTGTCCGGGATATGGCAAACCGTTTGGATGGAACGCGTTCCACAGAACTATCTTCGCGATATCAAAATCGCGACCGAAGCGACTAAGGGAACTATCCGCGTTCAACCAATCTTGAGTAGCAATAACGCTGGTCAAAAAATCCGCCTTGTCGTAAAAGATGGTGATAAAGTTGCGGCCGAAAAGGTCGGGCCTGCTGAAGCTGTTGAAGTTGCCATCTCGAATGCCAAGCTTTGGACTCCTGCATCTCCATTCCTTTATCAACTTGAGGTCACATTGCTTGACGCAAACGACAAGGCTTTAGACCAAGTCTCGTCGTACGCTGGTATTCGTACCGTTGGTAAAGCTCAAGATAAAGATGGTCACTGGCGATTCACGTTGAACGGTGAGTTTATCTTCCACTGGGGACCACTCGATCAAGGCTGGTGGCCAGACGGACTACTTACACCTCCTTCCGACGAAGCGATGTTGTACGACATCGAGTTTCTAAAAGAGGCAGGCTTTAACATGATTCGAAAACATATCAAGGTGGAACCTCGTCGGTATTACTACCATTGCGATCGCCTCGGGATGATGCTCTGGCAAGATCAAGTGAGCGGGGCCGTGAATCCACCATGGACTCGACTTGCCCCCAATCCAACCGATGCCCAATGGACCGATGAAGCTCATGCACAGTACATGCTAGAGCTCGATCGCATGGTCAACAATCTGGAAAATCATCCGTCGATTGTTGTCTGGGTTCCCTTTAATGAAGCTTGGGGACAACACCGCACGGTCGCCGTAGGAGAATGGATGGTCAAACGCGATCCTTCTCGCTTGGTCAACATTGCTAGTGGTGGAAACTTCTGGCCTGTCGGGGATGTGGCCGACGAGCATAACTATCCCGATCCAGCTTTCCCATTTAATCAAGATCGATTCAAAGCTTACGTTAAGGTCGTCGGCGAGTTTGGTGGTCATGGTTTCCCGATCAAGAATCATCTTTGGGACACGGAAGCTAACAACTGGGGCTATGGCGATCTACCTAAAACGGAACAAGAGTATCGCGATCGCTACGTTCGAACGTTCAATCAGTTGATGGAGCTTCGCAAACGTGGAATTGCAGCTGGTGTTTATACGCAAACGACCGACGTCGAAGGTGAGATTAACGGATTGATCACTTACGACCGCAGGGTCATCAAAATTCCAGCCAAGGAGTTGAAAGCGTTGCATGCTCCTGTTGAGGATGCCGATCCCAAACCACGGTCCGCTCCTTAACTAACTCTACAAACTTCGCTTGAATGTCTAACTCGTTAACTCAACGATTGTTTCCTAGCGGTGTTATCCTGGAAACACTCGAAGACCTCTCACGGGCAGAGCCTTTGACTGCCCGGGAGCTACAACTCGTATCTAAGGCTGTACCGAAACGAGTTGACGAGTTTCGCGCGGGCCGACATTGTGCACGACATGCGCTACGCAAGCTCGGGATTGAAAATTTCGAACTGCTCAAAGGCCCTAATCGCGAGCCAATTTGGCCCGCAGGAGTGGTCGGTAGTATCTCTCACAGCGAAAAGTACGCCGCCGCTGCCGTCGCCTCTTCGAAGGTGGTCAAATCCCTCGGGATCGATATCGAACGTGCCAAACCACTCGCCGACGGACTGTGTCATACCATTGCGACTCCAGACGAGATTCGGATGGTTACCACTCTGCCGGGTGACCGACCATGGGACACGCTTCTTTTCAGTGCAAAGGAATCCTTCTATAAAGCGTGGTTCCCTCTGACCAGAAAAGTCCTCGAGTTTCACGATGTTCGAGTTGACATTGAGCCAATAGCTGAGCGATTTCGAATCCAAATCCTAAAGGAGGAGTACCCTCCACTAAACATCATCGGACGGTTCGTCTTCACAGAGGATATGATCTGGACCTCTGCTACCGTTCAACACTGCGACTGAGCGATCCCGTCAGAGCAACTCTAGTTTCCGTAACCATCGATGTGGACCAGTCCCTCTAAACTATTGGGACCTTTTATGGCCCGATGAGACATCAAACCAAATGCGGATTGGATCGCAGACCATTCGGGAACCATCGATCGGTTCGTGGATGCGTAACTCGTACCACCTAAAATCGCTTCGATGAACAGGGATGCGAACAACGAGCGATCATTCACCAGCTTCACACTATCCCAATCGACTCGAAATGATTTTCGGCCATCAACGCCATGCACGATCGAATTAGGCTGCCCCAATTGCGGACCTAACTCTTTTGCCCAAGACGGATGCATCGAAACAAGCCCGGTGACATTTCCACGTGGTCGACTCAAGACCGATTTAAGCCAATCTGTGCTGGTGCAAACGATGACGTACTGTGAGTTACATGCCAAAGCTCGCATGTGATTCATCGATTCGGTGTCAGCTGAGGTTAATAGCGGCTCTCCATTCTTAGTCGTCCAAAAAGAAAACTCCCCAAGCTTTTCGCTTACCACCACATCATCACCCGCGAATAACTGCTGAGCCATTTTGTTGGCATCAACACCCTTTTCCAAGGTCATAATCCAAAGGTAATCTCTAATGGTCTCCTCGTCGGCAGACATCGCAGATCTCGAAGCCATCGCCACGGACGGACTGCAACGATAAAAGAGATCTTTCTTGAGGTCCAATCGTGGTCCCTCTGGATCCGTTAACACAGCATCGATCATATCGTCAAACAAACCCGGAACCTTGGGATCAATGGCGATGTTCATCGACTGACTAAGGCCTTCAAACCAATCCTTCATTTGAACACTTAGACCCGCCCACGCTTCTGCATCATTGAGATCGAAAGATGGGATCTGAATTGGAAGATCCGACTTCAAACTCAGCAACTTGGCCGCACTGGCCAACGTTGGTTTTGTTTGTAGCTGATAACGGACGATCCATGCGTTCCCACCCTGAGGAATGCTCACCGTTGCGCTAGCCGCGTTAAGACTTGGCAAGAACGCGTCCTTCCAAGCAATCGATGCCGGAGTAAGCGACTTGCTCCATCGCTCTGCAAAATCGGTCGGTTTGATCCACAATCGCAAATCGCCCGCATTGCCATTTTCCAATTCGATAAGCCCCGACTCTGCCCCGCCAGCGTTTGGAGACGAAGCCCTAGCTCCTCCCAACACTCCGCGAGCCGCCGCATCTTGAAGCCAGCTCTCTAGATGTTTTTGGCTAGCGGATACCAGAACGATTTTGCCGAGGCTTACGAGATACGATTTAGATCGTGGATTGGTGTACCAATTCGCGTTACCTTGGTTACCACCGATCGGCACTTGCGTGGGCTTGAGCCCCGCCGGTCCCGCATCCTTACTCCATGATCCAATAAATCGCTGCGAAGACGCCTCATCCGCAAAGACCAATGCACTCACCGTTCCACTTTCTAGCATTGCCGTCTTCATGGAAAACAAAAGACCACGCGAGTCCAAACCGGAGAGATGCTCCCAACCAAAGCCAAACCATGGCTGAGGATTCAGAAATGACCCAACTCCATCGCTGGCCTGTTTCTTAGCAATCGATTGCCATTTTGGATCCCGATACTGCTTGCCTACCGAGGAATTGGCCAAAGCCCGCTCCAGCTCCAAGCTCGATCGAAACGCCAAATAAGAATCGGCCCCGGAAGGTAAAATCTGCGATAGACGCAAATCACTCGGGCCAGATTGCCCTAAGACCTGACCACCCTCCAAGCTTGCGAGCCCCAAACAAACCCATGAAGCGAATAGACGAAGCGAGTTCTTTACGCGTTCGCTCGATCTTACGATAGTTCTAAAAGTGTTGTACATAGTCTCTAATCTTCGTATTGAAGGGATTGCTTGGGGTCAACTCTGGTCGCTTGATAGGCTGGAATCAAGCTCGCCAGAACGACGACGATCATGGTGCCTGCAATGCTGATAAGTGGTAATCGAATGGAATAATCAAACTGCGGAGTATATCCCAAAATGGCTTCGCTGCACGCATGAATAATCCACGCTGTCGTGGTGCCACCGATCCACCCGAAAATGCTCCCGATAAGTCCCAGTAAAAGCCCTTGGATGAGCACGCTCCTGAGCACCTGACCACGAACCATACCGACCAATCGCAACAACGCAAAGTCCTTGGTCTGCTCCGCTACATTCATGGCCATGGTCGACATGATACCCAACCCTCCAATGACGAACGAGGTGACTACGACCAGCGTAATGCCAAGTATCACACTCGATATGGTCGCATCAATATCTGCTCTCAATTCGCTGCCTGATATGATGCGCATCGAATTAGCCCCTTCCAAGTTCTGTATCTCCTGTGTCACGGCGGGGCGGTCTGCCTCGGGACATTGAATGGCCATCAGATCAAACCCAGTCACTAAGAATCGATCTTGAGCGGCCCGTCGCTCCAATAAAATGGACATCCCTCCATTTCTGAAATCCACAAAGGTGCCTGCCACTTCGAACTCGAGCCCTTGCCCTGCATGCTGCAGCAGTACCTTATCGCCGGCCTTCTTCCCAAGTCGTTTTGCAACAATCGCATTCAACATCAGCTTGCCAGCCCGCAGTTGCTGGATCGCCTCTGGTTGCTCGATATCCTTGAGCACACCAGGAAACGGGGCCGCTTCGGGAAACTCTCTAATAATGCTCGAAACCGAAACCCCTTCGATCTCCATATCGATAAAGCGAATGGTATCAACCCATTGCAAAGGATCAGGTGACTTAGCCAAAAGCGTTGTGCGTATGGGATCGTCGGAATCGTTTACCTGCGATGGCACTCCAACCAGGAAGATATCTCCCGCAAAGGCCATTTTGTACCAACGTCTTAACTCGGCAATATTGCTCATTAAAGCTTGCCCGAGTCCGATCGCTCCACAAAGTGCAATGACTAAAAAGCCTGCCGATAAAGAGGTTCTCTCGGTGCGGCGCGTAAGTTGATACTTCGCCAAATCCACCCCAAACCACTGACCTTTCCGATTGAAATACGAAAGCACCGCGAGCAACGGAATCCAGCCCAACGGTAAAAATAGTAGATAAGCAATCACCATCACGAGTCCAGCCGGAATCGCCCATCCATAGGGCACTTGTTCTCTCTGAACCGCAAGCAACCCGACAAACGCGATAAACCATAGACCTAACCCGCTCAACACAACGAGCAACGGGAATCGCGCTGACGCGGCCTGCGGACTCTCGCGAAAATTCTCCAGCGGAGAAACATCTCGTTGCTCCCAATACGCGATCGTTGTAATCATCAATGAGCAGAGCGGAATAATCGCAGCGACTACGCCCACGGGCAACCACGGAATCAAATAGGTTGAGGGTGCTGCATTGGTCATGTTCAACAGGACATCTTGTAAGAGCCGGCCTAGCAGAATACCAACGATGAGCCCAATGCCCGATGCCAGCAATGACAACGTCGCGGTTTCAACTATCAATGCAAAAAAGATCTGCCCCGGCGTCGCGCCGATACAACGCAGTATCGCAAATTGCCGCCGCCGCTCCAAAAAATTCATTCGAATGGTATTGAGCAATATGTAAAGCGACATTGCCCCCGCCAACGTTGTCGCGAAACTCAAACCCAACTCAGCCGATCGAAAAATGCTAGCCGCACTTCCAAAGGCGCTCGTCCGTACCGACGCGGTCAGATCGTCCTTTAACATCAGCCCCAACGCTTGCGCCGACGCCTCCTTAACCTCCTCATCTGTATCATTGACAAAGTACCGTATTCGATCCACTTGCCCAGCGAGCCCTGACCATTGTTGCAGGCCATTCAAATCGACGATAATCGATGGCTCAACAGCAAAGGCTTGCCACGCCTCGTTGGGCACGACTTTGCGTACGGTGAGTTTTTGTATTTTTCTTCTGAAGAGCAGTTGCACTTCAGATCCAACTTCTAATTTCAAAATCGATGAAGCATTTTCGGAAACGAGGCATTCGTTGCTTCCAATCGCACTGACATCAGCCGCATCGAGATAGCTCAGCAAAGCCTCTCGATTGGTTGCGTTGTAATAGTCTGAACCTCCTTCAGCTAAGGGTATACCGAGCAGAATGCATCGCAATCGCTCCGCTCCCTGTCGTGCAATGGTTCCCCGAAACAACATGGGAGCTTTAGCATTGATCTCGAAGGGCAGCTTTAAATCCGCCATGGTCGATGGATCAAAACGCTCCCCTCGTCGCTGATGAATGTCAATCGCGGGGATGCCAGAGGCAAGCTGATTCAATCGATTGTAAGACGCTCTCGCGTTGTACGAAGCACACAGCACGGCCACAATCGCAGTGGTCGCAGTCATGAGCCCCAACAAAATCAGAAAGAACCGACCTGGCCGCTCAAACCAATGGCGAATAAAGATCTCTTTCATGATGCAGCGGTCTTCGTGAGGCGATCCGCGTGAGAAAACAAGACGGTTTCGACAACAGTCCCGTCTCGCATTCGAATCATGCGATCAGCAGCCTTGGCCACCTCGGGATCATGCGTGACGAGAATCAAGGTCTGATTATGGTCTCGCACCAAAGAACGAAACAATTCGATGATCCGAAGACTGTTGACGGAATCTAATGCACCGGTAGGCTCATCGGCCAAGATCACGGCAGGGTCCGTAACAATAGCTCGCGCGATCGCGACGCGTTGCGCCTCACCGCCAGACATTTCGCCAGGACGATGATTGGCTCGCTGTGCCATCCCGACCGCCTCCAATGCTGCGTCAGCACGCTTGGCACACTCCGCCGCAGCGACGCCATCCAGTTTCAATGGGACGCATACATTTTCCCGAGCCGTTAACATCGGCAGCAGCAATCCCTTTTGAAACACGAAGCCGATTCGCCGACGTCTCAATTGCGTCAATTGCGTTTCCGACAACCCGGCCATATCTATCGCTTCAAAGTGCACTTGCCCTGTAGTGGCCTTATCGATCCCGCCAAGCAAATGCAAAAGGGTACTTTTGCCACAACCCGATGGCCCCATGATGGCGACGAATTCACCTCGCTCGATTTCAACGTCGACTCCCCGAAGTGCTTGATGGGAAGTGCTGCCACTCTGATAGGTTTTCGTTAGCGCGATCGCTTTAATTATGGTCGACATAGTTCCTTCTATTCGGTGAGCTTTATCGATGGAAAGTATCTTCCGCTCTTATGGACTCCACAACTGCCAAAACTTCCTTAGCAACCAAATGTCTTAGCCATTTTGCCTGCTCGGCTGGAATCTTGCGTTCATCAAACCGAAAGTATAATCGGATGGAATCTTGCCATAGTGTAGCGAGAATTGCCAATTCAGTGCCCGGGCGAGTCGGAGGAGCTGCCGATAATCCCTCTAGTTTTGCCCCCCCGAGCCATATGTTTCCGCCAGTCTCTGTGAGTCGAGCAGGAAACCGTCGCAGAGGATTGCCTACGTAACTCCAGACGAATGTCCCCGGTCTGGAACCCCACAACACAATCTTGGCTAACCAACGGGGTAACCTCTGCAACCGATCTAACGCATCCACAAACAATCCCGCTAGCTTCCAGTCCTGGATCGCGTCGATGTCCGTTTTAAAGGTCGTAAAGTTCTTGAACCAATCCATGCACTGATCCCGCTTGCGTCTCAGAAACGCGTATCCTATACCATTGTGACATGGGCTCCTCTGCTTGGTCGCTCTTATCATGTTGACCGGCAGCACCACAACCCACGACCTAACTCTCTTGAACCATCCTCGTTGCTGACGAGCAAAGGCCCGCATCGTCACCGCCAACAAAAGATCGTTCAAACTTCCACCATGTTTTTGTGCGTACTCTCGCAAAGTCATTGTGATATCCGGCGAAAACTCCAAACTGGTTAATCCAAAGTCTTCCCACCGCGTCACATCTCGAACACTCCCTCTTCCGTCCGCGTGGATCTCAATTCCATCCTCCCCCTGGTGACCTTTCCTCCGGGGACGCACGCGACTCATTCGCACAGGAAACGCCAAAACGAACTTCACCAACTCCCATGCTAAAAACCGTATCGCGGTTCCTCGACTGACAGGATGAGGTATCCTCCGATCCATAACGCCACGATCGACAAGAAGCTGAGGATCAATCTCCCTGCGACTAGCCCTCGCCAAGCGTTCCGATTTGCCGGTCTGATTGCCGCACGTTTCCGTTGCCACCTCTGCTTTGCACAATTGATCGTATTGAGCAAAAACATCAGAACAAAACTCCAACGCTCTCAGTCCATCCGAAACCGCGTGATGAACGTCAATGGTGACCGTCCAAATTCCTTCGCTTTCCTCTTCGCTTAACCCCTCGTCGTAGATTCGCAGCCGACATGCGACACCCGACCGAGGATCGACCGCTTGATGTTCTAACTGAGAGGGCAGTCCTTTGGCTGGATCTCGCTCGTCCATCATGGCGGAACGAACCACGTGCTGCTGGCGCCATTCATAGCGAGGCCAAGCCGACGTGGCGACCGCCTTGGATGTTAACAGGGGATGCCTATGCACGGCTGCCCAAAACGCTTGCTGGAACATGGCAACATCCAAAGCACCTCGTATCGCAAAACAAAGAATAAACGTCATGGGATGCTCAGCCGAATCATCGGTCAGCATATACCACTCAAACGGTGTTGCCGGCATCGCTTGATCGTTTGTCGATTGGGAATCAGATGGATGCATTGACCTACGTTTCCTTCGCGAGAAAAGCCTTAGGTAATTCATCTGGATTGCAAACGAGCACATACCCAGATATACGCTGCTCGATCAAATCCCGAAAATGAGCCACCCCCTCTTGGATGGAAATGAGCGAATGACCGGCTCGCTGAAGAGCCCATTGGCTACTAGCTCTCGCCGCCATGCCAACATCTTCCCAGCCCGGCCACCCAATGGTTAAACACTGCACATCATCCCAGCGACTTTGGAGCTGCAATGCGCGTTCCCCCACCATCGCATTGGCCCCTGAATAATCAACTTGACCAATTCCCCCAAAGTAACCCGCTAAAGAACCCAGCTGAATA
Organism: Pirellula sp.; assembly: GCA_025459355.1. GTDB lineage: Bacteria > Planctomycetota > Planctomycetia > Pirellulales > Pirellulaceae > JBKCUI01. The sequence continues at coordinate 23,573 of JALOQS010000003.1, forward strand.
AACCAACGCGTTTGTGCACCGATAGCCGCTTCTAAGTTAACGCCGCCCGCCACTTTGGATTCAATCGTCTTTCGTATCGAATCCTCAGACTTCTTAACTAACAACGAGGTCTGCTCATATCCTGCCCCATGCAGCACCCCATCAATACCGCCACGTTGCCCTTCAATCGAACTGATAAATTGCTCCAACTCATCGCGATTCGTGATATCGATCTGATGATAGCGAGCTTCGATCTTCAAGTCGTTTAGCAATTTAAGATTGCGAGATAACTCAACCTCCGAATCAAAGGACGCTGCAATGGCAGGCAGAGACCGCTTATGACTCGCTCCCTCTCGAAGCAACTCCTTTCGCGTAGACTGAATCTCATCCTCGTTTTTTTCATACCATGCTCTTCGCGGTGGCGGTGTGCGTCCTAGCATCTCTAAACTCGCTCCATGTTCACCCAAAAGTTTCGCTAAATGAAACGTGATGCCCCGTCCACCGCCACTAACGATCCAGCGCGTCCCGCGAATCAATTCTGCAATTCCCTTGGACTTTCTTTTGTCCGCTTCCTGCGCATGGGCAATTTTTCGCAGCCTTTGGACTCGCCATTGCCCCCGTTCATATCGTTGATGAACATGAAGCAATTGACTGGCTAACACCTCTTTCTCATCTCCCTCGATTTTCTCATCTCTCACAGCGCCGGGATCCCTTTTTCCATCAAAGCCGCTGTCAATCGAATTCTTTGAGAGACATCCCCGTCGAGCAGATTGCACATCCACCTCGAGATATCGCATCGAACACAATCGATCACGATACTGCAATTTTGTGGCATTGGCTTCGCCAGCGTTCCATCGCCTCGCCTCATCCTCAAGCCATACCGATCGCGCAAGCCCTGACAGCCCCGGCCAACGCGATGGCAACATCGAGGAGGAATCATGCCAAGCAATCAGATTGCTCTCCTCATCACTTTGCGAGCCTTCATTGTTGATTACTTGAAAGGAAAAGACTTCTTTCATGCGATGAACCAGATTGATTAAGTTCTCGGAAAGATTTTGCTCACCACAAGAGCCCTTTCCATTCGCATTTCTGGGAACGCAATCGGGCCAGAAGATTATAGTCCTCTCGCTATATGTTACCGAGTTACTGGACTCTGACTCATCGGCCTTTGCACGTTCGTGAAGACGAATCAATTCATCAAGCTTCAGTTGTGGCTTCAGGTCTGCGTCAGCCTCCTCCCATACCAATTGACAACTTGAAAAGCGTTTTTTCTGTTCACTCGGACGTTGGCTCACTGGCCTGCGATGGTTAGCCTCAGCCGAAGAAAAATCAGGTGCAACAATTTGTTCACATTCGTCGCGATCCAATTGGCCACTCCAGCTTTGCATAAATCGATGAGCTCGTATCGAGCTTTGATCGCCCAAGTGCTGTACGGCGTTATCCAAAATCTGGCGCATCGTGGGCAAACCGATTTCGAGCATCATTCCAAAGGGGCCTACAGGCATTCGCGTGACCGCCCGCCAAGCACGCTCGACATCTTCTGGACGACAAACACCCCGCTCGACCAACTCCATGGATCGCACGAGCAATGGGTGCAACAGATTGTTAAACACATAGCCAGGAAACTCCCGTCGAAGCACAATAGGAGTTAGCTCCATTCGTTCCACCAATGCCGTTAATCGCTCTAAAACGGTCGCGGAGGTTCTGGGGGCTGGCATCACGTCCACGGCTGATGCAAACCATGGAGGAACGTGAAAGTGAAATCCCGCGAATCGCTCCGGGTTTGGGAACCCTCGGAAAATCATGGACGGCGCTAAATAGGACGAGTTCGAAGCCAAAATCGTTTGCTCCGAGCACAATTGCAGAATGGGTCGCAATGCCTCGCGTTTGATCGTCAGCGACTCGGGGACCGACTCCCAAAGAAGATCGACCTGCTCGACCGCCGTGGCTGCGCATGACCAATCGATGCCTGAATTTTGACCAAAATGTGACTCATACGCCTCGCGAGCCGTTATTAATCTGTCGGAATCAGACTCCAAACAAACCACCCGCAGGCCAACTCTTGCCATTAAAAACGCTACTTGTCTACCGCAGTGCCCAGCCCCCAAAATGGCAACGGATTCAATCGGTTTTGTCGCGGGGCACATCAACGAATGCAGTCTCAAGGAAGCGAAAAAAAGGACAAGCGTTGCAGAAAATGAGCCGAACAAAACCCGAGCGGCGCCCGTATCTCGCCCTCCGCCCAAACAAAATCCTCGGTCAGCCCCGATGGCTCATTTGACTTTCATGACGGCACTATTACTATACAGCCCGGTCATTTGACCTACAAGACTTCAGCTCGGTGGGCGTTTTTCCATCGAGGTTTTTACCATTTTGTTTCGTTTTCCTCTCTTGGAAAACTCATGCAGTCCGGAAGTGTTCTTAAGTAATGAGCTTTATCTTAATGTCAGGGCCGACAGGTTTGCTCGGCGAATATCTGCTAAAGGATTTGCTCCTCGCTGGCTGGAATGTTGCTGTGCTTTGCCGAAACGCTCCAGGTAGCCAACCCTCCGATCGGATCGAAGATTTATTGCATCGCTGGGAAGAACGTTTGCAATTGGCCCTCCCCAGACCTGTAGTCATTGAATCCGATCTGACTCAACCCATGCTGGGCATTCAAGATTCTGATTTGGCATGGATCAAAAAACATTGCACTGCCTTTCTGCACAACGCCGCAAGCCTAACGTTCGATGCGAACCGAGAAGACGGTGAGCCGTGGTTATCAAATTTGACCGGCACAAAACACGCCATCGAAGTCTGCAAATCTGCGGCGATCGATTGTATCTTTCACGTATCCACGGCATACGTCTGCGGTCGTCGCACCGGCCAGATTCTCGAAGAGGAACTTGACCTGGGGCAAAGCTTTGCCACCGAATACGAAGCGAGCAAATGCGCTAGCGAATTGGAATGGAAACACGCATCCTTCGGCAACCTAACCATCTTGAGACCTGCGATTATTGTTGGGGATTCCGAGACGGGCTACACCAGTACCTACCACGGTTTTTATGCACCCCTCAAATCGATGGCGACGCTTTTATCGCAGGCCGTGCGATCAAACGCCGCAGCTAGCGATTCCCCTAGCGAATCGAACGGCCAAAACGTTGAGCCCTCCGCCGTGCCTCTCGAAGCGATGCTCGCTGCTCTCGGTTTATCAGGCGAAGAAGAAAAGAACTTCGTACCAGTGGAATGGGTTTCGAGAGTTATCGCAGCAGTCGCTTCGGCTCCAACGGCTTGGAACAACACGTATCACCTAACACCCGCTCAGCGTGTCTCCGCCCGAGTCGCTGCCATCGCGATGCAACGTTCACTCATAAAGCACCTTGCCGAAAAACAAAACCTGGCCGCCGCATCGCAGCCGAATTCCGCGCCCCATGCCCCCAACAATACCCATGCCCCCAACAACACCGATTGGTCGATCTTGGGTCGAGCCTTTTCGCATCAAGTTTCAGCCTATCGAGAATATTGGCGCGACGATCCTGTTTTTGATGCGACCAACCGAACCATGTTTGCAAAGTCTCACGATCGCGCAGACCTCGATTGCCCAATACTCGATGATACCGTTCTCGAACGCTTATGCGATTTTGCGATCCAAGCCGGTTTTGGTTGGCCTAAACGACGGATCAAACCGCAGACGGACTCATTGGTCCATTGGCTTGAAGAACATGGATTGGAACCAGGACTGGTTCACGCAAATTTGGTACAGCTGAACGCTCTCGGACCGGGTGGAGGATTGGCTGTGATCGGGTTTGATCAAGCGGGCAAGCTGGTTTACGAGATCAGCGTCGCAGCCGATGTGCCCCGTGTCACGTTTGGACTAGCACAACTACGACATCAAGAAAGCTTTTTCAAGCTCGAAGCTGCCGGACAAGCTTGGGTGCAATTTCCTGTTAATCAACAGGAATCCGACAGCTCGCTTTCCTCCGACACGGAAACCGTCGTCACGCTTCTCGATCGTGTAGCCTCTCACTCCTCTCTCCAAAACTCAGTGGCAATCATGGCCAGGAGTTAGGTTTTTTTAGATACGACTTATTAGATACGACTTGTAAGACAATATGAACTAAGGAGAGTAGAACGGCACGGATGGCTTGGAATTTTGCAAACGAAAAGAACGTTATCCATGTCGAGGACTCATTACGGCCAACCCATCGCAATCATTGGACGCGGCTGCCATCTACCTGATGCACCTACGCTCGAGGCTTATCTTCAGCTAATCCTCTCCGACACTCCTACAGTCGCAGAAATTCCGCCAGAGCGTTTCGATCGCGATTTGTTCTTTGACCCAACACCGGGCAAGCACTTTAAGACCTATTGCTCTAAAGCTTGTTTGGTTAAGCCCGTCCCGGAATCGAAACGAACTCATCTTCCTAGAGCTTGGAAGAATCACCCAGAAACGGCGTTGCGGGATTTGCTTTCGGTCACCCGCGATGCTTGCCTGGACGCAGGCAGACCGCTCGAATCCTTTAGCGGCGAATTGGGTGGTGTTTATGTCGGCCATACGAGAGGAGGCTCCCTATCGGGTGATTTGGCCTATGCGAATTACGTCGCCCAAGCGGCAGCACTTCTCGAGCAACTGCCCGATCTAGTTCCGGGTATTGATCGTGCGGCGTCCTCTCGTTGGCGAGATCGTATGATTGAAGATGTTCGACGTGCGATGCCTGGCCGAGGCGAAGGAGCCGGGCCAGCTCTCGGCGCGCCAGTGGCTGCCATGGCAACCTTGCAAATGCTCGGATGGGATGGCCCCTTTGCCGCCTTTAATGGTGCGTGTGCATCGTCGCTTCAAGCTCTACATGCCGCCGTCCTCGCTCTTCAATCGGGAAAGATCGATATCGCTGTTGCTGCGGGGTTGTCGTGTTGCCACAGCGATTCCCTTATCTTGTTCGCACAAGCGCACTCGCTCAGCGGAACCGATACTCGACCTTTTGATGATGCCGCCGATGGACTTATTATCGGAGAGGGGGCAATCGTTTTGCTGCTCAAGCGGCTATCCGATGCGCAGCGCGATGGTGACCCCATTCACGGTGTCATTCGTGGTATCGCGGTCGCGTCGGATGGTAAAGGGAAAAGTCTTTGGGCACCTCGTAAAGAGGGGCAGATGCTGGCCGTTCGTCGTGCCTATACCGACGATGCCATGATGCGTCGTATCCAATATGTCGAGGCTCACGCGACCAGCACACAGCTAGGTGATGCTACCGAAATGGATGCTCTTTCGAGCGTCTTCGGGGCCATTATTCCCAATGGAAATCGGATCCCGGTCGGCAGCGTCAAAGCGATCGTCGGCCACACGTTGGAATCAGCCGGACTCGCCGGCGTTCTCAAAGTTCTTCTCTGCATGGAACGCGGTATCGTTCCTGCCCACCAACGGATCAAACATTTAAGCACCAAGATCGCTTGGAACGATATTCCGTTCTATGTTCCTAACAAACCATTCGATTGGAACACCGATCACGAGGGGCAACGCTGGGCGGCCGTCAACGGTTTTGGTATCGGCGGTCTCAATGCTCACGCTGTGATTCAATCGGGCCAAACGAATTCACCTTCAACGAAAACGTGGATGAGTCCTGGCGTTCCAAACATGGAACTCGGCATGGCTATCATTGGAGCCGGTTGCATTCTCCCCGGTGCATTGACCTGGGATGCCTTTCGAGAGCAATCGCCATCAGTCGATGGAATCAAAGAGGTACCCGCCAAGCGTTGGGTATCGTCTCCTGATCACACCTCCACGTTTCAATACCCGGCGGGAATTGTCCGCGGCGGCTTTATCGACGACTTCGAATACGATTGGCGTCGACATAAAGTTCAACCAAAACAAATCAAAGGGGCCAGCCCCCTACAGTTCATGATTCTGGAAGCGGTCGATCAAGCTATCCGTCCATCAGGAATTCTCGACGAGGCGTCGCGCCGCGAACGAACAGGAGTCGTCGTCGGCACAATCTTCGGTGGTGACTTCTCGAATCAGTTACAAGTTGGACTGAGAATTCCTGACATGTGCCGCCGGCTTCGCAAGTTTTGGGAAGCCGAAGGTTATAGTGTGGCAACCATTGAACAAATGACCTCCACCTTTCAATCGTTAGTGCTCGATCGCATGCCAGCTTTCTTCGACGAAACAGGTAGCTTCACGAGTAGCTCACTCGCTAGCCGAATCACGAAGAGCTTCGATCTGATGGGGGGAGCGGTCGCCGTCGATGCAGCTCACGGTGCTTCCGGTGCGGCGCTTAACTATTGCCTCGATCAACTGCACGCGGGTAACGTCGACTACATGGTCTGCATCGGGGCTCAGCAAGATATGGGGCCAATGAAGTTCGAGGGCTGGACCGCCAACGGTTGGCTGCCGTCACAAAATGACCCATCGGGTGCTTTCCCGGGTGAAGGCGCAGCGGTCATCATCTTAGAAGCAGTTCGACGCGGTAACTCACCGACCAAACGGCCTTTGGGCTGGATCCGAGGGGTCGGACTTTGCCACTCTGGAAGCGGCTACACCAATTTCCGTGGCTCCATCGAACGCGCCAACCGGTCATCGCTCCATAATTCGGCCAACCGCGACATGGCCCGCGAAGGATCCTTCCGATGGAGCCCGATGGGGGTTCCCGCTATCGACCAACCTTGCGAACTAGGGACGAAAGCAGCAGATTCCTCCCCTATCCACCATGTAACGGCCACATCCAGGTTCGGGCACCTGACCGGCGGCTCCGGGATCGTCGAATTTCTGGCCAGCCTAGCGATTTCGGCTCAAAACCTTTCGCAACCTTGTGAGAAAAATGTCAAAACAAAAGACACATACGTGACAGATCGAATTAGCATCGGTAGTCCGTGGGAATGTATCTACAGCGTTGTGCTCGACACCATGATGGAAGAAAATGTCAAATAACGAACCCCCTAAACCAAGTCCTCAGCTCAATCTACGCGAAGTCCTCGACGACGGTATTGTCCATTTCGATGCAACCGGCGCTCGACGTGAAGCGATGCGCAAAACAGCCGCAAACCGGATCGAAAAACCGTCCAACGGCACTACGAAAAACGGATCGGCTCACGTGGCTGTGCCCTCCAGCGAGCATCGCAATGGCAATGGTCAGTTGCACACTGCTTCTGCGCATGCCTCGCCCCAGTCCGTACCCACCTCTCGCATATCTCCCGAGCCAGCCACTCCAACCGCTGGACCGAAAAACCTGACGGGCGTTGCATCGTGGAAGGAACGCGTTCAATCGGCCATCGGAATCAGCTCCCAACCGGTCGATAGGCCTACGCCCCCTTCGCAGCCCACCACGAATCATTCGGCATCGATCGCCCCATCAAACAACGGAACCCAAATTTCTCGCGATCGAATTCGGCAATTCTTGGTCGACTTCGTTATGGAACAAACGGGCTATCCAGAAGATATCGTTTCGGTCGACGCAGATTTGGAAGCCGACTTGGGTATCGATAGTATCAAAATCGCGCAGATGATCGGCGAAGTGATCGAACACTTTGGACTCGATGCCAAAGCGCTTCAACGTACCTCGGCCGACAATTACAAGACGCTCAACACCATCATCGATACCATCGCATCGCTGAGCGAAACAGGCGCAAGCGATTCGTTAACAACATCGACGACCGCAATTCCACGAACGCCATCGCCTGCGATACCTCCTAAAGAGACCATCGCCGCTGCCCCTGTTGCGTCTCATGTCGCGGACGAACCGTGCGTTCCAGAGCTAGCTGGCTCTGATGAACGCCGTCAGGTGATGACCAAATTCCTAATCGATTTTGTCATTGAACAAACCGGTTACCCCGAAGATATCGTTTCGGTGGATTCGGATCTCGAAGCAGATCTCGGCATCGATAGTATCAAGATCGCTCAGATGGTAGGTGAACTGAACGATTACTTCCATCTCAACGTGGCAGCCCTGAGAACCAAGACCGCAGCTGACTTCAAAACGATTTCAACAATCGTCGAAGCCGTTCTGTCGGTCGAATCTCCACAGAATACTCCTAGCCCAAAATCCACGCAGCCCAAGCAAAACGCGAGTCCTGCGATACCTAAAACGAGTTCGCCAACACCGATGTCAGCACCGATGCCAGCGCAGGTCTCTGCTGCTCCGGTAACATCGACATCATCGACAACCACAATCGCCAGCCCCACTTCCTCTTCGAGCAAATCCCTAAACGCTCACGAGCTACAGAGCTTCTTAACCGCGTTTGTCGTTGAGCAAACAGGTTACCCAGAAGACATTGTTACCCTCGATGCCGATCTCGAAGCTGACCTGGGTATCGACAGCATTAAAATCGCTCAAATGATGGGAGAAATGAACGATCACTTTGGGCTCACCATAAAGGATTACGACGGGCGGACCATGGATGATTTCAAGAGTCTTGGTGCCATCATCTCGCACCTTACGAAATAGAAAAATCCAATATGATCTCTAACGCCACGAACCATGACGCGGCACACTCGAAGCTTCCAGCCAACCAGCAACCCCTCGCCATCGTCGGCATGGGTTGCAGGCTACCGGGCGGTGGCAGCTTAACGGAATACTGGAATCTGGTCGCATCCGGTCAGAGTGCCATTCGAGAATTGCCATTTCATAGACTGGATCAATCGACCTATTACTCACCCGAGCCATGCGTACGTCCTAGAACGATCACGCGGCTTGGAGGAATCGTCTCCCCGTATCATGGGGTTCGTAATCTTTACCATCTGACTTCTTCCGAAATTAGACAGTGCGACCCAGCACACTTAGAACTCTTTGGTGTGATGGACGATGCGGTTGAGTCTGCTGGATGGGACGTTAAAAACTTTGAATGCAAAAAAACGGGTGTCTATCTAGGACACACGCGAGGCACAGGTCGTTGCGGCGAAATTGTTTACCGAACGTTGATACCTCAAACGGCCGAGTGGCTTCGAGAACTTGATGAGATCGCCAGCCTCGAACCAATCCAACAAGATCGAATTATCGCGAAGATTGTTGCCGATGTTCAAAATCGTTACGTTGGATTCGACCACAACCGAAGCGAACGACTTGCAGCCTTTCAAGCGGCATCGCTTATCTCGAAGGGCTTTCGACTTAACGGACCAAGCCTATCGCTTAATGCCGCGTGTGCTTCGTCGCTTGCAGCCCTCAGCTATGCTGGAGAAGCATTGAGCGTTGGCGACATCGATGTCGCAGTCGTGGGGTGTGGATCTTTCGTCGAATTCGATAGTTTGGTGCTATTCTCCCGCGCAGGGAGTGTGTCCAAGACTGGTTCTAGACCCTTTGATGCAGCAGCGGATGGATTGATCCCCGCCGAAGGCTACGTCATTCTGTTGGTCAAAACACTGGAAAGGGCCTTGCAAGATAACGACTCCATCATGGCCATTATTCGCGGGTATGGTTACTCCTCGGATGGCAAAGGAAAGAGTCTTTGGGCCCCTCGCGAAGAAGGCCAAATCCTGGCCATTCAACGAGCTTACGGAAATTGTCTAACTCCGACCAGGCTCGGATATCTCGAAGCTCATGCGACAAGCACCGCCGTTGGTGATGCCACGGAAATGCGGGCTCTGACTCGCGCTCTGGCCGCCCCATTGACCGGTTGCCCGAAAGTTCCCGTCGGTAGCGTAAAGGCCAATATTGGACACACTCTTGAGACCGCCGGCCTAGCGGCGCTCGTCAAAGCGGTACTCGCCATCCAACATGCGCAAATTCCTCCCGTCGCGAATGTCAAAACGCCTAATCCGAATATCGATTGGGACAATAGCCCTCTCTATTTGCCTCGCGAACTAAGCCCATGGAATTCGGTACCTTCACAACCGCGACGCGCTGGAGTAAATGCATTCGGCATTGGTGGTTTGAATGCCCACGTTATCCTGGAAGAATTCCTTCCGGACTATGCTGATCAGTACTTTCATCCCGATCCTGAGTGCGATTCTAACCCATCCAGCGTTTCGATGCCCGTGTCTCGCTCAATGACCGACAGCACGTCGACTCCGGAAAAAGATTTAAGCCAGCTTGTGGCCATCGTCGGAGTAGGTGCCATTGCCCCGGGAGGCAAAGTGGCTGACGATTTTTGGCATGCGACCAAAGACGGTGCGAAACACTTTAGCGAGCCGAATCAGAAACGCTTGGCCCCTGAACACTTAGACTCGAGTAAGCGTTGGCCCGAAAAAATGGTCGGTGGTTTTCTTCAAGACTACCAATACGATTGGCGCAAGCACAAAGTTGCACCGAAGCAAGTTGCCGATGCAGATCCGCTGCAATTCATGTTGCTCGATGCAGTCGACCAAGCGTTCGTAGATACCGGTATCGCGCTCTCGCCTGAACTTAGAAAGCGAACGGGCGTCGTGATCGGCAGCGTTTTCGGAGGGGAATTTGGCAACGCGCTGCAAATGGGACTTCGTTTGCCAGAGTTCTCTCGTTTGATGGAGACCTATTTGAAGCAAGCGGGCGTGGAACCAGAAACGATCGAATCTCTAATCGATCGCTACCAAACGCTTCTCTTGTCTCGAATGCCAGCCCTCAACGATGAGACGGGTAGCTTTACCAGCTCGACGCTGGCTTCGCGAATCACCAAAACATTTGATGTCATGGGAGGTGGCTCCGCCATCGATAGTGGCAATGCTTCCGGAATAACATCCCTGCAAATCGCTGTCAATTCGCTTCGCTCTCGCAACGCAGATCTGATGGTTTGCGCCTGCGGACAACGAAGCATTGGACCATTTAATTACGAGCTCCTTTGCCACTCCGGCGCGCTGAGCCCCTCCGGTAAAGCATCCGTCGGGTCTAACCAAAGTGATGGACTTGTCCCCGGAGAAGGTGCGGCGGTCGTTGTGCTGAAACGACTTGACGAAGCCATTCGAGACGGTAACAAAATCTACAGCGTTATCAAAGGCTTTGAACAAGTTCAATTGCCGAGTGTGAAGGAGTCATTCACGGCTGTGGACCGTTCGTTGGCTAAATGGCTCACGCCTGGGGAATTAGCGTATGTCGAGGTTGATGCTAACGGCTGCCCCGAAGCAAACGAAGAGTTCTATGCGATCCAGTCGGAACTAACGTTCCACAACCAGTATCGAGTACCGGTCGCTGCTCTCAAAGAACAAATCGGCGAAACATGCGGAGCCTCAGCTCTCCTCAGCGTGATTCGCGCGAGCAAAGCATTGCAGTTAGGGGTTCTGCCCGCCGCCGCATCCGCTGACGAGAAACGACTTCCTCGCCATCTGGATTCGCTATCCACATCAGAAAACAAATGGGACCCGAATGCGGACACCCCCGCTTCGGTTATCGTTCACTCGAGCAGCGATGGCCTTTATAGCGGTGTCGTGCTTGGAAACATCGCCTCAGTGGTAAAGTCCTCAGCGACATCGAATGCTGTGATATCGAATGCTGCAAAAGCGAACGAGCTACATCCGGCGTGGCGCGAGCTGAAGCTCAGCCTATCCGAACCCGCAGACCAAACAGCCATTTTCCGCTTTGGTGCCGATTCGGTCTCGGAACTCTTGCATCAATTGCAGACAGCCATCGCTGATCCGACGCCCTTTCTCGCGATACAGCATCGCCAACAGCAAGACAACGGCCTCTTCTCCGACGAAGACCCAAACCTCCCACGCCTCTATCGACTTAGCATTGTCGCCGGGAATCGAAAAACGCTTAAGCAAAAAATGTCGCTGGCCGAGAACGCTCTCTCGCAAGGCAAGAGCATTACGGCCTTACAAAACCAAGGTATCTTCTTTGGTGAACGAGGCAGCCACCCGGGATCTAAGACGGCTTTTGTATTCGCCGGCCAAGGGTCTCAGTATCCCAAAATGCTGGCGTCGTTTCTCAAACATCCATCGATCGATGGCGAAACCATTAACCAAATCGAACGGGCCACCAAAAAATGGATAGGCCTATCATTTGAAGATCTTGTTCTCGATCGTGGCCGGAAACTCGGCACCGAACTTCTTTCCACTCAATTCGGGATCTTGGGCTGCGAAGTTTTGCTGCTGCGAGTCCTGGAGGATATGGGAATCCGCCCCGATTTTCTCGCGGGCCACAGTTTTGGTGAATACGCAGCCATCTATGCAGCCGGCAGTTTGGACATCCCCGGCGTATTTGAAGCGGCTGCCTATCGAGCCCAAGCCGTCGCACAAGCCTCCGTTATGGAAGGGCAGCTCGTTTGCCTCTTTTGCGATGAAGAGACCGTTCTCAAAACTATTTCCGAACTAGGACTCGATGCTCACATCGCGAACTGTAACTCTCCTCAACAAACCGTTGTGGGTGTTCCCAAAGAGTCGTTGGACAATGTTCGCAAAGCTTTCGAAGCTCGCAGAATCCGCATCATAACCCTTCCTGTTCCCTTCGCATTTCACACGCCGCTGATGGCCAGCGCGTCTACCGTCATGGCCGAAAGGGTGGCCGCATTCCCAATCAACGCCGCCGAACGACCCCTCTTGAGCACAGTGACCGAAACATTCGAATCCAACGCGGATAACTTAAGAAAGAATCTGTGCGATCAATTCGTAAAACCCGTGCGATGGACACGATTGGTGCAACGCTTGCGACAAGATAACACGACTCTATTCGTCGAGGTGGGGCCAGGACAAGTGTTAACGGGACTGACCCGCAGCATCTTTAAAGGGAACGAGGATGTCTATTGCATCGCAACCGATGATCCACGCACATCAACCGAAGAACAACTCCTCGCCGTTCTCGCTGTCCAAGAAATTCATGCACATCGCGCGAGAACGGACCGACATTCGAACCACTCCGTCCCCGCACTTCCTACCGGTGTGGATCGTAAGCCGAAAGACACAACACCCCCACTGAACGAATCGAAAAACGCTCAATCCTTACCGAACCCAATTTCAAACTCCTCTACCGAACCACTCTCGTATCAGCTTCGAGACGCTTCAATCGACATGGATGATAACGGCAACCCACTCAACACGGAAATTTTTCAATCGCCTTGTTTTTCAGAAATAGGATTGCAACGAACCGCCGCCGTCGCAATCTATAGCAATAGCCTTGCAAACGTTGTCCCGAGCAATAACCAGGCAACAGCGTTTCTGGAACGTGATAGTGCGTCATGGCAACCACTCGCTCATACATGGCGAACCAGTGAAAACGCGGCATTGAGACTCAACTCGATCCGAGAACAGCAAACACTCCAAAGCCGTTCTCATCTCGTTATCGCAAACGAGACTCATAAAGTTGTAGATCGATTCGACTCGACGTTACCGACATCGAACGAGGACTTCAACTGGCATCCTTGCACGCCGAAATCCGGATCGCGCTATGTTGTTCTGAAACATCGCGGACAACGCTTTGGCACCCTCGGCATGAACGAATGTGGACTCGCGATTAGCTGCTCCGCCCCTCAGCAAGCTCACGAGGTCGGTTCACGACGGAATTCAACGCCGTTGATAGGCGAGATCATCGAAGCAACGCTCCGAGATTGCCGCACCACGGACGAAGCGGCCAAGGCTTTGCAATCGAACAGAGACTGCCGCGACTACTCCTGGCTCTTGACCGATTCGTCAGGCAAATGCCTTACAAGTCAATGCGCCGAATCGGGCGTGTCCTTCCAGCCTGCTCCCGTCGCAAAACAGACTACCGAAAATGTTGGTATCGACCGACTAAAATCGGGTTGTAGCCGATTGTCTATTGCGATGGACTCTAAGACTTTGCAACTCAAGTTTGCATTCCAATCCGCTGAGTTCAACTCGATTACCAACGAAGAAGTTTCCTTAGCATCTTTATTCGGCAATGCTTCCATCGTTCCCCAACAGGCTTACTCGAACAAGGCCGAGGTGTCATGGCACCAGACCGCAAACGTAACCTCGCGCGATACGCAACATAACCGCGATGCGCAAGATAACCGTGTGTGGCGGATCGATGTTTCAGCAATGGAACTCGCTGCGGCAGGCGATAGCCGCGATTCGTTGCCACCACTTGGCGATCATGATCGTATTTGTACGAGAATCGTACCGAAACTGATCGCAGCACATGGAAAAGAAACTTCGAGTTGGTACCGCAAGCTAGCCCACTCCAAGATCCTGATCCTCGGGCATTTGCCATCGATAAAATCGAAACTCGAGAACTGGGGGGGAGTGGTTCACATCGTTGCCGAATGGAACACGTCTGACGAGCTTCTGCAAACGACGGCCTCGCTACGAGACAAAGTGGGTTCGTTCGATCACGTGATCGTCGCTCCCTCTTTCATCAATCGCACGACGCGAGCGGCAAACACTCCCGCAGGTGGCGCCGCATCGTTGCTAGACTTCGATTTCGATCGCGATATTCTCGCTGTCTATCGACTCGCTCAAGACTGGTTTTCAGGACTGGGTGATACATTGTCTCCGGCCGAACGATCCTTTATCGTCGTCACGAAAATGGGAGGGGATCTGGGGCTATCCGGTCATAGCCCTCGTCATATCGAGGGTGCACTAACCGGCTTGTCCAAAGCCATGTTTCTAGAGCGAGCCGTCATGGTGGGGCCAGATGTGCGATCGCACGCTATCGACTTTGAACCCAATGCGAGCGAAGCCTTGGTCGCGGAATGCCTACTCAGAGAATGGGCACAGGAAACAAGGGAAGCCGAAGTTGGCTATCGATCTGGCTCTCGCTATGTCTTGAGAAGCGTTCAAGCGCCGTTGCCACGCCCGTCCCTGGCGAGCCCACGTAACAACCACACCGGCCTGCTTACGCCAACGTCCTCAAGCGAATGCTGGATCGTCACGGGAGGAGCGAGAGGTGTAACCGCCGAGATTGCCAAGTCTCTCGCGAAACGTTGCCACGGCACAATTCATTTGGTCGGCTCGAGTCCTATCCCATCCATTCCAAAAGAATGGCTGCAATATGATGACACCCAATTAAGAGCTCTCCGCTCGGATATTGCACGCAAAGCAGCTGCCGAAAAACGACCCGCCGCAGATCAATGGAACGCAATCGAGAAAGCGATGGAAATCGAACGAAACTTTCAGATCATGCGCGATGCTGGTTTGAATTTCCGATATCACGCGTGCGATGTCTCCTCACTCAGTGCTGTTCAAGACTTGGTCGCGAAAATCCATGCGTTGGGCGAACCAATTGTTGGCGTCGTGCATGGTGCCGGTTTCGAAAAGGCCAGCCGATTCGCCAGCAAAAAGCTTCCTCTTGTGCAGAAGACGTTCGAGTCCAAGGCGATCGGTGCCCTGAATTTGATGAATGCAACAGCTAAGGAACCGGTCAAAACGTTCGTGGCCTTTGCATCGATCAGCGGTCGCTACGGAGCCATCGGCCAAACCGATTACGGTTCTGCAAACGAATGGCTCACCAAGATCGTAGCCAGGTACGCGTATCTCAATCCTCAATGTCACGCTGTTGCTCTCGATTGGCACTCGTGGGGTGAAGTCGGCATGGCTGCACGCCCTGAAACCAAACATTCCCCCATGCTCAAAACCATGCGTTTTATGCCTGTGGACGAAGGAGTGGAGCATTTCCTATCCGAGGTTGAGCTGGGTCAATCATGCCTAACCGACGGCACTTCAAACAGCTCCGTTGTTTGTCCAGCCGAAGTTGTTATCACCGATTGGCAATATCACAAACTCTATTTCCCTGATTCGGTCGTTCCCTCTACAGCCGCAGAACCATCAAACACGCCCGCCGAATCCGTTAAGTCTGGCCTACAAATCGAAAGATGGGTCAAGTCTGAGGCACCATCATCGACCCACGAGAAACTCGAAGGCTTATGTTTGATCGTCGGAACGAATAACACGGCCAAGAATCTTCTAGATCAGCTACAAGCTCGCGATTGCCAAGTTCTCTACGTTCCTAGCCCAACCAACCAGACTGACGTCGAAAGACTCGGGGAACTTCTGCTGAATCTACCTGTAAACAACCTCTTCTGGCTCTGCTCGCTCGATCTCGACGCTTACCTTGGGCTCGGTTGGAAAAAAGAACGAGACCGACTCGATCGATTTGTGTCTCGCCCCCAAGAACTCATAAGCCGCTGGGCTCAAAAACAAACCGCGAACTCTCGCAAGTTAATCGTTGCGGGCAATGCGCATCCGATTGCAGAACAAGATCGATTCTTTGGTCAAGCCGTTACACCGGAGGCCAGTTGGTTAAGTGCCTTGCTCGACCAGAATCCAGCTCTTCAAGAAAAGTTTACGATCTGCAAAACCGTATGGATGTCAAATCACGTTACTCCCGCAGCCCAATCCGATAGCTTGCACGAAGAGTCCGTGATTGTCGAAGACGCGACCAAGATTCATCGCTCAAATTCGAGTCGCTGGATCTCGGAACTCGTGCATGTCGATCAACCCGACCCGAGCGAATTACCAAGCTCTCGCCCGGCTGGTACCTGGGTCATCGTAAGTCAAAACGCCTCCTCGATGCAAACGAGTTTCGCAAAGACTCTGAGCGTTCCGACAGCTAAAATGGCCACGATCGACATCGATGCTTGGATTCAGAAACAACGAGAGCTATCATCCTGCGGCGGTGACCACTCATTGCGCAACGCAATCGAGGGGCAACAGTTCAGCGCGATTGTTAATCCTCTTCAATCGATTCGCGAGCAGTCTGGGGATACCATCACGGGCATGATCCTGTGTGCGCCCTCGGACAGTGAATCGAAAGCGATCGGTGAAGTCGATTTTACCAAGCTTCTGTCTCAACTCATGATGGCTACTCAGCCTGACAGCATCCGAGATGTCGTGCTGATCGCCTCTCATTCAGCCAAGCTTCCTGTAACCGAAGAATGGCTACGATGGCATTCGATACGACGAGGAATACGATCTGCACTCATTACCGGTTGCGGAACGGTACTGGATTCCGCTATGGCGGTTGCGTCCTTGTCACTGCCCGACCAACCTGGATTGTTCGCGATTCATTACAATACCGATCAATCTGCTGCACCGAAGCAGAACCTCCCCAATCCGGTTAGCTCTGCCCAATATGCTCTGAAGCCAACACCAACAATAATCAACGACACCATTGTCTGCGAAGTCGTGGTGGACCCCTTGAGAGACCCGTTTCTGGCCCAACACCGATTTCGAGGCAAACCGCTCATGCCCCTCGTTGGAATCGCGGAGTTGATGTCGCAGTCTGCCGCCTCCGCCGGGCTGATCGACCCCAGACTCGGAATAACGGTCGAGAACCTCTACGTTGAGAATGGTCTCAAGTTTGCTGACGACGATGCTAAATCCTTATTCATTAAACTAGAGGCATCACCGACCCATACGAAAGCCACGCTGTTCTACCCCTTTATAGATTCGCGCGGCCGTACGGTAGATCCCGAGCGAGTCGTAGCGACCGCAATCCTCAAAGCTGTCTCCTTAAAAGCTCCGTCCCAACGATTGCCACACATACCGGTCGCTCCATGGCATAACGTCGGCTACCCCGGCGAGGAAAGTGTGATTTATCATGGCCCTCCGTTTAGATGCCTAGAAAAAACACAGTACTTTGAGAACGGTATCATCGCGACTCTCCGAGGCCAAGAACCATCGACCATGGGTGGAGAACGAGTTGGAACTTGGCTCACTCCTATGGGAATTATCGATAGCTCATTGTTCGCTTGTGGCGTCCTAGCGTGGACCAGAAATCCAGGCGCAGTGGCGATTCCTTCTGGTATCGATTCCATAACGATCTATTCCCAGTCGATCGCTGGACATGTTTACAACGGGATCTTTTCACTCGATGAATTGACCGCTAACGAAGGTCGGTTCTCAGGAACCGTCTTGAGCCAAACCGGCGAGGTATTGTTCGAAATGACCAGCTATCGAGCCACCTTGGTTAGATCAACACATTGAGATCCATTCATTGAGATCCATCCATCGAGAACAACGAATTAGTAACCTAAACCTAGATTGACAACATGATTGATTTACGAAACCGAGTTTCATTGGTAACAGGCAGTTCGCGTGGTATCGGTCGAGCGACCGCGTTGAAACTAGCTCAAGCGGGCAGCGATGTGATTGTTAACTATGTGTCGTCCAAAACGGCTGCTGTCGAAACGGCGAAAGAAATCAAACGTCTAGGCCGACAAGCTTGGGTGGTCAAAGCCGATGTTAGCGAGGAGCAAGATGCACGAGAACTCATCGGTTTCATCAATCGAGAAATTGGACAACTCGATATCATCGTTTGTAACGCAGCAACCGGCGGTTTTCGAAGCCTGTTTGATTCGGAGACGAAACACTTTGAACGCGCCATGGCGACCAACGTGCTTTCCCTGGTTTATCTAGCTCGCGAAGCTCGGGATCTCATGGTGAATCGCCCCTATCGTACAAAGATTGTTGCTATCTCTAGCCATGGTGCCGATATTGCCTTGCCGATGTACGGGCTTATTGGTGGCTCGAAAGCAGCATTGGAAAGCATCGCTCGACATTTAACACTCGAGGTCGGGCACCTCGGAGTCAATGTTAACATCGTTAAAGCAGGCTTGGTCAAAACCGACTCCACCGATCGCTTACCTGGTGCGGAGGAAATGTTTGCGGGGCGAGTTCACAAATCTATGATGGGGACTCGGGTACTCGAGGCAGATGATGTTGCGAACGCGGTCTTGTTCTTGGTTAGCCCCCTTAGCGATTTGGTTCAAGGAGAAACGCTGACCGTGGATGGAGGCTCCGCAGTCCATGTCTAATCAGCCCTCCGAGGGTCGCTTTTCATTATCGTCCGAGGCACGGCGAGGTCTCTCTCGATACGTCTGGAGGATAGCGGTACCTCGCGAGTGCGCGATTGTCGTCCTTTTTAATGCGCCATGGGCTTGGCTTGTCTTTCGTGGACGCGACGATATAACCCACCTTGGCTGGGGAGGCCTCATGGCCTTTCTCGGCCCGATGTCCTTTGTGCTTCCGTTCTTTACTAGCTTCTTCGGATGGATGACCGGGATCATTTTGAAACCCTATTTTGGATTTACCAAGGTACGTTTGTCGGTCAAGAACTGGATCTGGCCGGCATCCGTGATCGGAGTGTTCCATGGCATGATCGGTGTAGCGGCAATCGTTTTGTCCCTCTGGGGCATGGATAAACTTTTTCCAAGCCTGCGTTGGAACGCGTATCAAGCGGTTGCAATCGTTTCCTGCGTGGCTTGCCTACTGGCCACTGTTTTCCACCCTTGGTGTATCCGACGTTCACTCCAAAACTCTCATTATCGCTAATAGGACTCGGCCCCATGATTGTAAAACATTGCTGTTCGCCATTACTGGCCGTCATGTTATCGCTCGGCAGTTTTCATGCTGTTCCCGCACAAGAAACGAGTCAAATAGGTCAAGACACCGCTTTTTCGTATCAGCCTAACTCCGATCTAGCCGCTCGCTTTCCATCGCAATGGTCGATAGCTCGTAACGAATTGGTATCCTACTCACCGGCGAACGTGTCTGGATTACTTGTTGTCCAATCAAACCTAGCTCAAACACTTAATTCACTAAGTGGCTTCTTCGCAACAAATCCATCGTGGAGAACCTTTCTTGAGTACGATTCCATTCTTCGTACGTCGCAACAAAAGTTTGAGTCGGAGTCCGAGATTATCGTTTCTCCTGCCATCCTAAAGAAATGGAATGTTGCCAGAGAATCGATGAATCTGTCGCAGCTATCGTTGGCCAGCCGACAATTGCGAGAACGAAACGCTCTCGCTCTCCAAAAGCTCAGCGGCGAAACGGCAGAAACACGCAAGAATCGACTTGATTCACTCGCGCAAGCGTTCTCTATGTTTGTGAGCGAACCAACACGCGGGCGACAAGAAGAGTTAGTAAAGATACTGCGAGAATGCGAGTTGGTCGGCCAAGCTACCGATTTAGTACGCGAGGTTCGGGGCATCTGTTTGTTTCCTAACTTAGTGATCAAAACTCCGCGATCAAGTCTTGTCGCAAACGAATCGCAACCCATAAGCGAAACTTTCTCCACATCCGGTAACTATAACCGCATGCAGATGAATGGTTCTGGCACGATGACGGGGACGCAAAACACACGCTTGTTACCCAGTGCCAACGCAGTCGAATGGGAGATAACTCTCTCCGGCACCTCACAAGCGACCAGTCGCGGATCCATTTCGGAAGTTTCGGTTCAATCTACTTCGACCGCTGCCGTTACGGCTGCGAAACGAATTGCGTTAACCGGTTGGGGGCGATGGTCGTACGGACAGTCAGTCGCTTCGGCGCCGACGACGATTCGCTACGATTCGATTTCGCCCAATTCGCGTGGCGTCGCGCGACAGCGAACCATTAGCGAAGTGCAATCGTCAAAACGATCATCAGAATTACAAGCTCAACAGGAGACTGAACGATCCCTCAGGGAACGATTGGACGGTTCGGTAGAGATGTTTACCCGGCAAATCGATATGAGCCCGTTGGTGCAACTTAGAAATACGCTGGTCGCGACGTCTGCGGATCTACTCGCCATTGAGCATCGATCGTCTACAGAAGACAGTACTGTTTCGATTCGGTGCTACGACCATTCGTTTGCTAACTTTGCTCCATCAACACCACCTCAGGTCATTACGAGCGGAACAGTCGCGTCCATTCATGAGTCGTTGATTAGTCTCCTTCTGCAATCAAAGCTGATGAAATCGCAGCTTGGTATTACGTTTCGGCCAGCCGGTACGGCAGAAGACCAAAACCCAGATCACCCGACAGGCGTTGTCGGTTCTAACGTGAGACTCGTTTTCCATCCCTCGCCAGCGATACAAGCAACGTGCACCGAAGAAGGGTTCAAAACCATTATTCGATTGAAGTCCATTTCTGATGGCGACACAGTTATCGAAAATTGTCGAATCGAGTTGGATTGGGATCTAACCTTAAGTCGAGCAAGTCTCAATATGCTTCGTAAAGAAAGCATAAGAATTCTGCCTATCGATTACGTGCCAGGCAGCGATCGACTAAGCATGCGACAGGTATCAGCTTATCGCGCATTAGAACGATCATTGCAAGAAGCGATTGGTCGAGAACAGTTATTAGATTTACCCGGTGCACTGGGAGGAAAATTCAATTCGGAGTCTGCCTTAGTGGTCACGAGTCTTGGTTGGTTGCAATTGATTGGGCAGTAACGAATAGGCATCCTAGGGGCGTCTTTTATATAGGCTGAGTGCCCGTGCACGCAGGGTAATGGGTGCATCCCCAGAATTGACTACCGGCATTGCGACCCTCTTTGGCGGTTCGCAATGCCATCTGCCCTCCGCAATTCGGACATGCGGGAATAGAGGGATTCTCGGTTGCGTTCGATTGAGATCGATTTTCAGAGCGCTTTCGCAATCGAGCGGTAGCTAGCTGTTCGCTGTAACCGCCCTCATCGATAAAGAGCCGTTCGAGTGCATCGATCTGCAGATCCAACAGATAGTTCGCCTGATGAATCAAGCAGATAATCGCATTGGCTCGAACGGCTGCATCGCCATGCTCCAGCCATCGAGAATACAGCGACCAGCGTTGCTGGTCTGAAAGATCGGTCAGATCAGTCCGATCCGACTGATCTCTTAGATCGGACTGATCTTTTCTCCACTGCGAAGCAACGCTTCGCACCGCCGAAGCCTCTGGGCTATTAGGAGCCCAGAGAATCAAACGCCGATGACGTAGAAAATCCTCGTAGTCGAGCAGCAATTCTTCCAGGCTCGCGCGAGCCACATTCACGAGTCGGAGTTCGGTTTGAGACGAGGTCGCTCCGGCTCGGCTCCCCTCAGCGATGTTTTGTCGACCGGAGCGAGCGGCCTGAACCATTTGGTCCACGGTGCGAGATTTGCGGTCATCGAGAAATTTTTCGCAGAACCAGACCGTCGCGTCGTAGATGATGGTCGTGGTCTGAAAGGAGGCCAGTTTGCGGTACCCTCCGCTTTTGCGAATCCGAGACATAGCGTGATCTCCCCCCTGAATAGTCTGACGTACCGTCAGACATTATACCAGATCGGTCGGATCAGTCGGATCAGACCGATCTCTTAGACCTGATTGCGGGAAAACCCGCATGCGGTATCCTAAACGGCCGTCCCACTGCCATTCACCTCCCACCCCATACTCTCATGAGCCTATCCGCTGCTGTTGTAAACTTTGCTCCCACTAAAGGGTCCGTCGAACTTCGCGATG
>JALOQS010000075.1 GCA_025459355.1 Pirellula sp.
CGGATCGCTAGCTGGTTATTGGTTTTTTTTGGAGGGAAAGTAGGCGTAACAAGGCTCGGTGAAGTTACGGCAGGCATCGTCTCGACTCAGGCCTAATCCTCGCGAATCGCGGATTTGGAAACCACGTATTCGATTGTTGATAGGGGGATTGGCGTTCGAGTTGCTTGTGCATCAGGAGCGTTAACCGGCCATCGATCCCTTTGCCCGCGGGCAGAGGGTCTGTATTGCGAAACGGCGTGCTGTGCCGTAGCTAAGTCGCGTTGCGACTGGTTACGGCCTACAAGCATTGCATCGTAGGCCGTTAACAATGAACCCGTAAAAACACGTTGGTGGGCACTTGTTCTGATTGTTGTGCTACAATTCCAAGTGCGCTAAGTCCAAAAATGACCAAGGGCCCTCTCCATGTCTTCCCTGTCTGTTACGTCATCCTCGGCTAGTTCGTTGTCCATGCGGCCCACGTTTCAAATGGTGGTGCCGGTCTCAAAGCACCACTTGTCCATCAGCATGGATGATCACGGTGGGGAGACGCGAATTTACGGCCGGTTTGCACCGCGTCAGCAAGTTTGGACGTTGGTGTGGGTGCTTTATCTAGCCTTTGTCTTTAGTGCGTTATTCGCGTTGCTCTTTGCTTTGTCGTCGATGCATGCCAAGGACAATGAGTGGCGTTGGATATGGATGCTGTGTCCCGCTTCGGTGCTGGGAATTGTTCTGCTTTACGTCGTTAGCTACGTTGGGCAGAGTTGGAGCCGTGATCAGATCGATTCGTTGAAATCGCAATGGAATGAATTAATCGATTCCGTGTCCAAACCCTAAAGCCAACGTTAGATCAGCCCGTTTTGTTTCGCAAGCCAAACGAGAAGCCCTTTTTGAAGGTGCATTCGGTTACCAGCTTGGGGAAAGATGATACTGGCAGGAGAGTCCATGGCCGAATCCGTAATCTCCATACCTCGGCGTGCGGGCAAGCAGTGAAGAATCTTGCAATGGTCTGGGGCCAGCTGCATGAGTTGCTCGTTAACTTGGTAAGGGCGAAGATCCGAGTTACGTTTTTCTGCCTCTGCTTCTTGTCCCATGCTTGTCCAAACGTCGGTGTAAACGAAGTCCGCATCACGAAGCATGGCCGCTGCATTGTCGCTTTGTTCGAAATCAACCCACTTCGCATGATTCTTGACCCGCTGGATCAGCTCCGGTTTGAATTGATACCCAGCCGGGGCCGCTAGTCGAAATTTGACTCGGCCCATGGAGCAAGCGGCGAGGAGTGAGCGTGCGACATTGTTTCCGTCGCCAACAAATGTAAGTTGTTTGCCCTCTACTGAGCCCGTGACCTCTTTCATCGTCATAAAATCGGCGAGCGCTTGGCAGGGGTGAGATTCGTCGGTCAAGCCGTTGATAACAGGGACAACGTCATGAGCGGCCAGTTCATTGATTGTATTTTGCGAGATAGCGCGACAGACCACGAAATCGCAATACTCTGCCAAAACTCTAATGAAATCGCCAATGGATTCACGTTGACGCCATCCGACATCGCCGGTCAGAAAGAGTGCGGAGCCGCCGAGTTGCGCCATACCTGCCTCAAAGCTGACGCGTGTACGGAGGCTGGCTTTTTCGAATATGAGAGCTGCCGTTCGATTTTTCAACAGGTCCGGTCGCTCACCGCCAAGCAGCTGCTTTTTTAATGAGGCAGCCAGATCGAGGACTCCATGGAATTCGTCAATAGACAGGTCGAGAAGAGATCTTATGTGTTTCATTTCTCATTCAGTTCTGTGTGATTCTGGTTGAGGGAGCATTTCGGCTCGGAACGATCTCTGTTCCGACCCCTGCTGTTGTATAGATTTCGAGGAGAAGCGAATGACGCAGTTGACCATCGATGATGTGGACTTTGCCAACTCCGCGATTCAAAGTCGCTAAGCAAGCCTCCACTTTTGGGATCATTCCACCTGCGATGACACCCTCGTCAATGAGTTGCCGGGCCTCCGCAGCGGTTAACGAGTGTAAGACGCTTTCCGGATCGTCTTTGTCGCGGCGGACACCGTTTACATCGCTGATGAAGATAAGTTTCTCGGCCCCTAATGCTTCAGCGACGGCCATGGCAGCCGTATCGGCATTGACGTTGTATTTTTGGCCCGCATCATCGATACACATCGAGGGTATGACAGGGATCTGCTCCGTATAAGTCAGCGATTCAATCGTTTGTCGGTCGACCCTGGTTACTTGTCCCACAAAGCCCAAATCGATGGGTGTTCCATCTTCATCGAGAGAAAGCTTCTCGCCAAACAAAACGTTGGTCGTCTTAAAATTGAGGTTCATTGCTCGTCCACCGAGCCGTTCAATTTCGTTAGCGATGTACTCGTTCGTTTCGTAGCCAAGAACTCGTTCAACGATTTCCAGTGTTTTAGGATCTGTAAAACGACGTCCCTTGATCCATACCGGTGCGATTGCTGCCGCCTCCATCGCCTTATTGATGGAGGGCCCTCCACCGTGGACCACCACGGGCCTCATGCCGACCGTTTCCATAAAGATAATGTCGAGCAAGGTGTGACGCATCGCATCAGGATTGTTCATGAGCGATCCACCAAGCTTAATCACAGTCGTTTTGCCGCGAAAACGCCGGATCCAACCCATGGCTTCGATCAACGTATCTGCCTTGGCAATCGCTTCGAGGGGAGCCTTCATGTTGAGTCCTGCAAATCTTAGGGGATTCGTGTTAACAAAACTAATAACGCCGACGCAGAGAGTGATCGCTGCACCGGCGAGAAATGGTAAAGTTCGGGCGGTTTTTGGAGGATTTTTGAGCTAGGTCGCAAAAAATGCGGAAAAAACCCGGCCAGAATAGCACATTTGCCTTTTAAGTCAACTTGCCCGGTGGAAAGGGACATGTCGAAAAAAGTCGAACGTCAAAGACCAATGATGTTAGACTGAGCGAGCGATTGGGGGGCGACCGTTTTTTAGTCACCCAGTTTATGTTCTGGTTAGGGATATCCATCCCACAATTTTTGGGCTCTCAGTATAGGCCGACGAAGCAAATGTCATCGAAGATTAGATTGGACATCCAACCGACTGTGGCAATCGACAATCGCGTCTTGGTCGCGAGCGATTCATGGCTCTCGTTGACCGACTCCCTGGTGATACGAAGGGTGTGGTGGAAACCAGTATTGGTTCTGATTTTTGTTTTTCGTTCCCTGAATCCTAGTCTGCTTGCACAGGATCGTGTCGAGGTTCCCACCGATCCAACAACTGCCATCGAGAGAAGTGACAAGAATGCGCGAGGCACGAACGCGGCGATCGTGACGGGAAGCCCAGAGTCACGAGATGCTGGCCTGCTCATTTTACAACAGGGGGGTAACGCGATTGATGCCGCCGTCGCCAGCATGTTGGTGCAATCTGTGGTCGAGAATCACTTGTTTTGTTTCGGTAGCGAAGTGCCGATCATGGTGTATAGCGCAGAACGAAAGGTTGTGGAAGTCATCGCCGGCTTAGGTGCAGCTCCTCGTTTGGCAACCCCGGAATGGTTTCATGAAAACCGCAAGGGTGTGATCCAAGGCCGAGGAGACATCGCTAACGCGGTTGTTCCCGGATTTCTGGACGCTTGTTTGACAGCCCTCGATCGCTTCGGGACCAAGTCGTTTACGCAATGCGCTCAGCCGATGCTCGAAATTCTACGGGGGCGAGCAAGCCAAGATCCCGTCCAAATCGCCGAGAAAGACAAACAATTCAGCAGCAAGCCTGAGGAAGCTCGGGAGAGAGCCAACGCCTTTGTTCAACATCACAAAAACTTTTTGCGATTGGTCGAAAGACTGGTCGAGGCAGAAAGCGCAGGACAAGACCGTAAGCATGGACTACGGCGAGTCTCTGACTACTTCTACCGAGGTCCCGTAGCGCGCGAGTTAGACAAGTGGTCGCAATCCAGCGGCGGGCTGCTTCGCTTCGTCGATATGGCACAGCATGCAACGCGAATTGACGATCCACTATCGATCTCATTTCGAGGTTATACGATCTACAAGTGCGGCGTATGGACCCAAGGCCCGTACATGCTGCAGGCTCTACGCATGTTGGATGCTTTAGGTATAGAGAAGCTGGGCCACAATTCGGTCGATTACGTTCACATGGTCATTGAGGCCATGAAGTTGTCGTTGGCAGATCGCGATGCCTATTTTGGAGACCCAGACTTTGTCGAGGTTCCGATCCAGCAGCTCCTCTCGGATGATTACATTTCGATGCGCCGAAGCTTGATCGATCCTAATAAAGCGTCTCAGGAGCAGTTGCCTGGCGATCCCTGGAACGGAAAGCCTCTTTTGGGAGTCGTCCCGCAAGAATACAAGATTCACAGTGGCTTTAGCAGCGACACAACGAGTTGTTTGGTTGCAGATGCGATGGGCAATGTTGTTTCTGCAACACCGAGCGGATGGGGAGGTGTCATAGCAGGAGAGACCGGAATCGAGCTGGGTAGCCGCATGATAGGTTTGAATGTTTGGGATGGACACCCGAGCATTGTCGCGCCGGGAAAACGGCCTCGAATCACCTTGACTCCGACTTTGGTGATGCGAGGCGATCGGCCTGTTATGGCCATTAGCGTGGCGGGTGGGGATCAGCAGGATCAAGCGTCGCTACAGGTTCTTCTTAATAGGCTCGTTTTCGGAATGGAGCCCCTCGCGGCAGCCCGTAGTCCCCGATTTGGGACCGATCACCATATCAATTGGTTTGGCCACGAGCCCGCCAAGCTGGGTAGCTTGACGGCACCCGAAAACTTATCGCCGGATCTGGAGACGTTAAAGGCAAAGGGGCATCGCCTCGAACTCAAGAAACCGGCCGCATCGGCAGTCATACTCACGATCGATCCAGAAACGGGTGTTAAGGAAGCGGCCGGGGATCGAGGCCGTTTTTCTGGTGCTTACTAGTGCCGCAACTTGGAAGTGATCTCGATCATAACCCGACGCGGATGCGGCACTAGTCGTTTGAGGGAACTGGCCGTCTTTCCCAAGCCAAAGAGCGAGCGGAGTCACCTCCGAAGCCGTCCATTTCCGCTATTCTTTGCTGATGGGGACTTTAAATCGAAAGCCCCCTCAAAAAAGAAGGTGAAATATTGAGCTTTTTTAGAGATTTTTGAACGAAAGTTCCATCCAGATGTCACTAACTAAGGGATCAACGAGAGCCCCTGGTTTGCGACGAAAGCAGTAGATTTATGCGACTTACTTTAAGAACCTTGTTAGCGTACCGCGATGGCGTATTGGACAACAAGGATGCGATATTGCTGGAATCCAAGCTTCGAGACAGCGTGACCGCACAGCAGATTTCCAGGCGGATCGACGAGGGAATGTCCAATCCCAGGTTGGCGCCGATCCCGGTTGATGCCAAGGAGTTTGGGTTCGATCCCAATCATATTGCCGAGTATTTGGATGATACGATTCCTTTGGATCAGATACCGGCCATGGAGCGTTGCTGTTTGGAAAACAACGCACTTCTTAGCGAGGTCGGAAGCTGTCACCGCATTCTGACGAAAGCCCTTTCCGCTCCTGTCGAGGTTTCCAAGGAGCTCCGTGATCGCGTGCTGGCCATGCCGGTGACTCCTAACGTGAAGCCAAGTCGGCTCAAGATTTTGCGATTGGGAAAGGACGGAAGTACGGTCCGTTTCGATGCACCAAAGATTGGAAAATTTGAGGCCGTTTATGACCAGCAGCCCGCCGTTTCCGCTATCCCGACGAACGAAAATGCATCGCTTGCCGTTCGTTTGTCATCCAGTGAGCTTAGAGGTTCAGGAATTGAGCTGAACGAGGGATTAGGGCATCAGGTTCCTGAATACTTGTTAGGTTACGATCGGAGTTGGGTTCGAACGACGTTGGTCGGCGCACTGTTGGTGATTGCATTGGTTGTGGTTGGCGTATTGGCGATAGGGCCTGTGGATCAATTGAAATCCATGTTGGCAATTCAGAATCCGGTTGCTGATCCGAAATCGATCGAGGTCTCAAGCGGGAATCGCGACGAGGAACTTGCAAAGACTCAGGCAAAAAAAGACACTTCGATTGCGGAAACAAAAACCAACCAAGACTCAGAGGGGCGTGTCACCAAGGGAGACGCCAGCGATTCCAAGCCGAGTGGAGACAACTCTGCGTCAATCCCTCAATCAGACATGCTCTCTCGGGCCGACATGCCCTCTCAGGATAACTCAAGCGAAGCAAACGCTACCCAGGTTGTTGAGGGCAATGTTGTTGAGGGCAATAATCAAGAGCTCGCTCTCGATGACAAAGCATCGGGCCTCAACAATCCAGCGGAGGCAAATGCAGATGCGGTTTCCGAGTCGGTAACCAGCACATCTGACGCGCAATCCAACAACTCAATGCAGAACGGCGGGGCGTCCAAAGAGGCCACTGTCAGGTGGCTGCCGGAGTCAAAGGAGTCCGCTGAGAGTCTTGTGATTTACAGCAATCCCGTCGATCCGGAATCACAGTGGCAGAAAGCGACATCAGGTTCCGGTTTGACGATTGGCGATGTGATCGTGCCTGCTTATCAACGCACTGAGTTGGTGACCAATGAGGGGATTCGATTCCTGGTATGTGATGCTTCACAGATCGAGTGCAAAGGAGCCGCTCCAATTTTTATTCCTTATGGCAAGTTCATCTTGTTTCCGACTCCGAGCGGTAACAGTGTCAACTTTACAACTCCAAACGGTGCGTTCAAGATTTTGTTCCAAGACGCATCTTCCAGTTGTGCGATCGAGGTTCGTCACATGTGGAGCGAAACGACGAGCGAGGAGATCGCAAACTCGAAGCTCAATACGAGAAGCGAAACCAAGTTGTATGGGATTCAAGGCGCGGTTGGTATCGACTGGAAACGGGACGAGATCGCGCAGTCGGCAGATTTAGATGTTGGCGAAGTCGCTAGTGTTGTGAGTGCCGAATCAATAACCAAGACCGAAATGGAATCTGCTCCGGCTTGGTTTCGCACCAGTGTTTCCCGGTCCATTGACCAATTCGCATGGCAGGATGCTATCAAATTCTTGAAGAAAGACGAGGCTAAGCCGTTAGTCGAGTCGTTACGAGAGCTTTCGCAAAGCAGGCGAGCCGAGACAGCATCGTTTGCGGTCAGGGTGCTATGTCAATTGGGTCGATTCGATAGCTTGTTAGGCCCGGGTGGATTTCTGCCCAGAAAGGGAGCGTACACTCACCTACAAGTCTGGTTGCCGGAATTGCCAAGTTTGCTCGGTAATAAAGAAAGTATGGAGGCTTTTGTGCAATCCGTTGCAACGCATCTCGAAAGTCGCACGAAAGATGTGCTGCGGCTTGTCGTGACTCAATCCGGGGCGCAATTAAAGGATGGTGGCGAGCGATTGTTGATCGAATCGCTCTCCAGCAACCAGCAGGACGAACGGTTGCTCGCGATTGTTCAGTTAACGAGTTTGACTGGCAAAACATTGGGCTTTCATCCAGAAAAGAACTCGCCAGAAGCCATTTCGCAATGGCGCAAGCTTTTGATCAAAGAAGAGTCTCGTCCCTCGCAATCCAACTAAACCAAAAATGATCCAGGAAGATAAATGATCCCGGAAGAGATCGTGCCCCAATTCAACGCACACAACATGCTTCATACAGAATATCCTCGTTCGCAGTGCCGTACTCGTTCTCAGTGTCATACTCGTTCACCGTACCAAGCTGAACGATTCAAGCTCGGCATACCGATTACGTTGCTTTTGGTTTGTTCCAGCCTCTTCGTGCATGAGTACGCGCATAGCCAAGACGATCCGTTTGGTGGAGGGGGCGTTACTACGATTCAAGCGGTAGAGGGGGGAGGGCAAGTGGTCGTTGGGCCCGACGGAGTGGTTCAGGCGATACCATCGGGAATGCCACCAGCAATCGTAGGCTCACCAGCGGGGGCGACGCCAGGAATGCAGCCACCTAACGCGGCGGGACCGGGTGTTGCACCGAATAAAGCACCAGGGCAACCGGGCGACGCAGCAAAGCCAGCATCTGAGGGGCCAATCAAACGTGAGAGCGTTCCGACAGAACCGCCAAACAAACGCGAGTTTGATGTCAAGCCCGATGAAGACGGGATGATTCAATTTCAGTTTCGCAATCAGGAATGGCCCGATCTGCTCGCATGGCTGGCTGATGTTTCCAACATGACTCTCGATTGGCAAGAGTTGCCAAACAGTAAAGTCAATTTATCGACAAAGCGAAAGTTCACGGTTGAAGAAGCGCGTGATCTGTTCAATCGACATTTGCTGCTGCGCGGTTACACCATGCTGGAGCTCGATAGCACATTGCAAATTGTAAAGACAGAGGGGATCAATGTATCGCTTGTTCCTAAAGTGCCAGCTGAAGTGCTGCAAAGCCTGCCACCTAATCGATTCGTAAGGACATCGTTTCCGTTGCGATCGTTGGTGGCAGCAACGGTGGTTGAGAGTTTTAAGTCGCTGATTAGCAAGAATGGTACGTTGACCGCGCTCGAGTCAACCAATCGACTCGAGGCCATGGATTGTGCTGGCAATCTAGCAGAAATTTACCGCATGTTAGAGCAAGAACAATCGGATGATGCGCTCGATCGTCTAGTTCAAGAATTTGAGCTCGAATTTGTGCGGGCAGATACCGTCAAAGAGCAGTTAGCCACATTCTTGGGCATAAGTCAAAGCAAAGCGAATGCTCGGCCCATGTCGCCTGAAGAACAGATGATGCAACAACAGCAGCAGCAAATGATGATGCAGCAAATGCAGCAACAGCAACAGAGGGGTGGAGCGGCCAAGCCGCCGAACGCAGCGGAAAAGGAGATTCACATCACTGCCAACGTGAGACGCAATAGCGTCATCGTACATGCACCTCCCAACAAGATGGCGATTATCGCAGCGTTTGTGAAACGAGTCGATGTACCGAACGACGATGCTGCGACGCTCCAGCGTTTGGAGACACGCATGAAAGTCCATCGGCTAGCATCATTGGACCCCAAGCAGCTCGTGGCGAGTGTCGTGGCGATGGACGTACTAGAGCCAACAACAAAGTTAGAAGTCGATGAAAAGAACAGAGCCCTCATCGTTTACGGTTCGCTGAGCGATCAGTTGGTCATTCAGCAAGTGATCGATCGGCTCGATGGTTCGGCCAGAGAGATGGAGGTTATTCAATTGCGGCGACTCAAGGCGGAGGATGTCGCCAATACGATCAAGTTCCTGTTCGGGGATGAGAAAGAAAAGGATGAGTCGACGAACAATCGATTCTTTTTCGATCCGTGGAGCTCGCGAAAATCGGCTAATGACGACAAGAAGGACGATTTTCGCGTCGCAGCCAATACGCAGGACAATCAAGTATTGCTGTGGGCCAATGAGATTGAAACCAAAGAGGTTTACAAGCTACTGGAGAAGCTTGGCGAGATTCCTCCCAAGGGTTCCAAGCGAAGCAATGTTCGCGTTATTGACGCCAGTCGTTCTCAAGAGACCAAAGAGTATTTAGAAAAGCTAAAGGAGGCTTGGTCGCGCACTTCGAACGTACCGTTGACAACACCTGATGAGAGCGAGTTTCCCGTGCAGGATGCGAACAAAGCTGCATCGCCCCCAGGTGCTACTTTGGAGCCAGAGTCTTCTGAAGAGCAGAAGAAAAGCAAAGAATCCAGTCCACCGCCAGCACAGAGCAAGACTGAGGATGTGACGTCTGTTTTTCCCACCGAGCAATCTCTTCGCGGAAAGCTGTCGTCGTTAGTCGTACCGCCAGATGATTCTCGCGCCGCGGATGATTCTCGCGCCGACGTGGCGAGTGAAAAAGTCTCGGTCGAGGCATCGAAAAAGGGTGGGGTGCAGATTCGATTTGATGAAAAGGGTAATTTGGTTTTGATGGGTGACGATCTCGACGCCCTGGATCAGTTGGAGCAGTTGATGACAGCCAACGCACCACCTCAGCCGGGTTACGAGGTTTTCTATTTGAAAGATGCTAGACCGATTTGGGTGGAGCTCAACTTGAAGGACTACTTCAAAGAGGAGGAAAAAAAAGACGACGGAGACGCGCTTCGTTGGATATTCGGATTTGACTCACCCAGTACCAAGAAAGAGGATCCGCGAATTGGCAAAAAACGTGCGCTCCGATTCATTTCCGATCCAGATACCAGTTCGATTGTCGTGATTGGAGCCGATGAAAAGCAATTAAAGACGATTCGCAGCTTGATCAAACTTTGGGACGTACCGGAAAAGCCGACCAAGCAAAAGCTCCGTTACTCCAAGCTGGTAAAGATCGAATTTTCCCGAGCCGAATCGATCGTCGAGACCATGAAAGACGCTTACAGGGATTTGTTAAGCACTAATGACAAAGCGTTTTCTAAAGGCAAGGAAGACAAGGAGTCCAAGCATGATGGCGGTGATGCCACCGTCGATTCCGGTGGAGCCATGAACTACAGTTTTACCGGGAAACTATCCATGGGGGTCGATCGAATCACCAACTCCATCTTGGTATCTGCCGAGGGAGAAGACTTGTTAAAGCTGGTGATCGAGATGATCAAAGAATTGGATGTTGCAGCCAAGCCGACTGGATCAGTGCAGATGCTAAGTGTTGGCGGAACAAGCTCCGAGGCTATGGAGAAAGCACTTATGGCGTTATTATCCAAGAAAGAGCCTCAACAACCGAATAATGGGCAAAATCGTGGTGCACCGGGTCAAGAAAACGCCGGCGACCCATTCAATTCTCAGAACATGCCCGGCAATTTTCGAGGTGGTTTCGATGAAGGGGCGTCGGGGGGGGCCGGTGGTGCCAGAAATCCCAAACGTCGGTAGATTACCTTTTCCTTGTCGATTTCGATCGCAACTCTCACTGTTTAGAAGTATCCGCTTATGAAAAAGATCCAGTTGATTGCCGCAAGCTTTCTTGCGACATTTTCCGTGGGGACAGTTTGGGGGCAACGTCCCTCGGCACCTCGTCTGTTTCCCACCAAAACGATGGCTTATGTGCGAATCGACGATACGCGTGAACTCAAAGAGAAAATGAGTCAGACGGCCGGCGGCAAACTGATGGACGATCCCGACATCAAGCCGATCATCGGTGATCTCTACAGCAGTATCGCACAATTCGCCCAAGGGATGCAGCAAGAGATCGGAGTGAGTCTCGATGAGTTGCTGTCCATTCCTAACGGGGAGTTGGCATTTGCATTGGTTGCTACGAAAGAGGATCCCGTTCCTTGCATTCTGATCGAAGCGGGAGACGAAATTCCCGCTGTACAGCTGATGTTAGACAACGTCGAGGGAAAAGTATCGGTACGGGGGGGGAAGCGTGAAACTAGATCGATCGGCAAACTGGAGATTGTTCAATTCGCTGGCAGACGAGAGTTTGCTTACTTTATCGATTCAGGGGTCTTCGTAGCCTCCTCGGCTCGCTACATCGACACACTGGCACAAGTTTGGCAGGGAAGCGGTATTGATCACACACCACTCGCCGATAACCGCAGCTTCACTGATATCTTGAGTCGATGTGTTGGCACCGAAGGGGAAAGGCCACAGATTTCCTTCTTCGTTGATCCCATTGCCATTGCTCGCGAAGCGCTCAAGAGAAGTCCATCGTCGTTTATTGCACTGACCGCCATGAAGACTCTTGGGCTAGACGGCATCAAGGGAGTCGGTGGTAGCGTGATTATGGGGACCAATGAGTTCGATACGATCTCTCATCTCCACTTGTTGCTCGATACGAATCGACAAGGTGTGCTGAGAGCTTTGCGTCCCAAGAGCGGAGCGACCGATCCCGAGTTATGGGTGGATGATTCTGTCGTGTCGTACATGACCATGAATTGGGACATCATGCGAACCGTCAAGGCGGTGGAGGAGATTGCGAATACCTTTGGAGGTGAGAATTTCTTTGAAGATAACGTGATCAAGAATGCTTCGAGAGATTTAAATCTCGATTTTCGTAAAGACATGTTGGAGCAGATCAATGATCGAGTGACGATGGCTCAGGTCGTTTTGCCAGAGAAAAAGATCAATAGCCAATCCAACGTTATCGGTATCCATGTCAAGGATGCTGAACGGGTAAAAACTGTTGTTTTGCCGAAGCTGTTTGAAGCGGCCAAGAAATCGGACTCCAGGTGGACTTCGAAGCAAGTTGGTGAGCATACGGTCTATTTTCAAGATCTGCGAATCACCAGTGAAACCATCCGTGCGCCTCGACCCGCCTTTACCATCGTAGGAAATCAGATCATTGGCTCGGATGCTGTCGAGTCGATCGATCGAGTGCTGGGTGTCTACGAGGGAGGAGATGATTTGTTGGCTGATTCGATCGAGTACAAACTAATCCGGGACAAGATCAAAGAGCAGTTAAAAGGTGCCGAGTTCTCCACCATGGCTTACCAGCGTCCTGATGAGCAACTGCGACTCTTTTATGACATGGCGGCCGACCCGAAAAACATCGAGCGCATGGAATCCATGTCCGAGAACAATCCGATTTTTACGGCATTGGTCGCTGCACTAAAGGGTCGCAAATTGCCACCGTTCGAAAAGATCTCGAAGTACATGGTTCCCTCGGGTGCGTTTTTGACTGAGGAAGAAAATGGCCTGCACTACACCGCTTTCTCGCTCAAGCGTGAGTAGTTCGGGTAGGGTAGCACTAGAAGACAATCGATAAGATGACAAAGAGGGGCGTTAGCTAATGGTGCTAACTGCCCCTCAGCTTTTTTGTGCGCCGAACTAATGGTGCGCCGAACTAATGGTGCGCCGAACTAATGGTGCGCCGAACTAATGGTGCGCCGAACTAATGGTGCGCCGAACTAATGGTGCGCCGAACTGCGGGGCACCGAACTTGAGATGCTCGCAGCAGTGGCGTTTTATGTCATCGCGTTTGAATCAATTGCAAGATCCGTTTGGCGTGACTGGCGATATCGATTTCATCTCGAACCTGTTGGTTTGGTAGTTGTTTTTGGATTGGATTGTCTATTGCTGATTGCAGCATCGTTAGAAAATCGGATTCCGAATGCGGATTGAACAGTTTGCCGAGTGGTTTTGCGGAGAACGCAACTAAGCGATCGTGAATCTCGGGAAAGGCACCGTGAGCAGGTTGCAAGTACGGGATGCCGCATGCGACCGCTTCGAGCAAGAAAAGTCCTTTGGGTTCTTCGTAGGTCGTTGGCACGCAGAAAAGGTCTAGGCTCTGCAGAAAGGAAACCTTTTGTTTCCGATCAATGCTCCCCACGTATTGCCAACGTTCAGCCAATCCGGCTTGGTTTAATTGATTGGATAGGCGTTGAAAGTCCTCTTCGTGTTGGGGGCCTTTCCAGCCCGCTATTTTGAGTTTGACATGCTGGTAGTCAGGCATCTTGGCGATTTGGCAGAAGGCATCAACGAGTTTATGAAAGCCCTTTTCTGCGCCGAGCCTAGCCAAGTAACCGATTGTGAAATCAGGTTTTGTTGCTCCATCAGCGATCGATCGTGTGGTTGAGTTGGCTTCACGCAGGTTGGAGAAATCTTTGAGGGGAATTCCCAGAGGCATGACGTGCATCTGGGCGTTGGGAATATGCAGGAGCTCAGTCATCTTATTAGCATACGCGTGCGAATGGATGATAAAGCCGTCGATTTCGGGAACGATCGAACGCAAGAGACTGATGGTTTGGGTTTTGTAGGGTTCAGGGAGTGAATCGATAAAAATGTCGTCACCTTGGAGCGTGACAAAGATTTTGGAACCGCATCGTTTTTTAATCTCGGAGCAGCTACCACCAATGAGCAGGTTGGTAAGAATGAGGACATCGGGTCGAATTTCCTTTTCGAGCCAATCCACTAAGCGCAGGAACTCTTTGCGTTGGTTTCCTTTGAGACCCTTAAGCATGGAAACGGTTAAAGCGCCGAGAAACGTCGGCAACGTCTTTCCGATGTTCTTGGTCACCCTCCGAATCAATCGCGGTGAGTTGAGAATGCGGTCAATCCAGTTAGGCAGGTAGGCCAGCCACGGCATCTTCTGCTGGAGGTAGACATTGATACCACCCATAAAGACCTGGTCCGAGCTAACATCTTCGTCGTCGGTGCGAATGGGCGTATAGACAGGAACGAGCAAGCATTCGCTGCCGAGCAGGATCAGTTCCTTGGCAAGAGCGTTGTCGTGAATGCATGATCCGCAGAACATTCCACCCGCCCCGGCGGTTAGATAAACGATCTTCATCAGCGATGCTTCTTGTTAAAAAGGGAAGACGTTATCGATTGCGATAGATCTAACGTCACGAATGTTAAGCAGGGTAATTTGTGCGGCCGAAAAAATTGCCCCTGCATTACAAACTTCATCGACGTTAAAGTCAACGTAAGTTCTTGAGAGCAGGCATTTTTCGAAAAATGAAGCGCCGCTCTCAAGCATGTTTCCACTTCCGGACGATACCTTATCCGGACAACGCATCTTAACCTAGTGTCTAGGGAACGACGCGTTGTTGGAATTGCCGGTGACCCACAGATAACGGAGTTTAGGAAAGACTCGGCCGGCAGCCGTTACCAAGTTTCGAGCAGCGGAGGGGCTGTAGAGAAACAGACAGAGTGTGAGTGTTTGGAGAGCCTAACAGGCAACTCTCCAAATGCGATACGAGGCTAACGAAGTCACTGCGGCGAGAGCCGCGTGGAGCCACGCCAGTAGAGGGCGATTTCGGCGGCGACTTCGTGCGCCGAAAACGGTCTCTACTCAACCGCACTATTGTCGACCTGTTGAGAACGGTCAGTGACCATATTCGTAGGGAGATTTGGCTCAGATGAAATGGAATATCGTTGTAGGTTCAATGGTTCTCGGAGCGGCTCTTAGCAGCCAAAGCTTATCCATCGTGCGGCGCAGAAATCGCTAATTGCGATCCTTCTTGCGGCGTCGAAATGGCTGGTTGCGGCAACGGTCGTGGACTGCTAGGCAAAGGTTTGCTCGGACCATCCTGTGGATGCGAAGTAGCTGATCCTTGTGCAGCTCCTACCTGCGGCGCTGAAATCGCAGACCCATGTGGATGCGGACCAAGCTGCGGAGTTGAAGCAAGCTGCTGCACTCCACGTCGCACTCCAATTTTGG
Organism: Pirellula sp.; assembly: GCA_025459355.1. GTDB lineage: Bacteria > Planctomycetota > Planctomycetia > Pirellulales > Pirellulaceae > JBKCUI01. The sequence continues at coordinate 14,961 of JALOQS010000075.1, forward strand.
ATGCGATTCGCAAGGACCTCGCTTGGAGAAAGGCTATGCTTCGCGGCATGCTCGCCTCCAAGAAGAGCTGCTGTGACACAGCATGCGATCCTTGTGCAGCTGCAAACGGACCATCGTGCGGCGCTGAAATCGCTGGCTGTGGCCCAACTTGTGGCGCTGAAATCGCTGCTTGCGATCCATGTGCAGCTCCTAGCTGTGACACCGGATGTGGCAAGCGATGCGGTGGCGGATTGCTCGGCAAGATCTTCTCAAAGAAGGCTAGCTGCGATTCCGGTTGCCCAACAGCTTGCGATGCAATGCCAGCTGCTAGCTCTTGCAGCTCCTGTGGATCGGCTCCAGCAGCCGCTCCAACACCAGCTCCTGCTGCTGCACCTGCTGCTCCAGCACCTGTTGTTGATCCACACGCTTACCTGAACACCAAGCGTCATGTCATTCAAGCAAGCAGCACCCGTATCCGATAATTAATTTATCGAATACGGACCGCTTGTCCTAAGACATGATCTATCAAAATCAGCTCGTCGTGTTCCCTCGACGAGCTGATTTTTTTTATTTAACAAGTTTGCCGCTGAGCAGCGAGCGGTGCCCTGGTTACCCTCGTTGTTGATTTGAGTGTCGAGCCTGACCATTGCGACAATCCACGTGCATTTCCGACGTTAATTTTGGTTTGTCTTCTCTAGACACGGGCGAACTATCTAGCGATTATGGAAGTCTTCAAGGATGAATCTTTCGTCGTCAACTTCTAGGCCAGAATCGTGTCTAACTCTCGTGCCCAAGCACCGGGCTCCTCAGCAACTATATTCTTTAGTGTCGCGTGCTATTTCGTTTTCTTTCTGTCGCTGGGCTTTAGCTCTTTTCCTCTGCAAACGCATTTGCGACATACGCTCTCGGCCCAAACGGCTAGCTTGTTAGCGGGATTGATTCCCATCGCTGCCTGCGGAACCTATTTTTTGGCTCGGTTTGCCGAATCGCGAGGTTATTTGAGATATCCCCAAAGAGCACAATTGGCAGCTTCGATCGGCGTCGCAGTCATGCAAGGAATGTTGGGGATCGTGCTTAGTTTTGTCGCCAATGGCAAAGTGTTTATTAGCCCTGCCATCGATGTTGGTGTTTGTTTGCTGGCATTAGGCAGTGCGCAATCGTGCATGATCACATTGTTGAATCACAACGCGGTAGCATCGCTGGGTTCGTTGGCGTATGCCGCCAGAGCAGCTGGTTCAGCTGGCTACATGTTGGCCGTGGTGTTTATGGGGGCAACCGGAAATCGGTTTCTCGACCTTGAGACTCAGCATTTGTTTGCAGGTTCCGCAATCTCGGCCGCCACATGCTTGCTAGCTCTGATAGGCTGTTTTGCGATACGCCCGACATCGAATGAGGTGAGTTCGGAAAAGCAATCGGCAGCACCCGAGGAGCCGAGAGCTAGCAGTCGATGGAATTGGTATGGCTTGGTATGTACCGTTTATCTGGTTGCGGTTTGCGAGATGTCGTTCGGGATCTATTCGCACGAGTTTTTGACGACACGACTTGGGGCGTTGGGCTATTACCAGTTTGCATTGGGGATAGCGTTGGAGATTGCGATTCTTGTTACCATCCCGCTCGTTCCATGGGTTAGGCGATCGTTGTTAATCGTGGGTCCGTTGGGTTGGTTGATTTTGTTTAGCGGATGTTTGATGAGCATGTCACTCAATCCCGTTTTGGGCTGGGCCAGTCTCGCGTTGTGTTTGAACTGTCCGTTTCAAATTTCCGCGAATGAGAATGCGTTGCGATTCAAGCCGTCGGTGGTCGGAGTTGCGACACTCACGTTGGCTCAATCGCTGGGCTACGTGACGGCAGCATGCGTGTCTTCGATTTTGGCGAGCAATCTCGGGCTGCTGGAAAGTCTGGGGCTTGGACAGCTAGCTATGCCCACGCCCCTTTGGGTCGCCGTGATGCCTTTGGCGATCGCAGCTCTAGCCGTTTCCGTGAAGATTGTTTTTAGTCGCGAAAAGACCGGCCGAGACACGTCGCTCGATGTCGGCCACCTTGGCCATACGGGCAGCGTGTCTGGGAGCAGGGGTGTAGCGAGCTCCCAAGAAAGCTTTCACGACCTCAAAGGCCACCTCCGGGCCAATAACGCGGGCTCCAATGCAGAGGACGTTCATGTCATCGTGCTCCACCCCTTGGCGAGCCGAGTAAGTGTCGTGGCAGAGGCTGGCGCGAATTCCAGGGAATTTGTTAGCAGCCACGCTCACGCCGACGCCAGAACCGCAAACCAAGATTCCGCGATCGATCTCACCCCGGAGCAGTTTGGTGGCGATGAGCTCCGCAAAGTCCGGGAAATCGCATGATTCAGCGGTGTGAGTCCCGCAGTCAACGATCTCGACCGCCATCGATTTAAGCATGTGGAAAACCTCGTTTTTCATGAGGAATCCGGCGTGATCTCCGCCAATTGCGTATCGGAGTGGTTTGAGAGGAACGTTCGCGGCTTGACTCATGTTTTTCGTGGTAAATGGGTTGGCACTTGAAATGCGGTTGGCACAGCAGGAACCAAACAAACGAGATCTATCGCAAACACATCGCTAAAAAGCCACGTCCGCAAACCGTCAATGGAAAGCTAGTGTTGCTTTGCAAAAGAAAGGCTGATACACTGCTGGATGTTCGTTGACTGATTTTTTGGCTTGGCGTTTGCCGGTCGTCAGTAAACGGTTCCACTAACCCTGCTCGTCGAATCCTGCTTCAGAACTTTATCGCCTAGAAGGAGTTCAGTAAATCGATCAATCGATCTTTTTCGATTGTCCTAGCTTTCTCATGCGTCTCGTTCGGATTCGAAATTGAGTTGAAATAGGTTCTTTTCGCATGGTCAATCGCAATCTGATTCGTTCTCTCGAAGATGATCTCATGGAGAAGGAGCTCGACTCCTTGTTTGGAGATGCCGACGAAGAATACATTCTTGGCGAATTAGAAAACGTCAACAAGCAGTTTGACGTCAATCAAATTATCGAAGGCAAAATCGTCGAAATCAACGATGAGTTCGTGATTGTCGACGTCGGCTTCAAGAGCGAAGGCGCGATTCATAAAAATGAATGGGAAGAGGGTGAGCCACCTCCACAAATTGGCGACCTGGTCAAGGTTCTGATCGAAGAAGTCGAAGATCAGCACACCCCACCAGAAGATTCCCGATCGATGATCAGCCTCAGCAAAGAGAAGGCTAAGAAGATCATCCAGTGGGAAATGATGATGTCGACCGTCCAAGAAGGACAGGTCGTCACCGGTACTGTTGTTCGCAAGATCAAAGGCGGATTGCTGGTCGATATCGGCGTCAGCGTCTTCTTGCCAGCTAGCCAAGTTGACATTCGCCGACCGAACGACATCGGTGACTACATCGGGCGTGTTGTGCAGTGCGAAGTTCTCAAGATCGATGATGCGCGACGAAACATCGTCGTCAGCCGCCGTTCGCTTATCGAAAAGCAACGGGAAGAAGATCGAGAGCACCTCATGGCCGAATTGGACGTGGGACAAATCCGAAAAGGTATTGTCAAGAACATCGCCGACTTCGGTGCGTTCGTGGACTTGGGCGGTATCGACGGCCTCCTTCACATCACCGATATGAGTTGGGAGCGAATCGGTCACCCAACCGAAATGGTGGCTATCGATCAAGAAATCGAAGTCAAGATTTTGCAAATCGATCGCGAAAAGCAAAAGATCGCTTTGGGGCTCAAGCAAAAGCTCAACAACCCATGGACCAACATTGCCGAGAAGTATCCTGTCGGCTCGGTCGTCCCTGGAGAAGTTGTCAATGTGATGAGCTACGGTGCGTTCGTGAAGCTCGAGCCAGGCATCGAAGGCTTGGTTCACATCAGCGAAATGTCTTGGACTCGCCGTATCAACCATCCAAACGAAATGGTTCAAATCGGCGACAAGATCGACGTCAAGATTCTTGGTGTCGACGCACAAGGCCAACAGCTATCTCTCGGTATCAAGCAAACACAATCCAATCCATGGGATGTTGTGCTTGAGAAATACCCAGAGAACGCCGAGGTCGAAGGTAAGGTTCGCAACCTCACCAACTACGGTGCGTTTATCGAACTCGAAGAAGGCATCGACGGCTTGCTGCACGTTTCCGATATGTCTTGGACTCGCAAGATCAGCCACCCGAGCGAAGTCTTGTCCAAGGGGCAGTCGGTCAAGTGCCGCGTGCTCAGCGTTGACCAATCCCGTCGTCGTATCGCTCTGGGACTCAAGCAATTGGATGATGATCCATGGAACACCTCCATCCCTGAGAAGTATCAACCAGGTACTTTGGTCAAGGGCAAGGTTACCAAGATCACTAACTTTGGCGTGTTCATCTCGCTAGAAGATTCCCTCGAAGGTTTGCTCCATATTTCCGAACTATCGGATAGCAAGGTTGAGAACCCAGAGGAAGTCGTCAAGGTTGGCGATGAGATCGAGGTTAAGGTGCTTCGAGTCGATAGCGACGAGCGAAAGATCGGTCTATCTCGCAAGCGAGTTGATTGGTCTGATGAGCAAATGCGAGCCGAAGCAGAGAAGGAAGCTCGTGAATCAGCTCCTCAGTCGCGATCGGACAAGCCAGCTGTTGAGCTCAAGGGTGGATTGGGTAGCGAGGGGCCACTCATCGCTCCCCCAACCGCCGAGTAGTTTGATCTCTGGTTAATGTAAAAATGCAAAGCAAGCCTGGTTAACGCCAGGCTTGTTTTTTATTTTTGTAGCCGAAGTCGCCAAGACTTTGGACCGCACGTCTGCAACGCATCCAATCTGTGGCCAGAATTGGCTACCAACCCTTGTAGCCGAAGTCGCCAAGACTTTTGGATCTCTCGTAGGCCGTAACAAGTCGCAACGCGACGCAGTTACGGCGTAGCACGCCAGGACTAAAACGATTTGCCAGTTAAGGGGTGAATTAGAGAGATCCCCCTG
>JALOQS010000325.1 GCA_025459355.1 Pirellula sp.
CCGACTGACATGTTCTACAACACGGGCATCAGCACTTATGTCTGGATCGCCAGCAATCGCAAGCCGCAAAATCGTAAGGGCAAAGTCCAACTGATCGACGCCAGTAGTTTCTGGCAGAAGATGCGCAAGAGTCTCGGCAGTAAACGAAAGGAACTCAGCGACGAACACATCGCCGAGATCACTCGACTCTTTGGAGAATGCAAAGAAGTCTACATCGCCCCTGAAACAGGAAAGCCCCTTAGCCGAAAATCGCTAGCCTCCGGTTCCCAAGGAGTCCCCATCAGCCGCATCTTCAAGAACGAAGACTTCGGCTACCGGACGATCACAGTCGAGCGTCCCGAGCGAGACGACAAGGGGAATATCCTAAAAGAGACAAAAGGCAAGAATAAAGGCAAAACCAAACCTGACTCGAATCTCCGCGACACCGAGAACGTGCCGTTGAGTGAAGATGTTGAGTCCTACTTTAAACGTGAAGTCCTGCCACACGCTTCCGACGCTTGGATCGACCACGATAAAACGAAGGTCGGTTACGAGATCCCTTTCAATCGACACTTCTACGTCTTCAAGCCTCCACGTGAGCTTTCCGAGATCGACGCCGAGCTAAAGGTCGTTACCGACCGCATATTGATGATGATCGGAGGGCTGTCGAAGTGAAAAAGGGAGAACTAGCCGAGTACTCTGACTTGCTCGCGGATATCCGAAATCGCGTTCGTCAAGCACAGCATCGCGCGATTCTATCGGCGAATGGAGAGATGCATTTCATGTCTTGGGACGTGGGACGCATGATCGCGTCTCGTCAGCAAGAGGAGGGATGGGGAGCAAAGGTCATTGCGAGACTGGCCGTTGATTTGCAGAACGAACTACTTGAAGAGAAGGGATTCTCCCCGACCAATCTGAAGCGGATGGTTCGCTTTTGGAGTGAATACCCCGGCCTGTCGGCAATTGGCGCACGGAACGTGCGCCAAATTGCAGCGGAGTACTCGCTGCGAGACATGGAAAAACCGATCGGTGTTGCGGACTACGAACTGACTCGGGCTTTGCCTGAGAAGCTGGCTTCTAGCCTCCCCAGCATCGAGGCCATCGAAGCTGAATTGGCCCATCAACTAGGAGAGACCGACTCTTGAGCTTTTCGAGATACCCGAAGTACAAGCCCAGCGGTGTTGAATGGCTCGGCGACGTGCCGGAACATTGGGAGATTTGGAAGCTCGCTCACGCGTTTTCCGTAATCGGTAGTGGCACCACACCAAAGACAGACAACCGCGTTTACTACGACGACGGTGAAATCCCATGGATAAACACCGGCGACCTAAATGACGGCGAACTCGATTCATGCGAGAAACGGATCACTCAACAAGCGATCGCAGAGCACTCCTCTTTAAAGCTCTACCCGATTGGATCATTGTTGATTGCGATGTACGGCGCAACGATTGGAAAGCTCGGCATGCTCCGATTTCCCGCGACTGTGAACCAAGCGTGCTGCGTGTTTAGTGGTAACTCGCCAATATTAACGCGATTCATGTTTTATTGGTTCATCGGACTACGTCAGCAGATTCTCAGCCTCGCAACAGGTGGTGGCCAACCGAATGTGAGTCAAGACATTCTTCGAACGCTCAGAGTTGGATGTCCTGATATCGATGAGCAATCAGCGATAGCGGCGTTTCTGGATCGGGAGACGTCGAAGATTGACTCTCTGGTGGGTGAGCAGCGGCGGCTGATTGACCTGCTGAAAGATAAACGCCAAGCCGTCATCTCCCACGCCGTCACCAAAGGCCTAAACCCCCAAGCCCCCCTGAAACCCTCCGGCATCCACTGGCTCGGCGATGTACCCGAGCATTGGAGCGTCAAGAGGTTGAAACGACTTGTTCAGCACTCGCGTCGCATCACATACGGTATCGTTCAACCGGGCGAGCCTGATCCGACTGGGCGCTTCATGATTCGCGGCAAGGACTACTCCGAGGGATGGTGCTCGCCGGACGAAATATTCCGGGTGTCAGATGGCATAGAGATTCCATATACAAGGTCGCGGATGCGTGAGCATGACCTTGTCATGACGATTGTCGGAGCGGGAGTTGGCAATGTGGCTATGATTCCCGTTTGGCTTGATGGTTCGAATATCACCCAAACCACTGCCCGGATCGCAGTAGACCCACAGAAAGCTGAGCCCGCTTATGTTTGCCTCGCTCTGCAAGGCATCGTCGGGCAACGGAATTTGGAACGCTATGTCTACGGCTCCGCCCAACCTCGACTGAATATCGAGCACGTGGACGCATACCTGATGACAGTTCCGCCACTGTCCGAACAGCGAGAAATCGTCGCGTCGCTCAACTTTAAGTTAGAGAAGCTCGACGCCCTGACCGCAGAAGCCGAGCGAGCGATTGAACTGCTGCAAGAACGTCGGACCGCACTGATATCCGCCGCCGTCACTGGCAAGATCGACGTTCGAAACGCTTGTGCTTTGGAGATCTCATGAAAACGGCTGAACAACTAATCGAAGAGCTCAACGCGCTGGACGAGTGCGTTTCCATTGAAGCGAAAACGGGAAGTAAATTTGGACAGTCAGCACTAGAAACTGTGTGTGCTTTTGCGAATGAGCCAGGCCTTGGCGGTGGTTATCTCATTCTGGGAATCGAACCAGCTGACGATACATTTTGGCCGATGTACAAAGTGACTGGAATCCAAGATCCCGACCAGTTGCAACAAGATATCGCATCGCAATGTGCCACCGCGTTCAATGTCGCGATTCGGCCTCAGATTTCCGTAGAACAGATTAACACCAGAACGGTGGTGACCATATTTGTTCCAGAAGCGGGAGCGCACGAGAAGCCGATTTACTTTCGGAATCAACCTCTTCCTAAAGCAGCCCTGCGCCGCATAGGCTCCACCGACCAGCACTGCACAGAAGACGACATGATCGTCTTCTATCATGATCGCATTGGTGGAACTTACGACGATCAAACAATTCGTGATTCGTCGTTAGATGACCTTGACCCCGAAGCGATCGATTTTTACCGAACACTTCGACGCGAAGTTAATCCACAAGCCGAAGAACTTAGGTGGAATGACGAGGACCTTTTGCGTGCATTAGGTGCCACGAAGAGTGTCGATGGAAAAGAGACTCCCACAGTTGCTGGAGTCTTACTATTTGGAAAGTCAATGGCTCTGCGTCGACTGTTTCCGATGATGCGAATTGACTACGTGCGTGTTCCTGGGCTGCGCTGGGTGAAGGATCCGGATCGTCGTTTTGATACGATAGAGATCCGCGCCCCATTGATACGCGCAATTCAACGAGTTCGAGCTGCGATCCTCGATGACATTCCTAAAGCGTTTTCCCTCCCTGCAGGAGAAGTGCAAAGTAGAGAAGTACCTCTTCTTCCTGATCGGGTCGTTCGAGAAGTTGTCGCCAACGCTGTTATGCACAGGGACTACAAAGTCCATGGTTCTATTCAGGTTATTCGATATTCCAATCGCTTGGAGGTCCGGAATCCAGGCTACTCTCTCAAATCCGAAGAACGACTCGGGCAGCCAGGCTCAGAAACACGAAATCCAAAGATCGCCGCAGTACTTCACGACGTTAAGTTTGCGGAAACAAAAGGTAGTGGTATTCGAGTAATGCGCGAGCTTATGACAGAGAACAGCTTATCACTCCCCCTGCTTGAATCGGATCGAGCTAACAATAGCTTTATGGCGATGTTGCTCTTTCACCATTTCTTAAGTCCAGAAGATCTAGCTTGGCTCAAGTCATTCGATTCTCTCCATCTTAATGAGGAGGAAATGAAAGCGATGATCTCAGCTCGCGAGGTAGGTGCCATTAACAATTCGACGTATCGAGATATTAACCGCAACGTGGATACGCTCACCGCAAGTAAGCAACTAAAGAAGCTGTGTGATAGTGGATTGTTAGAAAAAAAAGGACGAGGTTCCGCCACATACTATGTCATTACCCCGCAAGCGCTGAAAAATTGGACAACCGAGTCGTTTTCGGGGGAATCAAACGAGAATCGAAGCAAATCCGTGGAGCTCG
>JALOQS010000076.1 GCA_025459355.1 Pirellula sp.
CGATACCCGCATGGTGGAAGACGACGAAGAAAACGTCACCATCAGCCAATGGGATTACCGAGAGGAAGTCTACAAAAAAGAAACCATGTCGGGGGATGAATTCGTCGCGAGATTCCTCAAGCATATCGTCCCTCCAGAAGTGAGACGCATGCGGTATGCGGGACTCTTTAGCGGCCGCGATAGAACGGCCATGGTAGAAAAGGCACGCTCTGCGATCGACGATTACAAACGAGCCAAGCGAGAGTTCGAAGATCCGGACGCGGCCAGAAATACAAGAACCCTCCTTCAAGGAAGTCTCTCGGAGGCCGAGCATCAAATCCGAGACAACCAAGCGCCACGCATCGAGGCCTTAAAGGCACTGAGTAAACCGAAGTGCAAACAGTGTGGTCAGCGTGAGATGGAATTCACGGAGTATCGAAGCCCGTGGCACACGAAGAATGACATCAAAGAGATCTATCACTGGATAGGCTACTTCGCGGTGATCTACACGACGATGGATGACAAAGTTCACCAAGCGCTGCGAACTGCCAGTCGACAGCTTCGAATCCCGCAGCTCAACATCATGGACTGGTGGTACACGAGCCAAGAGTTCGCGTCGATCAGTGAGCTTGCGTGCGGTGAAACAATTACCTGCTCGCAGTTAGAGTGTTCGTGCACTCGTGTGAGTAGCTTTGAACTATCGATGGTCCAACTACCACTGCCGGAGAATTAAGTGCATTGCATGGATCACAACAATGCCCGAAGTTCCAGGAAAGTTGCATTCACCATGCGACCGCGTGGATCATATTCGCCGAAAGCCAAAAACACTCTTTTAACGACCGAATTCGGTGCAACAATCTGCTCGAAAACGGTTTCTAACGACTCCTCTGGGCACCGATTAGAACTGCAAGAAATCCTACAGGGAAAAGATCGGGAAAACGGCAAATCAGCCCAAAGAGACCAACCGGCTACCCGTACGTGTTAGGCGAGGGGTATTACTGACTGGTCTTATCTCTTATTCTGTGAACGATTTCTTAGGGAAGATAAGTCGCATTCAATTTTCCAGAGGCGTCCATGTAAATCATGTAATAAAAACCGTCTCCGATAACAAATTCAAGTTGCTTTTTGCAATCCTTCCAGTCCGGATCTAATCGAGCAACAGGCTTTATTGTCTCAAAAAAATCGGTTCTCGGAATCCTGCTTGCGAATTGAAGCAATGGAAATTCATCTTCAGAAAAAAGGTCAGATTTGTTACCCCAAAAACGATATGAAGATGTTCCCCAGTATCCAGGGCAAATCTTAGTTGTTCTTAGGTTTCGCAAGCTGTCTAAATCATCTAGTTCATCAGTGGAAATCGGACTCTCGTGAGTCTCAAGCAGGATTCCTGCAAAAACTTCCTCAGATATTGTCGGGTACAGATTCCTATCGAATTCGATGCACTGTTGAATCGAATTTGCAACTCGAACCTCAGGCTTTAACTCAAGTGTTGAAACTTGAAGATCGTAAGAAGTACCCGATTTCAACCTCAATGTGGAACCAATTTCCCGATCGTATTCTCGAACGAAAATCTGTATTAAGTCCGCATCCATCCCAAAGTCACGAAGTAGGTTACCCACGAATATTTGGGCTAGAAAAGCAAGCGGCAAACCTTTTTCGTCGGTGGGCCAATCTAGCTTGTTGAGAAATGGCCACCCGCCTATTTTCGTTAGTATAGCGTCGTTTGCAGAGGGATAATCGAGCCAACCAACGTATGTACACTTGTGGGTAACGCCACGAATGTCATGCATGGCGGCCGCGATTCGACATGCAACTAGCTCATGGATTGTCGACAAATTAAAGAGCTTAGCATCGTAGTTATCCGTAAACATCAATGACGCGTTGACTAAATCCCTGCTTAAGCGGGCCCTATTGATAAGCTCGTCAATACTGAGGATACTCATTGCCCAGCATATACCTCGGCGCAAACCGCACAACCTAGTGAATCAGGAAACATATCTTGATCGAGACCCTCGCATGTTCCCTGCTTATTGAAGGCGTTGAAATAACCTACACAGGGAAGCAGTCCCGAAGGTGTTAATGCCCCATGTTGAACCAGCTTTCTCGATTCTGAGACTAAATCTTGGATCTCAGCATCACATCCACATTCCTCGGCGTCTGAGTCGGTTCCGAGATTGGGCCATAATTCTTTCAGCCCTTTTACAATCCAAGGGTAATCATGGTGCCATTCAGGCCCAGTCCTATCGCCAGGGATCGCCATCAGGCTCATCCATCTAGCTCGGAAGTGATGAAGACCTAGGGTCTCATCCCATTCTCTGTCTGTATACGTGAAGCGATTGGCGATTTGAGATTGCTGATTGCCGATTGGAGAACCAGAATCGCTCAGGATCGTAGGTTGACCATACGCAGTGAAAGCGTAGCATTCTGCGACCTCGCTGGTCGACGTAGTCATAGCGGTGATCGAGTACTGTCCGTTGCGATGGTAGCCTAATGCAACTTCGGTGACGGTCGTGGTTTCTAAAGTGGGCCGTGCGGACGTCGAGAAAGTAGTGGTGAGCGATTCGATGGAATCAAACGTGGCATCGAACAGCCACGATGCGAGAGATGGGCTTGCGGGTGTGTTGCTGGGGTGACGGCTCATCCCTCAAATTGTAAACGGTTGAAGAGGCGGATCGCTAGCTGGTTTTTGGGATTTTTTTTCGCGAAGCGAAGACGGAGAATACAAGCCCGAAAGCGCGAGGGGAGGGGTTGCCCTGTTCTAACTCAGGGCGCAAACGCGCGAACCGGCGATCTAAAACGTTCGCAAGCGATTGGGCCTAGGGGGATTGGGGGGCGGGGGGCTAATGCTTCGGGAACGTTAACCGGCCATCGATCCCTCTGCTCGCGCAACGGGCTGGTATTGCGATCCCTCTGTTCGCGCAACGGGCTGGTATTGCGAATCGGGGATTCGAAAACGTTCGCATGCGATTGATTCTTTGATCGAATTGAGACGTCTTTCAAAACAACGTTATCGAGTGAAAGGCCTAAGATGTAGACTCGGAACGAGCGGCAATCGCCAGCTTGTGGTTTGTTAGGCTTTCCGTCTTTTCAATCTTCGCGTATTCCTACTTCTGTCCATTCGGAGACTTGTGGCAAAGTAGCCTAACTCGATGAAACACTAACGACAGAAATGGACAGCTATGGTACGTTTACCTCTGGCGTTTTCGTTTACTTCGTTGCCAATTCGGTATGGCGGGACTCCGATGAATCGCGTTCTCCCATGTTTGGCAAGCGTAAGGGTTCGAAGCCATCGCGCTTGGTATCATTGCTGGATGTGATACGAAAGTCACCGCTTCGATAATTCCCGAATACTCGCTCGATCTCTTTAGTGTTGTTAGCAGCCGTCAAAACCGAGTGATCATGGTTGCAAACAATCGGATGTTGGCAAGCAAGTGCGTTTGAGGTGATTTCGTTCGGTGTCACCTCTTGGCGTTGTTCAATCTGAACACCGATAAGGCAATCGTAAATCGCATTTTGAACAATGCGATTGTCGTGTCCATCGCGGACCACGACCGCGCGAACCACATCGTGAATGATGTTCTGTGCAACGTCGTTGTCGCTGGTCATGCCATCCAAGTAAACAGCAAAGGCGTTCTTCTGATCAAAGGCTCCGACGTTATGGATATGATTGCCATGGATTCGATTCTGTTTGGTATCCTGCGATCCAGCCACGTAAATCGCACCGGTGTCGCTGGTTTCCAAGCAAACGTTTTGAACTTCGTTTTCGATCGCTTGGTTGTTGCTACCCTGAATACTTATTCCCCAATCAGGGAGCTCGCTAACGGAATTGTTGGCGAGGCTGATCCCGCATCCGAAGACCGCGATGCCAGCGTGTCTGGTTAGATTCTTTTGACAACATTGGTAGACCGTGTTGTTAATGCAATGGTGACCAGCCTTAATGTCGAGACCAGCATCTCCCCCTTCCATTCGGATTCCGGAAGAACCGGTCGAATGTACCGAACAGTCTTTGATCGTATGCTGCTCGCCGTGAAAAACGTGGATGCCTACGTTACCGATGCATTGGAACTCGCAGTTTTCTACATGGCAATGAGAACCACCGGCAATCTCAACCCCTTGGACTCGTGCTCCTTCAAAGCAAATCCCACGAATAATCATGTTATCGACGTCATACAATGAGAACAACGTTTCAATCGAAGAGGCATTCAATTCCGTATCATCAGTCGTAGGCCACCAATAGACAGTCGACGTGGCTTCGTCAAAGCACCATTCACCAGGTTCGTCCAATTCGCGAATGGAGTTTTCAACTCTGTATCTTACCCCTTGTGGCAGGGCGTCGCATCTATCGCGGGTAAATCGCTCATATCGGTCTTGGTCGTTTGATGTGAATAAACTGTGCAACCAAAGCGATGATGTTTCGTAAGAGTCAGGGGGCGGCATGGTGTCTTGTCCCGCAATGGCCCATCTGCCTTGGCTCGGATAGGTCGCAATGGGCATTAACTCTCCACGTTTGAATAGATCGATAGGAGACGGTAACATGCCGGCATCCTCAGATCGAAGATAGTTCTCCAATCGCGACTTCAATTCGGCATTGGAAATTCGGTACCAGTGAACATGAGTCTTAGACTTGCTCGGTAAGCGATCAAAATCTGGCCCTGAACTCAACACACCTTGATCATGGAGATATTCTGCGCCAGTGATAACGACACGCTCACCCGGCATGGATTCCATGATGGTGGGGTGGTTTGTTGGTGACGAGTCGCTTCGATTGAACAGTAGCGGTTGCTTTAGTTGATAAACCCCTTCATGCAGAACGATCCGAACGGCATAATCTCTCGATTCGCCATTCAGCTCCCGGGCTTTTTGCTGTGCGCAGTGCAGCGTTTGAACAGGTTCATGCACCGTACCCGACTTGAAATCATCGCCACTGGGAGAAACGTGTATCTCCTTGATGCTCGATACGGTTGGCAAGAAGAGGATGCCTAAAAGACTGGTGGTTATGTTCATAGCATATTGGGATGTCGTTGCTTTTGATCAACATCCGCTTGTTAAATGCAACCTGGCTGTTGCGATTTATCCACGATATCGCAAACCCTTTCCAGCCAATGGCTAATGAGTTAACCTAGGTCAGGAAACGGCCATAGGGAGAGATTCGAAGGAAAAACGTAAGAAACGCCACGAAACCCCGCGAAAGTTGCCCTTGGTCGCCACTAAGGGGGGACAGGTCGCCTTAGCGTGCTGTGGTCGCTGTGTGTTTGGCAAAGAAGGTTGCGTTTTTGGCAAAGAAGAGTGGGACGTCCCAAGCTCGGCATGATTTGTGCTTTAATAGTCCCGAACGTCGATCGCCCCCGTATCGGTTCAACAGTGAGGTAGCTATGAAGACTCGAGTACAAAAGCTTGTCGTCGCGATCGCTTCAATTGCACTATTGGTTTGTGGGATGTTGAGTGAGAGGGATAGTCCTAAGTCGGATTCGATGGGACAGATTCAATTGCCTACAAACGAGTCAACGTTGCTGGCATCGAGATACCCCATGAGAAATCGAACGCCCGATTTCTTTTCAAGATCCAAGGCATCCAAATCGAATCGCCGAACATAGACTGCCAAACATAGTCTGGTTAAAAGACGGCTTCGAATCGAAGCCCTGATACAATTGCGTCACGATACTGGCCGCTTGGTGAAGCGATGTACTGTAGATCGGGTTGAAGCGATAGTTTTGGCCCTACGACCCACTTGTAGAATAACTCCGTTGCTTTTTCGGAGTGTCCAATATCAGTGCCATGAAAAGCTTCCTGAGTGCGAAAATCATCACTGAAGATGGCTTGGGCAAAGCCCAGCCCGAGATAGTCTTCGTCTCTGCCGGGCAAGAAGCCTTTGTAAACAAGTCCTGCACCGAAGTAAGCACCAATCATGTTTCGATTCTCGGGGGCCGAGAAATATTGCCCAAAGACCCCGAGCCCTTGGTCATCGTCGGCCCCATTCTCTTTGAATATCATCTGGTCCGCGGTCAAAAAGAAACCGTAGTTTTGATTGAACGTAACAGGATCGGGATCGGCCGTGAGTTCTGTCCAAACCTCTTTGTCGTTATGATGCCACATACCAGTTCGGATCGTCGTTGGTAACTCCCCTTCGGTACCAAGCTGTGGTTTCCATTCGGCCTGATAGATTGAGAACGCACCGTTCTCGCCCAATGTGTCAAATCCCCATCGCACCCCTTGTGGGCCATCGGCTAATGTACCATCGTAAACACCGACTCCCAATGTTGCGGTTTCTGTTAGTTTCAAGAATGCCGAGATACCAAGTGCGTTGCTTGGAAAGGTTGGCATCGGAATAATCGGCGGTGCACCAAAGGATGAGTGCACAAACTCACCCCCTAAATCGGTTAGCGCGAAAATGGCATTGGTATCTTGTTTCCCAAGTCGAAAACTCAAGATGTCGTCCATAAAAAACTGTTCATACCAATACTCGGAAATTGCTGTGAATTGTGGTCTCTGTCCTGGACCGATGGTTGAATCCAGGTTGCTAAAAAGTTGAATGTCGCCCACTTCCGATTCCGAAAGCGGTCTGCCACTAAGGTTTTGACCGTACACGAATAGTCTGCCTCGATCCCACCAACCGAGTTTGCCCGTATCGGCGATAGCCACCACGTCGAGGTTGCTGCGATAGTTGGTTGGCCTACCTGGATTGATGCCTCCCTTCGCCTTCGTAAAGGTTTCACCTGTGTAGATACACTCAAAGGTGATGCCACCTCCACGCAATTCCCGCGGGATGATCCACAGGATAGGCTCGACTGGTTCTTCAAGAGAATCAATCGAGGATTCCTGAGCCTCCTCGACCGTAGAAGGCAAATCCAGATTGCGACCAGGACGCCCCGGCATAATTTGCTGCGTGGTTCTGGGGCCGCTGCGGGCCGATGTGGTGAGTTTATCGCGCTGGGCTTGGGACTCCTTGGGCCGTGATGTCTCCACATTCAGCGGTTTGCGATTCGGTTGAGCAGGCAGAGCTAACTCTGGGGCTTGATTCGTGTCGGTCAAAAGATCATCCGAAGAGCTTTTCGTCTGATCATCTGGTGGCTCAATCGCCTGCAAAGATGTGCCAAAAACGGTTGTGAAAAGAAGACCGACCAGTCCGTTGTGGATTCCGGAATTACTAAGCAACATGTCACCCCACTAATCAAAAATTCTCAGCAGTCTGATGATTGGGGCGAACCAACCGAGAGCGATCTCTAGCTCCATCTATCGTTTCCGCGAACAAGCTTCTTACAAAAAAAACAGCTTTGTTGCAGTCCTATTGCTTGTAAAGGTGGAACAGCCTACCCAGATTTCCCGTTTTAAGAAACGATTCGATCCGACGGTTCGTCAGAATCGTTCAATTGGGGTCGCGAACGCCGTTAAACTTTCTGCTGGGGGGTAAAATAGCAGATTAAAAGTAATAAAGAGCCCGATGAACGATTTGTTGTTGCGACGAGAGCGTAATCACCCAACTCCGTTTTTTAGACGGGACGCGCAGCAGCGATTTTTGTGGAGTTTTTAGATGCTGTCTTTCATTCGCGCGAGTGTGGGTCTACGTATTGGTTTGGGGTTTGGGGTTACGACTGTCCTGATGATTTGTTGTGCAGCATCTGGTCTGTTCGGTGTGGCTCAGTTGGGTTCGACGGTACGCTATCTGTCGGGTGCTGGACCAGGTTGGACGACTGCAGATTCGACCATGGAAACCTCGATACATTTGAATGGCCAAGCGTTAGCGACCAGGCGGTTCCTCGCCGGTGATGATCGCGAAGCACAGCTAGTCGTTATCCGGGAAAAATCTGACAGCATTCGCGAGTGTTTAGCTGCAATCGGAAGCGCTGGCATCACACCAGAAGCGACAGTACTCGAGTTTCTACGCATGTTCGATGAATACGAAACGATTCTCAACGACATCTTGACCGTAAATCAACATCGCGTGAGAAGCTTGGAGCAACTCAGGGAGAATGCTGCGTTGGCAGAAAAGTCCAAGGCCGCTCTATTTAAATCCTTTTCGTCGGGCTCCTTTGCGTCCAACGCCGACTATGAAAGCTTCTCGGAATTGCGTGATTTGATCGACCAATGGGAGTCGATTTTGACTGTTTATCAGTTGGATAACCATTCGTCCGCGTTGGTAAAATACGACGAGGTTTCGGGCAAGGCTATGATGCTTATCAATGCACGTTCTGCGGGCAATGATGACTTAAAATATGTTCCAAACGCATTTGCGGTGTGGCAAGCTTCGGGTCGTCAGTTTTTAGAACTCTCCAAAGCGGAGGAAGGCAAACTACAGGCATTTTCATCCGTGACGACATCGCTTATCGAGTTCGTTGACAAAATGGAAGAGACTGGCGATGCCATCGTCGACGGCGCGACTGCCACGGTCGATGCGATGGACCGGCAAGCTAAATTCTTAATTGTTGGTTTCGCATTTGCAAGCACACTTATCTCCATCATCGCCGCGCTCATTTGTTCTCGTTCCATCACCAGACCGATATCTGATTTGTTGATCGCAACAGAGAAGTTCGGAAATGGTAAATTGAATACTCGGCTCGATGATTCTTCCGATGATGAATTGGGGCAGATCGCAAAGGCGTTCAATTCCGCAAGTGGTAAGATCTGCGCGATGTTCCGAAAGCTTCTCGAAGCCAACATGAGTCTCAACGCATCGGCGACCCAAGTGATCGGGTCAGCAAATCAATTAGCGAACTCGGTTCACAAAACGACACGTGAATCGACGAAGGTCAACGGTATTGCTGATACGCTTTCTGCAACGATGAACACGGCGAGCGAGGTTTCCTCGGAAGTTGTCGGAATGGTAGATACCACGCTTAACTCCCTACAAGAAATGTCGCATGCCATCTCGAATGTCTCTGAGATTACGAACAACTATGCCGCAGAGTTTACGGCGACTCGGGAGCTAGTCGATACGACGAACGCCAATATCGAATCTTTGTTGCAGGCCACGAACTCGATCGATTCGGTGGCTCATCTTATCAATGACCTTGCAGAACAAACCAATCTCCTGGCCTTGAACGCCACCATCGAAGCAGCTAGAGCGGGCGAGACTGGGAGAGGCTTTGCCGTGGTGGCATCAGAGGTAAAAAATCTGGCTAGTCAAACCACGAAAGCAACTGAGGATATTCGAGAGTCGCTTGGCTCTGTTCAACTCGCAACTCGCGAAGCGGTTAAATCTATCAAGCAGATCCATAGCAAGATCAGCGAACTGAGTTCCACGACAGAACTCATTGCGGGCGCTATTCTTCAGCAGTCCACGACGACCCAGCGCATGTCCAGCGATATGATTGCATCAGCATCGTCGGTCTCTCAATTCTCATCCTCGATTACGAAGTCATCGGAATCGTCGACTGTGATTAAGTCGTCTCTTTCGGTTGTTGAACGTGAAGCGCAAGAGTCGTCCAGAAACGCGGAGCAATTCAAGACGACTGGCGAAGGGTTGCTGGTTCTGACGCGGCAGATTGATGAGTTGGTTCGTAGCTTCGAGACTTGAAAATGCGTAGCTGAGAGATCTGCCTGGCGAATTTGACGAACGCCCCTGTGAACACAGGGGGCCGCCATCGCGATCTACTGAATCGGTTTCTTGTCTTGAAACACACTCTGGCTGAACCAATAAAGACTGCTGCTCCAGTGTGCTGGATCGTGCCCGTGCCCATCAACATGCCACACGTGCTCGATGCCATTCTTCTTAAGAAACTGATGTACGTTTTGACTGACCCGAATCAATCCATCCTTGTTGCCGCATGAGATCCAAAGCAGCTTCAATTTTGATTTAGCAGCATCGACGTCAGGGATTAGTTTTTCAGGTGGACTAGTGTTGGGGGCTGCTGAGAACGGACCAACCCACGCAAACAAATCGAGATTCCCAAATCCGAAGTTGAAAGACTGGCCACCACCCATCGACAAACCAGCTATAGCCCGTCTTTCTCGGCTGGTATCGACGGAGTACTTGGCCTCGATAGTTGGAATAAGATCGTCGATCAGATCTCGTTCGAAGACGGCGAATGCTGGAGCCGCCGCCATGACGTTCCCCTCAGCTCGATCGTTCTTTTGAGCTCGGCCATTGGGCATAACCACTATCATCGGCGTGGCTTTCTTGTCCGCAATCAAGTTATCGAACAGATCGATTGGATTCGCGAATCGAACCCATTCACCTTCGTCGCCGCCAATGCCATGCAAAAGGTAGAGAACTGGGTACTTGGTGTCGGTGTTATAACCAGGCGGTGTATAAACATTTGCCTTGCGAGTCGTGCCGACCGTTTTCGATTCGTACTCGATCAATTCTAGTTTGCCGTGATCAATGCCTTCACGCCGACTCTTAAATCCCTCTGGCGGCGGGGCGTAGGCCGCCACGTCATCGGGTCCCAATTCGATCGGTCCCCCGAAGCCACCCGGCCTTCGCGGTCGTTCAGGATTGTCTTGAGCAACGCAAAATTGGGAAACAAATCCCAGTACGGTCATCGCTCCTAGGAACGATCGAAATGCAATTCGCACTATGGTCACCTGTCTAGTTCAAGACTCTGGTTGGAAACGGACAAGAATTCTACTATCAATGGTCATCAGCTTTTGCGGATTCGACCGTAACGGCAAACACAAGCGGGATGGAAAGATCGTCTCCCTTTACGAATTCGAGCGTCTTCAAAGGCTTGTCGCTTTCGACCTCAAACTTCACATAGCGAATGTGTTTTCCGTTTGCGTCCAACGCCGCTTTGGAATCGCTGGCATCGACTTTTTCACGATAGGAGGCAATATGCTTTCCATTGATCAAGCTATGCTCTTCGGTGGTACCATCCTCAAATTGACAGCGAACGATCAGGCTCGCAGACGGATTTTCATTATTGGGTGGACCAAAGTTTGACAATGCGGTCAACATGTGAATGGTTTTCACGGTCCCTGTGCACGATAATGTCGCTGCTGATGGAAGCGTGGCACGCCCCCGAGGTCCCTCGGACTGGAGTGCTATGATGTTCGCGACACGCCCTTCTTGTGGATCTTGGATCTCAAACGGTACCCCCTCGATCTCGAGAGTTCCGTATTTTGGAAACTCGAACTTGTCCCCGCTGCCGCCCCGCATTCCAGGCAGTCCTTTGGCACCGCTAATCGTTGCTGCCGTCGTCAATGTTAGAGGCGTGAACTGACCTCGATTGTTTAAAAAGGCAAGTAAATCGGCCATCTCTTGTTTGGAAATGAGAGCCTCAAATCCTTCCGGCATCAACGACTTATCCGATGCATTGAGCTCGTCGATTTCTTCTCTCAGCACTTGTTCTTCTTTGCCTTGAGAATTGATCAGCCGAATCGAATTGGCGGATTCACCGGCCAACATACCGGTCAGCACCACTCCGTCGCTGGTTAACACTTGGTATGTCCTGAAGTTGCTTTCCACACTTCGCGATGGATCGAGAATGTTCATCAAAATTTCGGGCTTGGGATGTACCGCCATACCGGTAAGATTCGGTCCGATGGCAACCCCCAACTCTCCGTGCTTGTGGCACTGTGCGCATTGCTTCTTATAAACGGCAATTCCATTTTCTATGCTGCCGTCGGCTTCAGTCACTGGCATCCACTCGTCGACGAGAGCTTGTCGATTACTGGTTACCAACGCCCCCTTGGCTTTCATCAGCTCACCTGCTCGTCGCGCGATGTCGCGGTCTGGGTGGTTCAAGATGGCTTGACGCTGATCGAGTTGCATATCGCTAAACTGGATTTGACCTTGCTCGATAGCGTCTAGCAAAGTGGTCGTGGTTTCCGCTCGATTGAGTAGAACACGAAAGACACTATTCCCCAAGCTTGGACTGAGTTTACGACGCGCCGCGAGAAGCTGTTTCGCAAGTCCCTCGACTTTTGCAGATTGCAACGCTTGCATGGCTTTGTCGCCGAACTCCGGTGTTACTTGTGCTGTAAAGAGTTTAGCCGTCGCTTCGAGAATCCGATCACTGTTGGGTGATAGTCGGATCGCTTGCTCCCAAGAACTCAATCGCTTTTCATTATCCAGCGAGGTATCCAGCGCGAAGTCGAACAGGCTCTGTTGAATCTTGGCAACACTTTGTTCCAGATCTTGTATCGACCACTTGTCAGCTACCGAAAGAATGGCTGCCTTGCATTCCACGCTCGTCGAGTCGGCTAGGAAACGATCCCGGAACTTCTTTTGCGCTGCGTCGGACAGTTTCAACGTCACATCCTTTGGCCAACCGCGAGACAGGCCCTCCCACGCGGAGACGGTCAGCTTGGACGACGGATCTAGATCTAGAAGTTGAGCGACGACTTCTTGATCGGGCTTGGAGCGTGCAACATGTTCTGCCAGCACCGATACTCTCGTAGCGAGTTTCACATCAAGTGGAGAATTCTTGTTATTTGCGATCGCAAGAATGGTCGGAACTGGGTTGGTGGAAGCCGCCGAGGTCCATGCGTCTAGCAAAATCTCATCGCTTACCAATGACACATCGCTTAGCAGCATGCCTGAGATTTGATTCGCCGAGACAACATCGCTTGCTCGACCGTCAGCGATCCGAAGCATCATTGCGAGCTTGACCTTTGGATCCGAATCCGATTGAAGCTTCAGCTCAACGGCTTGTTTAAGCTGCTCCGAATCACAATGAGAAACAGCCGCGTGACGAACAGGGCTCGAGGGATGCGTGAACCCTTTGGTGCAAGCGATCTGCAACGCTTGCTTAGCTTCTGCATTGCCCGTTTCCGCCAAGCCAGCTAAAGTCCAAATGGCATGCATGGCCGCTGGATTGAGACCGATTTCATCAACGCTTTGGTCGTCTAGCAACGCTGCTATTGCGGATAGCGTAGCTTTGTCCCTTGCTGCTTTTTCAACTAGCAACCGCTGTGCTGTTCGTCGCCAAAAGAAGTTTTTATCTTTGAGTACAGCGACAAGCTCTGTTGTTTTGGCCTGTGACAAGTTTAAAGTACTCGACGGATCCTTGCTGTTATTGCTTTGGTACTTCAGCCGATAGATACGGGCGAAACGCTTGTCGCGAAGGTCGCTTTCGTAAGCGGCCCCTTTGCCGGTTTTGAATCCGTTTGGCGTTGGGTTGTGTTGGATGATGTAGTTGTACCAATCTAGAACCCACACGTTTCCGTCAGGACCAACCTCGGCCATGATCGGGGCCGCCCAATCGTCGACACTGGCAACGGTGTTGAACGTGTTATTGCTCTTGTATCCTGCACCCTCTTTGTACAAAACGAAACTGCCGACCAAATGCCCCGTCGGCTCGCAAACCATTTGAATTCGGTTCCACCACGCGCTAGGGTAGTTTCTGGCCGTGTAGATCGCCGAGCCCGCTGCCGCTGTGTAACCACCATGCACGTCGACTTGTCGAATCTTATCGTCGATAGGTTTGAATTTCGCATCGGGAGAGATCTTCTCAAGTGTCTTGGGCGACCAGCCAGCAACACGATCATAGTATCGATTCGGGATTGGCATATGTACGCTCGGGCAATTGTTGGCTGTGGAGCCAAAGACGTAACCCTCTTCGCTAAACCCCAGTCCCCATGTGTTATTGTTAGTGGCACGAATAAACTCGACCGCTTCGATGCGAATGGTATGGTCATCAAATTGGTCCGATGTGTTCGTCGATGCTTTTTTGGTTCCTTTATCAATCGCGAAGGCGGGAGCCGTCGAATCGGATGCACCAGACTTTGGTTTGAACCGCCAGAAGCCTTGTCGGAAACTCATCTGCTTTTCACCGTTGATTACGGGAGTCGAGTTATTGTAGCCTTGCATACCCCAAATCCAGTTATCTGGACCGTACTGCAAATTACCGACTCCTCCGTGCGTATCCCCCATTGCCCAACCAGTAATGAGCACTTGTTTAAAGTCCGCCGCATCATCACCATCGGTATCTTTAAGATAGATCGTCGACGTGCCATCTTGAACGATCACACCACCTCGATACGGAACTAGAGATGATGGAATACTAAGATTTTCCGCAAAGATGGTGAACTTGTCTGCTTGTCCATCTTGATCGGTATCTTCGCAAATCTTGATGCGATCTCGGCCTTGGCCGACAGGTTGCAGTTCGTTGGGATAATCGATGGTTTCGCAGACCCACAATCGGCCTCGTTCATCCCAATTCATCGCGATCGGTTTGCCTTGCAAGCCTGCGATTCGTTTGTTTTGTTGTTTATTGGTGGGCCAGTTTTCATTGGCCTCCTTGGCCCATAGTGCTAGGCTAAAGCTTTGGGGAACCGAGTAGCCGTTGATTGACTCTTCGGCGGGTAGTGGGTTTTGCATCTCCGTAAGAGGTGCGCCTTGGGTGCCCCATTGTCGACTAGGTGTGTAGTTTGGGATCTTTGCGCCGACGTCGGTAAAGGTAAAACCCTTTTCGTCGATCGAGGGCTTGATCATCTCAGGGTTAGTAAAAGGACGATTGGCTTGCGTCACTGCATCAGAGTCATCTGCAGCAAGCGATGAGGAGTGCAACGTGGACAAATAGAATAACCGTCGCAGCGACAAACGAGTAAATTCTCGAGGCATAGAAGTCTCGTTCTTGTAGACCATGGCGCCGTGGCTCCCATTGGATGAGTATCGAGGAAGAGAGAACGTGCGTATACGCACAAAACAAGATTTTAACAGCCTTAGGTTGCGATCGCAACCATCCTGGGCAATTAAGGTGGCATTAAATCGCACCACTCGCTGCCGCATCGCTTAAAAAAAGATGGACCGTCCGGTGAGTAGATTGAAAAAGTCACCTCGGGACTTGAAGGTTCGTTCTCGATCATAAAACCGTTCCCTCATGACAACGTCGAGCAAATGAGGCTGTACAATTCTATCCTATCTTGATTCGACATTAGACGCCAATAAACGGGAGGCAACGTATTTATGGTCAACAAGATCATTGCGTGGAATCGGTTGACGTATTCCGTGGTCGTGCTTTTGGTCGCGATAGGCTGGTCAGCATCAGGGCTTACAAACGACTCCGGAAATGCCCGATCTACACCTCTCGGAATCGTTACAAACAAACCTGAAAATGGAATTGCGGTAGAGCTTTCTGATGGGCGGTGGATGGTTCCTTACCAACAGACGATTCGAAATGGCGCGGTGTCATTCGAAATGATTCCCATACCCGGCGGGACCTTTAAGCTTGGTTCCCCTGATTCCGAAGAGGGAAGATCTGATAACGAAGGACCTCAAATTGAAGTTCAAGTGCCACCGTTTTGGATTGGCAAAACCGAGGTGACATGGAACGAATTTCAAGTGTACCAATTGGCTTACACTCAGTTCAAAGAGCAGGAAAAAAAGCACAAATTACCTGCGGATCAATTGGAAGCCGATGCGGTCACAGCTCCTACACCGATCTATGATCCAAGCATGGTTTACGCCTATGGAAAAGGAAATCAGCCCGCGATAAGTATGAGTCAGTACGGCGCCATGCAGTATACGAAATGGCTTTCACTGGCAACCGGTATTCAATATCGATTGCCGTCAGAAGCGGAATGGGAATACGCATGCCGAGGTGGCGCCCAGACTAAGTACTCGTATGGAGACGACGTAACTACATTAAGGGAGTATGCCCATTTCGTTAAGCTGGAAGATGGGAACGAGATCGATCAAGTTGGTACGAAAGAGGTGGGATCGAAAAAGCCAAACTCTTTTGGGGTTTACGACATGCATGGCAACGTAGCCGAATGGGTGATGGATCAGTACTTTGAGAATGCCTATGAAATGAAAGCCAAAGAGCCTATTGCTGATCGATATCGCCCCTTGTTCGGAACCAATGCGTATCAAAAGGTGCTGCGAGGCGGTGGATGGCGAGGCGAGCCGTCCAAGCTTCGGGCGGCTACAAGGTTTGTAGGCACGGAGGAACTGTGGGATAACGATCCTCTTCTCCCGATGAGCCCTTACTGGTTAGCGTCTTATGAAGCGCAGAACGTTGGATTTCGAATAGCAAGATCGCTGGAGGAACTGCCAGAGTCAGAAATCTCGATGTACTGGAATGCACAAGGAGAGCTTAGAAAGGATGTCGAATCCCGGCTAAAAGAAGGGCGAGGAGTTATTGGCAAGCCAATCTTGGAAAAGTTAAGGAAGTCAGAAAAGTAAGCTCATCGTTACAGATCGAAGCTTTTCGTTGTGCCAGAAACTTAGGCCAAAACAAAAATCGTGTATGTCCGTAACAAGTCTCGGCGAAGATGCAGCACGCGTGCAAGTTACGTGGGCTGGTAGCCTATCTGGGGTCAGATAGGAAGCATTGCTGGAGTTTGACGAACTTGCATTGTGGCTTTCGGCAAAAACGTATTGTAAACGAAAAAACCTTGGTCTCATCGTCCTCGCATAAGCCATTTCCATTCATGACACTTCGAACTTCCGATTTCTTCGCGGTGATGGTAGTCGTTTCGATTTTCTCTTGGTTCTATGCGAATCCTAAAACCGAAGTCTGGGTGGTACTCGGTGCTTCGGGGCCGGATAGCGGTCAATATTCTGAGTATGGCATGTTCTCATCGGCTTTGGTTATAGGCAAAGAAAATGAGAACCAATCTAGCGATACGATTCGCATCAAATGGATTGCGTTAGGAATGGAACTGGCCTGTTTTGCAAGCATCACGTTACTCACCGTAGTGACCCTAAGACTTGTGCGGTTTTACTGTGCACGGGCCAAGAGTATGAGGCAACTTGACCAACGACTCTCGAATACGCAAGATGATCCAACGACTAAAGCATGAAGCTCTGCTCGCGAACGTTGAAACGGGATCTGTGCGAGAGTCGTCTGGCCAATGCAACGTTTTCTTGTGCGTTGCATAATGATGCAGGCTACGGTAGAAAGAATGCTGTTTTGATTTCGATTTTTCGTAAAGACACGGTCTTCGACTTTATTCCCTGTTTCTGCAGGTCGATGGTAGAATGCGAAAGCTCAGGATAGTCATTGCGGTTATCGGATGTTTGCTCGTCGTCCTTTGGCTAGCATCCATTATCAATCGTGCTAGGTACGAAGCGATGCGAATGGAAATTCTCGGGCGATTGAGCCACCTACATTTGGGATTGTCAAACTATGAGATTGTAAACGGTGAGTTGCCGAAGATAAATCTCTCTCAAAAGGACCAAACTTTAAATGATCACTGGATGGTGCCCATTCTGCAGATCATCGAACAATCCGAATTGCACAGCAAATTGAAGCTCGATGTTCGGTGGTCGACACCCCAAAATGTCGAAGCCGCAAAATCAAATCGCTCATTCCATGAATTTGCGACTCGGTTTGGTTATATGGTATGCCCTCTTATAGCTGAGGAATCGATTTGGAACCCTGTAGATGGGTTACCAATTGGAAGAATGGACGACAATCCCGACACCATCTTACTTGTCGCGATACCTTGTAAAAAAGCGGAACCCTTTGAAGTTCCTTTTGTAACGAAACCTCAGCTTCTGGAGCTTCTTCAAGAAGATCAGGAGGTATTCTACATTCGCTGCGATAGAGAATATGGCCAAGTCAGCGAGGTGGCAGGTGAATTGATGTTCGCGTTCAAGGACACGAATCGTTAACCGACGAATGGCCTTTGGGGAAGCGATCTTCAAGCCGTTTTCTATGCCGAAAGTGTCGACGATTTTGCGTTCACATTTGTTTGCTCTTTGCTCGCAGCCTAAAAAGATAACAGCGAATTGGGAGCCAATTGGCCGGATGGGGCGATCGGCCTTCGTGGGATTTATCTGTCGATGTTTTTTGACTTAACTGCGAAAGTCTGCAACAATCTAGGTGTGTTGGGTCTAAAACACCCCCGACTAGGAATGAGTTATCGCCTGCATTGAAAAGATGATTCAGCGATTGAAAATCGAGTAAGCCACTTTGATTTTTAGATCATTCTAGATGGTCAGGATCGTTGTTTGATAGCTGGAGTAAAACCGTGATTACAACTCGCACGCCAGAGGGTGAACCGCTTAAATGTTCGATCTGCGGAGAAGTCAGTTTGGTACTTGTTTCCTCCCCCGCTTCTGACTCTGTTTGTCCATGTTGCGGTGCGTTTTCATGGATTGAAATTGGGCGGGACCTGAGTCCAGTTCTCAGTCAACGCGATCGAGCCATGTTGCCTCCTTTGCTGGATCGCATTCGAACGTCGGCGTCAAGAAATCAAGTGTGCCGTTTG
>JALOQS010000326.1 GCA_025459355.1 Pirellula sp.
CCAGGAAACGCGTCGATTGTGCACCATGCGATTGTGTTCATCAGACCACCTGACGGTGAGCCTATCAAAGGGGTGAGTTGGTTGACCTCCTTTGTGCCTGGTCAACGATCCGTTGAGTATCCCGAAGGATACGCAAGGAGAGTTCCCGCTGGCTCCAAGTTTGTGTTCCAAATGCATTACACCCCCATTGGTAAAGTCGAGCAGGATCTGACCAAAGTGGGACTCGTGTTCGCTGACAAAGATTCAATCACCCATGAAGTTTCAACCATCGCCGGAATCGACCAATCGTTTGAAATCCCTCCCTTCACCGACTCGCACACGGTTCGTTCTACGGTGAGGCTTCCTAGAGGTAATGCAAAAGTGCTCGTCGCAGCCCCCCACATGCACCTGCGAGGTAAATCGTTTCGATTAACCTCTTTAACCAAACGGGGAACCGAAGAAACATTGCTGGATGTTCCACACTATGACTTCAACTGGCAACATGCCTACGAATTTTCAAACCCCATCGATGTAAAGGAAATCGAATCCCTTTCTTTTGAAACCTCATTTGATAACTCGGAAAAGAACCCATTCAATCCGAATCCTGCTGAGTATGTCATGTGGGGCGATCAAACGTGGGAAGAGATGGCGGTCGTCTTTCTGGATGTTGCGACCGAGATCAATTCCAAGTCTGCCTCTGACGAGAATACGGCTCAATCGATACCCGCTGCCATTGTCGGTGGTGGACTGTCCGAAGATTCAGCAAACAAAAAAGAGCCTTCCGCCAAAGCAGTTCGATTCGCGGATGACTTCATGAAACGATTTGATCGAGATTCCAATGGTATCATCACACGATCCGAAGTAAGCGATATCGTCAGAAGGTACTCGTTCGATCAAATCGATCAGGACAAAGATCAACAACTGACGCGACAAGAATTGATTGAGGCTGCTGAGGGACGACGTGCAAGAAAGTAACCTAGGTATCTCGGCGCGTATCTTTCGTAGATTCCTTGACTTCCCGAAGACCGGCATCTTCATTATCGCACTTATGTCGGTCCTAGCGGCCGGCGGCTACCTCTATCCGAATTGGCCTGGAGACCTTAGGCGCTGGGTAACGCAGGAAGAGATCAAGCCTGCCCAGGACGAAGGCTGGAGGAGTGCGCAACAATCCAGACGCTCCTCGCGCACTCGAAACATCGGTCGAGAATCCTTCGGCAACTCGCACGCCGTCGTGGTGATTCAAACGAATGATCTCTTCACCATGCGAGGAGCCGCAGCGTATCGTCGAATTGTCGAAAAGCTCAATGAATTGGATATTGTTTCTTTCGCACGATCCATTGATGATGCACCTCCTCTGAATATCTTTGGATTGGCGGAACCAGTTCTTCCTGTTGGGCAAGCGTCGGTGCAACGATTTGCTAACGCCAAAGAGAAAGCCCTCCGAAATCCGCTTATCGTCGGGTTCACTCTTTCGCCCGACGCGACAACCGTTCTCGTCGAAGTCGTTTATAACTTTATCTTTGTCCAGGAGAGCGCTGACCTAACGAAACAATTGATCGAAACCGCCAAGTCAGCGGTTGCGGAATTCCCTGACATTAAGATGGATATCTCGGTAACCGGTTCCGTTCCGTTTTATGACTTGGTGCAGCGGAACAATCGAAGCAACGAACGTCTGTATCAGATAATCGGTTATTCGATGATCTTGACCATGGCATTCCTTCTTTTTCGTGGAATCATCGTCGTCATCGTGGTATCGCTGGCGCCTATCGCGGGAGTAATGTGGACACTGGGGTGGCTCAGGTATTTCGGATTGGAAGACAATCCCTTTAGCTTTGTGATTCTGCCTGTGCTCTTGAGTTTGGTCGGCTTTACGGACGGCGTGCACATGATGGTTCATATTCGAGCCAAATTGCAACAGGGCTTCACGCCCCGGCAAGCGTGCGAGCAGACGCTGGAGCAAGTGGGCTTGGCCTGTTTCTTAACCTCTCTCACTACCGCCGTCGGCATGGGGTCGCTGCTCTTCGCCCATCATTCCGTGGTGCGTGAGTTCGGTACTTCGTGTGTCATCGGTGTTATCTGCACCTGGGTATCGGTGATGTTGATTATCCCGCTGGCATGCCAAACGCGATTCGGCTATCGACTCGCAAAAACATCGCACCGAGACTTCTTGGATCGGTCCTTGTCACGCCTCGGACCGATGGTTCGTTTTTGCATCGTTCACAATCGCTTTCTTGCGATCATCTCAATAGTTGCCTTGGTCGTCTTTGGAGGAGCCGCCTCGACTCTTAAACCCGATGATCGCAAATCGAGCGCCTTGCCAGAAGGGAACGAAATTCGAACCGCGCTGGACCATCTGGATAAATCGATGGGAGGATTGGATGTTTGCCGCGTCAACATTAATTGGCAAGATAGTGATCGGTCAGAAGCGGACATCGTCAACCTCCTAGCAAAAATCGATGCTCTACTCAGACAAGAGCCCCTCATCGGACATCCACTTAGCTTGCCGCGATTATTGGAGGCGCTCCCAGGCGAAGGCTCCGCGCTGGACAAAGTATCGATGATCGATCTGCTACCACCGCCACTCAAGCTAACGCTCTACGATCCGGATAACCGCTCGGCTGCCGTTTTGTTTCGAGTCCAGGATCTCGGTTCAGCTACCTACTCACCCACGTTTGAACGCTTAGAAAAGAGCTTCAACGACCTAAACAATGAGAGCACCACGATCCGCATGGAGGGGGACCCGATTTGGCGTTGGAGAGACTTGTACCGAATCGTAACAGACTTGGTGCTCAGCTTGGGAAGCGCCGCTCTGGTCATCTTCGTCATCTTGGGAGTGGCCTTTCGCTCCGTCCGCCTGGGGCTTATTTCGGTGATTCCTAACGTCATGCCCCTCTTGGCTGCGGCGGCTTGGATGGCAGTCAACAATCAGCCCCTGGAGATTGTTAGCGTTTGCTGTTTCACGATTTGCTTGGGAATCGCCGTGGACGATACCATTCACTTCCTATCGCGCTACCAAATTGAGCAATCGCAAACGGCCGATGTTGGAGAAGCTATTGAAAAAGCATTTCAAGAGGTCGGCTCGGGACTAGTCATGACGACAATCGTGCTAGTGGCCGGATTCGGTTCCGTAATCTTTAGCGACACACAAGACTATCGCGTCTTTGGTAGCCTCGGCGTTATCACCTTGATCACAGCGCTAATCTGCGATCTGTTTCTTTTGCCAGCACTTCTCAAAGCGTTTGATAAGCCGACGGCCAGATAGCACTTCAGCGGTGCGAAAGAGAACACCGCGCAGGAGAGAACGAGGAGCATCACACTGTCCCCGTCTCGACAATAGACAGATCGATCCATGCACTGACAGACCGATGCAGTGGCGGGCCGTTACACTTGCAGGACATTGCACTTGCGGGCTGATGCACTGGCGGACTGACAGACAGTCGTCGAACGAGTGCATCCAAAAGTCTTTCTTCTACGCTTGGGCAGCGATAGAAATTAGATCACACCGCCGTGAACTCGGTATGGTGTTGCATGGGAAGGCATGTCCAAGAACCAAAAGCGTTCCCACTCTTGGACGATGGATCGCATGTTTTCCGATGTGTAGATCAACTGCTCAGCACGCTTAGCAGGTCTGGCGGAATAGATTGGCAATGCGCAACCAACCGATGGCAACGTGAAAGCCAACAAAAGCAACCATCCTAATCGTCGTCGCATTTCCCTATCTCCGTAAAGTCTCGATTCCATTCGTACCGTTCGCCCGCTAGTCTTCGGCGGTACTATCGTTGCTGTCAAAGTCGTCGTCGCCAGCAGATAACTTACCCGACGCAATGTCGTCTCGTATCTTGTCTGCGAGTGACGTCCCTTCGATGGCCATGACCCGTTGTTCCATGATCTTGCCTGGCTTAAAGGTCACCACAAACTTTTCGGGAACCTCGACCTGTCGGCCGGTTCGCGGGTTTCGTGCTTTCCTTGCAGCCCGTGTTCTAACTTGGAACACACCGAAGTTCCGGAGCTCGATTCGTCCTTCCTCTTCC
>JALOQS010000004.1 GCA_025459355.1 Pirellula sp.
AGCGCCCATTGCCAAGCCGATTCCGCCCGTCTTTGCGTTTTTTGGGACCGACGACTTCTTGCGACGTACCTGCATCCAGCACTTGCTCCATGGGAGTGAGCTAGGGTCCGAATCGATACGGAGTTACGATGGCGAGGACTCGCAATGGCGAGACGTGCATGATCAGTTGGCGACGAGATCGTTATTTGATGATCTTGGTGCTCGATGCGCTATCGCGAGGCGAGCGGACTCCATGGTTTCCAAGGCAAAAGACTTGGTCGAAAAATGGATTGATTCCGCACCGAGCGATACGTTGCTGGTTCTCGAACAAAGCTATATTCCCAGATCGGAAAAAAGGGGATCCTGGTCAAATGCACGCCGCCGCAGAAATCATCGTGGGGTAACCCACCGGATGACAAAGCCATTGCCGCTTGGGTAATCGATTGGGGGAGCAGCAAACACGGAGTGAAATTAACTTCGAGTCAAGCGAACATCATCGTAGAGCGTATCGGTGCAGTCTGTGGTTTAATCGACTGCGAGCTTGCCAAGCTAGCCTTGTTTGCGAACCCGGAGGGAAAGGTCCCAGACAAGCGAGTACTCGAGTTGGTCGGTGGTTGGCGTTGCCAGACCGCTTGGGAGGTGGCTGATGCCATTGCTGATGGGAAAGTGGCAGTCGCCATGGAGCAATTGGAAAAACTCATTCATGCTGGGCAGACAACCATTGGTGTCACAGCACAAGTAGGCTGGTCGCTGCGGCGTTTCGGGGTTGCCGCTCAAATTATTGAGCAATCCGAAAAGGCAGGTGAGAAAGTTTCCTTGGGAGCTGCACTGGAGCGTGCCGGGTTTAATCGATTTGATTTGGCCAAAGCAGAAACGCGGTTACGGCGAATCGGTCGCGAGCGGGCCAAAAAGCTCATCAACGATTTGGTGCTGCTCGAGACGCAAATGAAGGGGAGCCACAGCCACGAAGACCGAGCGAGATTTGCGTTCGAGTCGTTGATTTTTTCTTTGGCCTAGCTAACGCCTGCTTCTGCGGTGGTTATGCTAAAGAAACCCCACTCGGTCGCCTACAGGGCGTTGTTCCGTCCCCGTGACCTTCCTCTCTCACTTACGTTGATCTGCAACATCATGACAACTCGTTGGATTTCCATAATTAACAAGCGACTGCTCCTAAGTACCTTTATTGCCGTCGGCTTAGTCGGCAGTTTAAACGGCACGCATAATGTTTCGGCGGACGAGTTCGACGTTTATTTCCTAGGTGGCCAATCCAACATGGAGGGCTTTGGCACGAATGCCCAATTGTCGGATGATTGGAAGCAGCCGGTCGACGGAGCTTGGATCTTTCATTCGACGGCGATGACCGATCAAGTTCCCGCGCTGGGGCTTGGGCAATGGGAACAAGTAGGACCAGGACACGGGACTGGTTACTCAACCGATGGAGTGACCAGTAACAAATCAGACCGATTCGGTTTGGAATTGAGTTTTGCCAAGACGGTAAGGGAACGGAAACCGAATCGTAAAGTTGCCATCATCAAATATGCGAGGAATGGGTCGTCCATTGCGGCTCCCGCTGCGGGACAGTGGGGATGTTGGGAGCCAGATTTTCAGTCGACCCGGGGAGACTATCGCGACATCAATCAATACGATCACTTCCTAGCCACCGTGCGAAACGCCATGGCGATCGAGGACATCGATGGCGACGGGACCAAAGATAAGCTAGTGCCGGCTGGAATTCTTTGGATGCAGGGGGAGAGTGATGCTTTGGCTACGGAAGAGATCGCCGGGCAGTATGCAGCCAATTTGAAACGGCTGATGGATCTCATGCGAGCGTCGCTGCGCGTCGATGACCTGCCTGTGGTGATAGGTCAAATATCCTATTCCCAAAAAGACAAGGCTTCTCGCACGTGGGTACATGGAGATGTCGTCCGTGCCGAGCAGAGAAAATTCACGTTGGAAGACGCCGCTGCAAGGTTGGTCGTTGATACCGACGTCTATGGTTATTCGGATCCATGGCATTATGATTCCGAAGGCTATTTAGATCTGGGTAAGAAGTTCGCCAATGCGGTGCTCTCCATTCCACGCGTTGAGAGTCGACGAGTCTTTGAGCCAGGAGCGACGCTCAAGATTGAAGGGGCCAGCATGGGATGCTGAGTTTGGTATCCTCACCAGTGGCAATGGGAACATACAGCGGCTTTCGCTTACAGGAGAAAAGTCGATCTTTCGAGAGGGAGCTGGAACGAATGGTTTGCAATTTGATAAGCAAGGCAGGTTGTTATGCTGCGAGCCCAAGTATCGTCGGGTTACTCGAATGGATCGCGATGGCAAGTTAACGATCTTGACCGACTCGTATGAAGGCAAGCCTTACAATCAGCCAAACGACATAACCTTTGATTCCAAGGGGCGGATTTACTTTTCGGATCCGCGATACGGTGATCGCGAGGATATGCAACAAGTCGATGCGTCAGGCAAGACTGTAGAAGGGGTGTATCGAATCGATCTCGATGGCAAAGTGACGCGTGTTATTGGCAGAGAGGTTGACCGAGCTAACGGTGTCTTAGTGACGCAAGACGACCGATATTTGCTCGTTGCCGATAACAATAACAACTCCGAGAAGACCATTCGTGCCCTTTGGCGATTCGCATTGCGCGACGATGGCAGTGTCGATTTGGGCTCGAAGACCATGCTCTTTGATTGGGGGCGAGGACGCGGTCCTGATGGGCTTGTGGAGAACGCTGCGGGGCGACTTTATGTAGCCGGTGGGCTCAATCGATCGAATCCCCCGTATGAACCGGATGACACGGTTGGTGCGGGAGTTTATGTCTTGGACATAACTGGTCAGCTTTTAGACTTTCTGCCAGTTCCTACCGATGAAGTGACGAATTGCACGTTAGGTGGTTCGGACTCAAAAACACTCTATATCACCGGAGGCGGAGTCCTATACAGCGTGCGACTTAGATAGCTATGGCTGAATGTCGCTGACCGCTCCGGCAGATCGCGAATGGAATGGTCTAAAATTCTTGACTAGCAAAGATTGTCCTGGTTCGATAAGTTGAAAGGATCGATTTTGACTTGGTGAACTGGGGGATAAATTGCTAACGATTGAACTGCTCATATTGATTGGTAGCGTACTACTTTTGCTAGGAATATTGTCCAGCAAATTTTCTTCAAGGATGGGCATGCCTGTTCTATCGGCGGCATAGCCTTTGAAGACTACTATCTTTCTTATGCAATCGGTACGTTCGCTCTCGCGGTCATTTTGTTTAGCGGTGGTTTATCGACCCCGTTTCATGCCGTACGGGATGCTTGGAAACCAGCATCGGTTCTTGCAACGGTTGGAGTTTTTATTACCGCCTCGATCACGGGGGTCGCGGCGGCTTGGATTCTTAAGATCGACCTCAAGCAAGGGTTGTTGCTCGGTAGTATTGTAGGTTCGACCGATGCCGCAGCCGTGTTCTCGATACTCAGGACTGGTGGCGTCCATTTGCGGCGAAGGTTGTCAGACACACTCGAAGTGGAGAGTGGCTCGAATGATCCTATGGCAATTTTTATGACCATAGGACTGATTCAAATTTTGATTGGCAAAGTCGACTCGGTTGCGGATCTTATTGGATTGCTGGTTGCTCAGATGGGGATTGGGCTCATCGCGGGCTTGGCGATTGGTTACATGGCGGTTTGGGTCATTCGCAACATTCAACTCGATACCGCAGGCTTGTACCCTATCTTAGCGACGGCGTTTGGGTTGTTCTCGTTTGGACTGGCTGTGCAGATGGGAGGGAGTGGCTTTTTGTCCGTTTATGTAACAGGCATGGTCATTGGTAACAAAAAAATTGTGTTCCAACGTGGCATCGAGATGTTTCACGATGCTGGTGCGTGGATGGCACAGATCGTCATGTTTATCGTGTTGGGATTGCTTAGTTTCCCGAGCAGGCTGTTGGCGGTGTGGTTACCTGGATTGGCGATTGCTGCAGTTCTTTTGGTTATTGCGAGGCCAGTGGCTGTTTTTCTTTGTTTGTGCCGCTCGAGGTTTTCGTTTCGTGAACAGCTTTTTCTTTCCTGGGTTGGTCTTAAGGGTGCTGTGCCCATTACGTTAGCGATCTTTCCGCTTCTTTCGAATCTCGACAGCGAGATCAAAATCGAAAGCGCTAAGATCATCTTCGACGTCGTGTTCTTCGTTGTCTTGGTATCTGCGGTGTTACAAGGTTGGAGTTTGCCGTGGGTTGCACGGAAGCTTGGGTTAGAGATACCTGCGAAAAAGGAGTCGGCGGTAACGCTCGAAATCAGTTCGCTCAAAGATGTCGATGGAGACATTGTTGACTATTTTGTCGATAGTGATTGTCGCGTGGCCGGCAAGCTGATACGCGAGCTTGCATTTCCCGAGGAAGTTATCGTTGCGTTGATCGTGCACAATCATCAGATCAAGCTCCCCAAAGGCAGTTCGCGCATCGAAGCGGGCGATCACGTCATCGTTGTTCTCAAGCCACATGTTAGGGCGATGGTGGATCGCATTTTCTCGCGACCTGCCGCGGCGGGAGCCGATCATAATTGGCCACATTTCTTGGAATTTCCCCTGAGAGCTGATATCAAGATTGGCGACCTCGAAACCTTTTACGGTATAGCCATCGGTGAAGAAAAAGGTTTGAGCCTTGAAGAGTGGCTCAAGAAGCAGATCGAGCCGGATCAATTAGCGCCTGGCAGTTTTGTTGACCGAGCCATGCTCAGGCTTCGAGTTATGGAAATGAATCCACAAGGAGGAATCGTGATTGTGGGGATGAGTTTTCTTTCGTCCGACATCGTCACGATGAACGAATCCCCAAACGAAGTTTAATGCCCTACTCGACCGGTGAAAACCGCCTTGATAGTTCTCATGATGAGTGAAGCGTCATAAATCGGACTTCTCTTTTTCAAATAATGAAGATCGAGCCTCATCCATTCGTCGAAGGTCATTTTTCGGCTTTTACTAATCTGCCATAAGCAGGTGATACCAGGCTTGGTATCCAAGCGGCGCTGCTGCCATGTTGAGCATTCTTGGTCTTCCGAAACAGGCAATGGTCTCGGTCCAACAATCGCCATTTCCCCTTTAAGCACATTGATGAGTTGAGGAAGTTCATCGATGCCCGTGGCACGAAGAAACTTACCCACCCGAGTGACCCGAGGATCGTTTTGGATCTTAAACGCAGGGCCGTCCCGTTCATTGAGATCCTCTAAAAGGTGTTTTGTTTGCTCGGCGTTCTCAGACATGGTCCGCAGCTTGTAGATCAAAAAGGGCTTGCCGAAATGCCCGCAACGAGATTGCTTAAAAAAGACGGGACCTGTCGAGGTTAGTTTGATAGCAACTCCAGCGATCACCAATATCGGGAAGCTGCCGATTAAGCCAATCGATGCACCGATGATATCCAGTTGACGTTTCCAAATCGGATATGACGGAGTGCACAATTTCAAGATTTCCGCCGAATTGCGATCAAAGCACTGGATAGCCGAATCGGACCGATTGATGTTCGTTTTGATATCCGAAACGATGACATCGCTTTGAGGTGCATGGAGCCGTGGACGTGATGTCAGGTTCTCAGCTTCGTTCTTTGGGCAACCATCGGCCGCAGATTTCAAATCCCAGTGGTTTCTGAAGGCCTGGATTTTGTCCTCCAGAGGTTCATCGTGTGCGTCCCCCAATCTTCCGAGGTGATCATGGCTTTCGAGGTGACCATAGTACGAGTCATCGATATCGTTTGCGCCGTTATCCTTTGACGATGTGTTCAAGCGACCATGGTATGCAAACACGTCCGCCTCGATACTCAAGCCGTGCTGGTCAGCGTGGTTTAGGATTTTGCCCAAGACCACTTTTCCCCCTTCTAAATCCGTCATAGGAAGAAGAATGCCGAGGCCTCCGTTTCTAAGGACGCCGAAATCGTCGATGAGGCGCAGCTTAGTTGACAGAAAGCGCGTTAACGAATGCTCCTGAGTCGCTCGCGTAACCTCCGGCACTTGGTTGAAATGAACGGCGATCAATGAAAAATATTGCTCATAGCGATCGCATCGAATGCGTTCTTTGGTTAGCAATCGTTCCATTTCCGATGCGGAAAGGAATCTATCGGAACTCCGCCGTTTTTTTGAACGATGTCTTTTCAAGAAGCCAAACATTGAACAGATCCGAGTGGTGTCGTCGCGGTGGAATTCACAAAGTGTCTCATGCTGTGAGTCCACCAATCCATAATGGCTAGCAGCAAAAATATTGCGAGCCAGCCGCGTCTAGATTTTCGAAATTAACCAGGACCATCGAGGATTTAGCAGGTAGGGAAATACGGACTGTGATGATTGCAGCAGGTGATCAGTTCCCATCAGAACTCCCCATTCGTGGTCGATTCTCGATTTTTCCAACAACGGCGATGCCTCGTGTAACTCGACCCGACGGCTATCTAGGTGGCATTATCGGCACTGAAATAGCGGATTAATGGCAGTCCATCTTCCAAAGAACTCCGCTTAGGCCGTACAATACGGATGGCGATTTCTCCAGTGATTGACGTATCACATGATTTTGCCACCCACCAATTCCGGCTCTTTGAGAGAGTCGAATTTTTAAACATGTTGTGCGAGTCCTACCGCGTTGGGAGGCTGCACATCGTAATCCCCCCGTCATAGGATTCCAATCATGAGCATTTTTCAGCCCTCAAGAAGGTCTTTTCTGACAGCAGCCTCCGTCGCATCGGCTTCAGCTCTCGTCTCGTCCGGACGGTCTGTTTTTGGTTTGGATAGCAAGCCTTCGGCAGAGAACGTGATTGGGGAACTATTTCAGTCGCTCACCTCGGCGCAACGAGAAACAGTTTGCAAGTTGTTTTCCGATCCGCTGCGTCAACAAGTTTCCGCGAATTGGCACGTCGTCAAGCCGCTTATTGGCTCGGACTTTTTTTCCAAGTCTCAGCAGAACATGGCAGTGGAGATCGTCCGGCAACTGACGTCGAAAGACGGGTTTGAGTTAATCAAAAAGCAAACCGATTACGACGATGGTGGGATTGAAGCCTACAGTATGGCTTGGTTTGGCAAGCCGGGAGACGACAAGTTTGAATGGATGTTAACGGGCCGACATCTAACGCTTCGCGCGGACGGTAACACTCAAGAGAAGGTAGTTTTCGGCGGGCCAGTAACTTATGGCCATGGTGAAGAATCGTCTCCTGAAGACAATTTGTTTTACTTTCAGACCAAGAAGTTTAACGAGGTTTTTGGATCGCTAGATGAGTCTCAACGCAAGACCGCACTTCTGCAGAAGAGTCTTCCTGACGAAGCCCAACACCGAGTTCAACATGCCAAGCCTTTCGTCGGGTTATCCGCAAGCGAATTGTCGAGTGATCAATTGGAGTTGCTTAACAGCACACTCACGTCTGTTCTGGGCGTGTATCGAGATGAAGATAGCAAAGAAGCGCGAACGCTGCTGGAATCGGTGGGAGGCCTCAAGTCGCTTTACCTACAGTATTATGCTGAGGACGACTTAAAGGCGGATGGCATCTGGGATATGTGGCGCATCGTCGGTGAAAATGTGTGCATCCATTTTCGCGGCTCACCGCACGTTCACGCGTTCATCCACATACAAAACGTAACTTAGTGGGAAGCTGTTTGGTAATAGGTCCCGGCCTCATTGAGGATCTTGGTAGCAATAGAAACCGGAGCCGGTTTTGACACCTAGCTTGCCCGCTTGGATGTAGGGTTCTAGCAATTCCATCAGCGGGCTCCAAACGTCGTCGCCATCAACGAATCGCCCGGCTGCCATAGTTTGATAGACCAGATCGAGTCCGATTTGGTCCATCATTCCAAACGGGCCAATCACCATACCAGTTACACTTTTCCACGCCATGTCTACCTTTTCCGGTGTTGTCACCTGTCGCTGCACCAGTTGCAAAGACGACTGAATGAGTGACTTCAGCATCCAATTGAAAACGTAGCCTGGATTTTCAATCAATTGAACCAGGGGCTTTTGATCAATGCGTGTCGAAAGCTCTTCAAGTCTTACGAGCGTTTTAGCGCATGTGTCTGGGCACGCTGCAATGTCAACAAGCTTTGTTTTCCAAACCGGCACGTGAAAGTGAAAGTGCGCGAAACGCTCTGGGTTGCTTACAAAGCGTTGCAACACCGATGGGGTGAAGTAGGAGCTATTGGAAGCGATGATCGCATTTGGAAAACGTTGCGAAACTGCCGTTAAAACTTTTCGTTTGGCGGAGCTCTGCTCTGTGACGCTCTCAATAACTAAATCGATGTCATCCCTCGCTTGAGAGATATCATGGATTGCTAAGACGCTTGGTCCCAAAGGCTCATTTACTGCCTTCCAGCCTTGCTCAACGCGAATGCTTTCCCCTTGGTTATTCAGCCAAGCCACTGCGTTATTCAAGGCTTCGGGTGACTGATCAAGCCAGATCGTTTTGATTCCGAACGCAGAAAGCTGAAGGACGATTTGACGTCCAACCCAGCCGGCTCCGACCACAAGAGCAGAACGGATTTTTTCCGAATCGGTTAGCTGTTTTCTAGCGGCGTCGAGGGCTGCTGGTTCAACCATTGTTTTTGATGCTGATCGATGATGTCGAGGTAGTATTCCGCTCTTACACGAGCTTGTTCTCTCGCATCATACCACTCCTGCTGCTTTTCCAGGAGCCTAACTAACCGCGACTGCTTTTCCACTTCGCTGAGCCCAGGAGGCTGCGACTCGGTGCAGGAAGGCATTGATTTGATTGGTTGGCAGACACCGTAGACTGATTTTGGCTGGACTTGCGAAATCGGTGTAGCGGGTAGATCGATCCGCATTCGTCGATCGCCGGTCGACTCGACCAACCACTGCCTGAATTCTCTAGGCTCAGTATCAAACG
This sequence comes from Pirellula sp., assembly GCA_025459355.1. Taxonomy (GTDB): domain Bacteria; phylum Planctomycetota; class Planctomycetia; order Pirellulales; family Pirellulaceae; genus JBKCUI01. The sequence continues at coordinate 8,823 of JALOQS010000004.1, forward strand.
AAGAGACGCGAAACATTTCGCGTCTCGAATTCAACTCTGATTGAAGCGGTGCTACTTCCATTTGTCTTTGGGTGGGATGAACGATTCGATGGCGATTAGATCATCACCGCGAACCGTCGCACCAAACTTGACTCCTAGCTCATTGATTGCCGCCGCAGCAGTCTCAAGCTGTTCTCGATTGTTTAGCTTAAGCTTAACGCTGCTGGCAATGTTAATAATTTCTTGAAGCAGAGGTTGCTGCAGTTTTTCTTGTGCCGATTTAAGTCGTTCCAGGGCACGTTGGGCCCTTTGGGCGGAGGTAATTCCAAAAGTCGCCTTCTGGGTTGCCTTTGCCGTGGCCTTCATGCTGAACTCTAGATCTGCAATCATCCCGGCAACAAAAAGTAGTCGCAATCTCGCAGGTGTTTCTTCGGCATTCGATTGCCCATCTGTTCTCAAGAAGTTGTGTCGAACGGTTCCTTGTGACCAGCTGACAAGCTCAAAATCGAGACTACCGGCATTATGCCCACCGACGTTGACGAGTTTTTCATCGGGAACGGTGTGGCATCGGTAGCAGCTTTGTGCCAATAGATAGACGTTTACCGGGTTTCTCATCCCAAGCTGAATGCTCTGTTGGAATCGAGCTAAACGATGTTCACGAGTCTCCTGGGCTTTGGTAACGTTAGGCCCACCATAATCGTTATGAACCGCAATCCAGTCCTTGGACGCACCATGGCATGACTCACACGATACCCCGGCGATGGCCTCCAGCGGGCCTGTTCCCTGTTTGGAACTCATTGTGTAATGGCACTGAATACAGTTCGAGTCACTTTTAAAGTTCTCGATTCCCAGTTTTGAAGCGATTTGCTGGGCTTCCGGTTTTCGGTGTAACGTTAGGAATGTTTCGTTGTGGGGCGTTTTTTTCCAAGTTTGAATTTCCGAAGCATGGCATTTTTGGCAGCTTTCGGTCCCCATCACTTTATGTGGATCGACCGCAACCTCCCACTTTTCATTCCGAGGATCCTGAGTGGGAACTGATCCACCCATGCCGAGGCATAAGCTAAGCATCACCGCAAAAACGAATACTTTGGAAGTTGATATCTTCATAGCCGAGTTTAACGCTGGGACAGTAGGGGGTTTGAGCGTCAGGAAGCCTATGCCACAGCTAAGTTCATGCTTTACAATATTTAGTGGGAAACACCAAACTCTCCAGTCATGGAATTGCTAATCGATACGATCCGCCTAATCGGAAAACCCGCCTTGAAAAAACAGTCAGCTTCAACCAGTCTCGCCGCTCGGCTCAAAATATTCTCAGGTGGACAGACCGGAGTTGATCGTGCCGCCCTGGATACAGCTATCGAGCTGGGCATTCCACACGGAGGATGGTGTCCTAAGGGCCGGCTCTCCGAGGATGGCGTTATTCCCAGCCAATACCATTTGGTAGAAATGGATTCCAATCTCTATGCGGACCGAACTCGCCAAAACATTATCGACTCTGAAGGGACGCTCATCCTCTATCATGATCGTCTTCAAGGTGGAACATTACTGACAAGTCGATTTGCTGAACAGCAAAACAAGCCATGTCACAAGGTCCGATTACCTCGAACTTCGATTCGATTGGATAGCAGATCGCTGGCCACGAAAGTCAAAGCCGCGCGAAGCTGGCTTCAAGAGAACAAAATTCAAACCCTCAACATAGCGGGACCTCGCGGTAGCAAGGAACCTGAGATCTACTTCAAAGCCAAAGAGTTCCTACGGTTGCTCTTCTTTGAAACGTCAAAATTGCCGCTTGATTGACCGTCACGGAATCCGTTCGTTCATTTAACGATTATCGTTATAGGAGTCAGTTTAGATGATGGGAGCAAAACAAAGATGTTGCAGCAATCGATTGGTGTTCGGCGCAATTGCTTGTTTGATGTGTCTATTGTTATTTTCGAACAATGGCCATTGCTACCAACAGAACCAGCCCAACATACTCTGGATCACCTCAGAAGATAATGGCATCGAATTGGGTTGTTACGGTGATGAGTTTGCCACTAGTCCGAATATCGATTCGCTTGCCGCAAAAGGTATCCGTTTTAACAATTGCTGGTCCAATGCTCCGGTTTGTGCGCCAGCGAGGACGACCATTATCTCAGGTATGTATGCAACGAGCCTGGGGGCATCCAACATGCGCAGTCGGGCTGTCAGGCCAGTCGGGACTAAGCTCCTGCCGGAATTGCTTCGAGCCAGAGGTTACTATTGCTCGAACAACAGTAAAGAAGACTACAATTTCGTAGAAACCTCCAAGCCATGGGATGATTCTAGCACCAAGGCTCATTGGCGAAACCGGCCCGAGAAAGCACCGTTTTTCTCAGTCTTTAACATCAACACTTCTCACGAAAGCCAGATAAGAAAGCGTCCCCACAAAGCCAAACACGATCCCAAACTAGTTCCTCTCCCTCCCTACCATCCTGATCTGCCAGAAATACGACAGGATTGGGCCCAGTATTACGATAAAATCCAGGAAATGGATGCCCAGGTCGGTGGCATCGTTAAACAGTTGCGCGATGACAATCTCCTCGAATCGACCATCATTTTTTACTTTGGGGATCATGGTAGCGGGATGCCCCGCAGCAAACGTTGGTTGTATCAAAGTGGTCTAAATGTCCCGATGATCGTTATCATTCCGGATGCTTTTGATTACTTGAGACCTAGAGGATATTCGCCCGGTGGATTAGACCAGCGGTTGGTGTCTTTCGTCGATTTGGTTCCCACTGTTTTGAAACTAGTGGATGCACCGATCCCCGAGTACTTACAAGGAACGCCTTTCTTGGGTGATTCTAGCTCAGTTTCCAACAAGTATCTGTTCGGATTCCGAGATCGAATGGATGAACGGATCGATATGTCGAGAGCAATTAGAACGGAACGTTATCTTTACGTTCGTAACTTTATGCCTTACCGGGCTCAGGGTGTTTTCTTGAACTACATGTTTCAAACCCCAACGACCTTGGCGTGGCGTCAGGCTTTTCGAAATGGCTCTCTTTCCTCACATCAAGCGCAGTTCTGGCAACCTAAACCCACCGAGGAACTTTACGATTTGGCCAACGATACTTACCAAATCCAAAACATTGCAAGTGATCCGAATTACAGTTCCATCAAAGAGGAACTGCGGGCAAAACTTCAACATTGGATGATTGAGACCAAAGATCGCGGCGTCATTCCCGAGTCTCTTGTGAAATCAAACCTTTTGAGTCCTCATTGGGACTGGAAAGAAATGATTGAAGCGGCGTTTTATGATGCGGCCGAACCTTCGGATCTCGACGCGACGAATCATGAGAATCCGGTCGTGAGATATTGGCTCGCTCAACAATTGCGGGCATCGCTAATCCTAGGCGAACAGGACCACGTGAACCATAAGATTAGCTTGGGGGAAACGTTACGCCGAGATATAGAGGTGTCGGTGCAGATCGTGGCATCCGAAACGATCGCGATGATCGGAGATGAGCTTCAAAAAGCGGACGCCATATCCCAGCTTAAATCGATCGCCAACCTCGAGCATAGTGGGTTGTTGAATGCGGTCGCGGCTCTGAATGCGTTAGCCAACTTGGAGGTCGAATTCGATGGGGTTGAAAAGCTCCCTGCTAAAGATTCGAACTTTGAGCCTGTCTATCACGACTACATCGAGCGGCTCAAAGACTATTTGAGCCATAAAGAACACTAGTTACGCACGCTACTCAAGCGTTTCCGGGCGATCACCAATAGTGACATCGATAGCCATTTGCTCGCCATCTCGCAAAATGGTCAAGGCAATCACACTGCCCGGGGACTTATTGCCGATCCAAAAGATCGCTTCTTCGACGCTTTTTACAGGCTCACCAGCTACTGCGAGCAATTGGTCACCGAACTGCAATCCCGCCTGAGCAGCAGGAGAGTTCTCTAAGACTTGGTGGATGATGACTCCCGTTCGCTTTCGTTGAATCTCGCCCAAGTCGTTAATGATTCGATCTGACCCAGGTTGCGAGTCCCAGTCCAAAGAGGAGCGGAAGTAAACACCTAGCCAACCGCGATTCATTTTGCCAGTAGAAACAATCTCGTCACACACTCGCTTGGCGACATTGCTGGGGATCGCAAAGCTAACTCCTCGGTACGATTCGCCGATGATCGCGGTATTGATTCCGATGACTTCCCCGCGATCGTTAACGAGAGGGCCACCACTGTTGCCCGGGTTAACGGCGACGTCGGTTTGCATCAGATCGCTGTATCGGGCCGTCGCTCCACGCTTTCTCCCGTTCCGTTGGAGACGAGAATCGCCGTATTGAGTGCCAGCGAGATCGAGCCGATGTTTGCTGCTGACGATGCCAAACGTGATTGATCCCGTTAATCCAAATGGACTGCCAACCGCCCACACCGGAGCTCCGACTTGCATCTTGTCGCTGTCACCCCAATCCGCTGCCAACAAATCCGAGGCATTTATTTTTAAGACAGCCAAGTCTGTTAAAGGGTCTCGTCCCAAGAGCTCGGCGACAAAATGACGATCGTCCGCGAGCAAAACGTGAATAAAGGGGCCTTCTTCGAGAACGTGACTATTCGTTAGGATCAAACCCGATTTGTCAATAATGACTCCGCTGCCATGGCCAGTTGAGGTTCCGTTTGTGCTGCCACCCAAATCCCAATCACTTGTCGAAGTCGAGATATGCACGACGCTCGGAACCATTCTTCTCGCAACCGTCTGGGAGAGCCGCGAGATATCGGATAATGTCGATTGCGAAACCTGCTTGAGCATATCGCCTGATGCGTCGTATTCGGCTTTCAATTGCCCGCGATGCCAGGAATATCGAGATTGCTCCAGTGTGGCAGGTAGTAAAAACCTGAGTACAACCAAGAGCACTAAGACGACTGTCAGGCTCAAAATGGTCGACAGAATAAGTGACCTCGCAGTCGGCATCCTGGAATCAGACGCTACGACGCGATCGGGATCTCGCTCCTCACTAGGGTTCGCACCAGCGGGGTTCGCACCGGCCTCACTATGCGGAGCACCGGCCTCATTGGCAGAAACTCCCGAGGCGAGTGCCAGATCTTCTTGGTCGCTAGAATTTTGAGTGCTCATAAGATTTCGATCAGGAACAAAAATCGACCCACACTAGATTGTAACCCGAGGGGCAAGCGACGTGCAACTTTTTGGCTTGGGATTGACACCGAACCGCCAATTCGATTAATTCTGTCCAGGATCATGAAAATTGCAGCGATTTTGCCAACGTGGGTGGGGGACACCTGCATGGCGACACCAACTCTCCGTGCGATCTTTGAACATTCCGAGGTCGAGGAATTACTCCTCGTCGGTCGTCACGCGCCTGTGGAGTTGCTGCGAGGTGCGTCATTCGCTCAAAATTTGATAAAATTCAAGCCGCAGTCGCGGACACCTGGAACACTCGGCAGACGAGAACTGATTCGCACTCTCAAGGCTCGCGGCTTGGACGCCATAGTGCTGTTCCCCAATTCGCTGTCGTCCGCCATTATCGCTTTCTTAGCTGGCATACCCAAGAGAATAGGCTACATCCGAGATTGTCGAGGTCTCTTTTTGACAGACGGGTTATCAATGAATCACCGAGAAACCGATTCGGTTACAGGTGAATCGAAGATCGTTTCTTGGAAAGACCGACCATTGGTCGAGTATTATTCTCAATTAGCTGCGCCGCTCCACTGCATTCCCCAAGATCTAAAAATGGAGATTGGACGTTCCGCCGAAGACGATGTGTTCGCGGCAGATTGCTATCGGCAACTCGGATTAGATCCGAATGCTCCAACTGTCGTTCTCAACAACGGTTCGGCGACTGCGGTATCGAGACTTTGGTCGACCGAATATTGCGCGATCCTCGCACATGAACTGGCCAATCGCAATGTACAAGTCATCGTTCACTCCGGTCCGAATGAAAGATTAGAAGCGAACGAGATTGCGTCGGCCGCAGATCATCCTCTCGTGCAAAGCATGGGGCATATCGATCCCCTCCCGATTTCGCTTTCTCGCGGAGTTATCGGAAGGGCAGAACTCGTCATCACAACGGACAGCGGTGTCAGGCATATGGCCACAGCCTTGGGCAGAAAAACGATCGTTCTATACGGACCCACTTCGCAGTTTCAAACTAAGACCCACCATAATCAAGAAACCGGAATCTCGGCTCATCTCCCATGCCAGCCATGCGGAAAAAGCGTATGCCCTCTAAAACATAACCGTTGCATGTCTGACATCAAACCTGAACGAGTCTTGCAAGCCGCTTTGATGCAATTGCAAGTCAAGAATCCCAGAGATGCACACACCATGGCAGCATGATTCTCATGCAACCAAGTCGATTAACCAGCATCATCCTCTAGTGGGTTTGCGAACAGCACACCCGCTGCTAAGCGAGCAAGTCGAACAGCCGGAACCTGTGCCGCAACTCGATTTGGCTGGTGTTCCACATCCTGGACCGCAGCCGGTTTCCAAGCGGTTGGCAAACGGGGAGCTTGCGATTTCTTGTCGATACACCTCCGCCAGTTGCTCGACGTAAGCTTCCGTGCTGGCCGAGATGTCTCCTAAGAAGTGAAAGAAGATCGTTTTGCCATCAAGCAGCGGCTCAACTTCCAGCAGTACGTCTTCCGAACCTCGATCCTCCAAGAACTGCTGGCATGCCTGTGCCGAATCTTGGCTTAAGCTAACCAGTTGGCCCCAAAGCAATCGATCCTCGGGCTGACTGCGACGCACATACTTCGCAGCTAACAAGTCTTTGCACCCGAGCAGGCTTGCGGAACTGAGAACGGTTCCAAACTCGAGGCCTCGATGAGTTCGCACGATAACCTGCATGCCTCGGTTTAGCCCTCTTGCGACACCCTGCAATTGGTAAACGTCGTCACTGGCCCCGCATTTCACAAGATACAGATCGTGCTCTATATCCTTGGATTCGTTTGGGGATCGTGTCGCTGAATCGGGAATAGACATCGCCTCGCCCACCTGCTCTGCCAATGAATTACTTAGCGAGAATTTCGCCACGACGGCCAAACCGTTCTTTGAGTCGGTCCAAGGTTGAGAGCGACGCCGCGAAGTCTGGTTGGTCCTTTGGTGTCGCCTTTAGATCGGAGTCGAGTTTGTCGATGAAACCGACAAGCGAATTGTCGAGATCCAAGACCTCTGTGAGTTTCTTCTCATCGACTTTGTTGGATTCAAACCACGAAGAATACCCCTCGGTCGCGGATCGCATTTTGGACTGAAGCAGTTCGATTTGTTGCCGCAGGTTTTCCGAATCCCGAATCGCGTCAAACATCGCTTTATCTACAAAGCCAACCGCGAGCGATTGAAGGATTTTCTTCGACTCTTGGAGACGTTCGACAAGATATCGTCGCAGGGCAAGGTCGTCATCGCGTCGCTTCTGCTCGGAAGCGTAACTGCCAAATCCTGGAATGACTTTAGAAAGAATCGACGCTTCGGAGGAGTTCATACACAACTTTCCAGAAACGGCCCGCACTCAACAATCGGGCTCGTTAAACAAAGGAATGCGGGATTTTAGGGAGCGACCGCCAATCACCCAGCCAGCAGGTCACCCAGCCGGCTGACTACCCAGCCAACAGACTACCTAGGCGGCGACAATATCTCGCATCTTCGGCTCGAGATACGTTACCGTGCTCGCCATGCTGGCCAAGTTTCCGTACTCGTCCTCAGGAATTTGGACTCGATGTCGCTTGCGTAGCTCCATCACGATATCGAGGAAATCCATACTGTCCAGCTCGAGTTGCTCGCGAAACGATTTGCCATCCTCCAGATTAGAAAGATCTTCATCTGGCGCGATTTCGCTCAAGATATCAAGGATTTCATCACGGATTTCCGCTGGTGTCATGGAGACGAATACTCCTAATTCAATCAGTGTGGTTGAAGACGAAAAGGGAATCTAAATCAGCTAAAGCGACGAACGATCAAAACGGAATTGATCCCCAACATTCCAAAGGAGTTATTGAGGATGTAATCAACCCGCCCCAACTCCTTGGGCTGGTTAATCACCAAGCCAGGAATCGCACAAGCCTCGTCTAGATTGTCCACATTTATGGTGGCATGGCAAACCCCATCTTGAAAGGCGGGCAGGTTTCCAGCCAATTCTAGAGCACCAGCGGCCCCCATCGTGTGACCAATAAAGCTCTTCGTGTTGTTGAAATGGACCCCCTCGCAACCAGAGAAAACCGTTCGTAACGCCTGGATTTCCTGGGAATCTCCACTGTTGGTTCCGGTAGCATGGGTGCTGACGATCTGAATCTGATCCGGGCCTAGTCCTCCTCGGTCGAGCGCCATTTTGACGCACTGCGCTTGTCGCTCGGGATTGGGAAGCACAAAGTCGGTGGCGTCTGTATTGATGGCATAGGACACGATCTCTGCCAAGATGTTGGCTCCGCGTGCTTTCGCATCAGAAAGTCGTTCGAGCAAATAAATGCACGATCCCTCGGAAACGACGATACCGTTCCGGTCGACGTCAAAGGGGCGAGAGGCTTTGGTTGGGTCCGGATGGCTGGCCAAAGCTCCTTGGGATTTAAAGGAAGCGAAAATGCCAAAGGTGTGAATACTTTCCGAAACACCTCCTACAATCGCGAGGTCGCATTCACCCAGCCTGAGCATTTGAACCCCTTGGATGATGCCAGCATTTCCAGCCGCGCACGCAGCGCCGATCGTGTAATGGGGCCCGGTTATGCCAAAGTTTAGGGCAATTTCTCCAGCCGGGTTATTGGCCACGGTCCTAGGATTGTGGTGGTGAGACCAAAAACTGACGTCGTAGTCATAGCCTTTGATCGAGTGAATCTCATTCTCTGTCTCGACGTTACCGTGTTCGGTTACTCCGATGTAGATGCCGACGCGAGACCGATCGACTTTTTCCCAATCCATCCCACTCCTGCGAATCGCTTCCGCAGTTCCCCAGATACCGACTGTCCCTGCTCGCGTTCCGCGTCGAATGTCCCGTTTGCTCTGGTATTTGGTCGCCTCAAATTGACAAACACCCGCAAAGGTGTCACCAACATACCGGATGTTGTAATTCTGTACTCCACTGCGGCCGTTCAACAATGCATCTCTGTAAGACTCTAGATCATTCCCGTTGGGGGACGTCAATCCTACAGAGGTCATGACGATCCGCTGCTCATCGGGCAGTTGGCTGGTGCGATCCTTAAAGCTCATTCAAACACGTTTCCGAAGTTAGTGGCCGATCTGGTAAACACTACCGTTCTGGGACTTTCCCTGCTGTAGTTCGGCTGAAGTTGAACCTACCCTTATTCTCCCCCTTTTTCAAGTAGCTTTTCGAGCCGGTAACCCGGGCAAGCACGAATGATTCTCCGGGGCCCCTAGGAATTGGTGAGGCCAGTTCCTTTACTCTTATCTCCAACTCTTATCTCCCGGCCTTTCGATTGCCTTTGGTGGCAGACGGGGAATCGACCCCCAAAGAAGTGGGGTTGTTCTGCAATAATCGACGATCTACTATGTTCTTATGGGTCGACTGCTCTCGGTTCTATTGCTGATTCAGATATCGCTGCCTGGTTTTTGCTGTATTGCTAACCGGGCCGTTCGGTCTACTGCCAAACTGGTAGGATTCGCTCCGTCTGGAGAATCTCTCGCATTCTGCAGCAACAGCTGCTGCGGGAGCAAATGCTGCGTTCCCGATGCGGGACAGGATGGCGACTGTTGTTCTTACACCGCAGACGAATGCAACCAGCCAGCAACCGGCCCACAATTTTCGGAACAAAGGGAGCACGGTCCCTCGAACCGTCCCCTCCATCACAAGGTCTGCGAGTGTCTAGACTCCGACCCGATGATTCCGCCTTCCACCGTTTTGCTTGACCTGGACTCGGACTGCTTCGTTTGCGATCTGTTTGAGACTCGATATCACTCGCTCGCCAGTTCCCCTAATCGGACCGCTCGGTACCATCCGCCCCCCATCAGACGACATCTTCTTCTGTGCGTCATTCGCTGTTGATCCGTTAAGCACGTCTCGTGCCTTGAAGTCCGTTCTACGGATTCGTGCGACGGCTGGCAAATCGTTCAGCTCACCGCGTCAAAAATCTGTGCCGTTACTAGTCGCATGCGGACCTGCATTCCAAGTTTGAATGCCGTGCGATCTTGATGGCACTCATACGGTTGTAAACGCTTACAAATGACTTTCACAAAGAAGAGATATACCTATGTTTAAATTAACACTATTCTCGTTGGCTACCCTACTGATCGGCACGGTCGCTTCAGTCGCTTGGAAATCCGACGCGACTCCACCCGCTTGCTCCATGGGGGGATGCGCCGCCGGTTGTTGCTCTGAAAAGGCTTGTTGTCCAGCAGGGGACTGCTGCGATCAATCACAGCCGTGCTCGTGTGGATCGTGCGAGTGCTCGGCAGGTGAATCGCAAACCTGCGCGTCAGGTTGCTGCTCGCAATCGGCTACAGCGATGACCCCAGCGATGACCCCAGCGGCAAAATCTGGATGCACCTGCGAAGTATGCGAATGCGAAACATGCTGCAGCAAATGCGATTGCGAAGCTTGCGATTGTTCGGATTGCTCCTGCGGCACATGCGATTGCTGTGGCGCCTGCACATGTTGCGGCGTCAAGTAGTATTTCGCTAATTGTCAATCGATGATTTTTATCGAGCCGATACAGATCGAGCCGATACAAACCGTCATCGCTGACTAAATTTGCGAATAGCAATATCGGGTGCAGGATTCCCCTGCACCCGATTTTTTTTAAGCCATGATTCCGCGAACTAGATTGCCATGCACGTCGGTGAGTCTGTAGTCTCGTCCTTGAAAGCGATAAGTGAGCTTGAGATGATCCAGTCCCAGCAAATGCAAAAGCGTCGCATTTAAGTCGTGAACGTGCACCGGATTTTCAGCCACATTGAAGCCAAGTTCATCGGTTGTACCATAAGTGACGCCCGGTTTGACGCCGCCACCGGCTAACCAAACGCTAAAGCTGCGATTGTGGTGGTCGCGGCCGTCATCGCCACCTTGGACCATTGGTGTTCGCCCAAATTCTCCACCCCAAACGACCAACGTATCATCGAGTAGCCCCCGTTGCTTGAGGTCTTTCACCAATGCGGAACTGGCTCGATCAGTATCCGCAGCGTTCTGCTGAACTCCCGCCTTAAGATTACCGTGCTGATCCCAAGCTTCATGAAACAGTTGAACAAACCGCACCCCGCGTTCCATTAGTCGTCTAGCTAGTAAACAGTTGCGGGCAAAGTTGGCTTCTTTTGGGTTCTTGATTCCATACATGGCCAAAGTCTCAGCCGATTCTTGCCCCAGATCCATCAGCTCCGGTGCACTGGTTTGTAATTTGAATGCCATCTCGTAGCTTTGGATCCTCGCCAATGCCGCAGGATCGCCAATGCTGTTCATCGACAGATCGTTCAATTGCTGAATGGCATCGAGCGAAGCACGTTGAGCGTTTGTGTCGACGCCGGGCGGATTGGAAAGATAGAGAACGGGGTCACCGGTGCTTCGAAAGGGAACGCCTCCGTAAACGGTTGGCAAAAAACCTGCTCCGTAATTGCTGGCGCCGCCGCTGGTTCCTTTGGCACTCGTCAAAACAACAAAGCCAGGCAGATCGGATGATTCGCTTCCTAAACCATACAAAGTCCATGAGCCAAAGCTCGGTCTTCCGAACTGCTGCGAACCGGTATTCATCAAGATTTGACCCGGGGCATGATTTACGGCATCGGTCTGCATGGAACGAATTAAGCAGATGTCATCAGCGATCTCACCGATCTGCGGTAGGACTTCGCTGAGTTCCATTCCAGAGTTGCCGTACTTCTTGAATTTGAACTTACCTCCCAGCAATGCGGACTTCGGGTCGATAAAGGCCGCTCGATAACCCTCCAACAAGCTCGGTGGCGGAAGCTGTCCGCTCCGTTTATCTAGTTCGGGTTTGGGGTCATACAATTCCAATTGACTCGGCGCGCCAGCTTGAAACATGTAGATGACTCGCTTTGCCTTGGGTTCAAAGTGAGGTGCTTTCGGTGCTAGCGCATCGCTACCTGGAGCAGGACCAGCCACACAATCTCGCTGCATGAGCGTACTGGCTGCAATACCGGCCAAACCGAGTCCGCACTCTTTGAAGAACCAACGGCGACGCAATGCGAGGGCTGCGATTTCGTTAATTCTATGGTTCGTTGATTGATTCATGTTACGTCGTGATTCGAGGGTATTGATTGGCTTTTAGTTTTTGGAAATGGTTTCGTCTAAATTCAGATAGACTCGCGATGCCAGCACCCAAACCGCAGCATCTTGGGGACTCACTCCCGCTGGTAAATCGGGTAATCGATCCGGTTTTCCGGTGGAGATCTCTCGTGGGTTGAGCCATCCGTCGGCGACTCTCGCACGCTGGGATTGCAAGAAATCCAACAACACCTTTTTCTCCGCGTCAGTCGGTAGCCTCGACAGGCATAGCAATGAGAGATAATCGATCCGCTCGGAATCTGTCGCCCCCGATTCTTTGAGGACTCTCATTGCTAAGGCTTGGGCGGACTCAACGAAGATTGTTTCATTTAACCCAGTAAGGGCTGCGAGCGGTGTATTGGATCGAACCCTTCGAACGCAGGAGAAGTCTCCATTGGGTGCATCCAACGTAGACATGGCAGGGTCGGGCATCGATCGTTTGCGAAAATTGTAGACAGTCCTACGATAGCGTTGCGTTCCCTCAGCAGGTGTCCAGTAGCTGGGGTAAACGTAGTTGTAATCGAGGACGTTTTGAGGAACCGGAGGGATAACGCCTGGTCCCCCGGATTGGTTATGCAAGATTCCAGCGACGGACATTGCAATATCACGCACGACCTCCGCATCGCAACGGAACCGCGGCCCCCGCGCCAGCAACACATTGCCGGGATCGATCTCCATTAACTGAGGAGTGATCTTAGAGGATTGCTTGTAAATTCTGCTAAGTACGATCTTGCGAATGACATCCTTCTGCCGCCAGCCTCCCTCGACGAACTCAACAGCCAGGGTGTCCAATACCTCTTTGTGCTCTGGCACCGGGGTTCGTGTTCCAAAATCTTCTGCTGTTTCCACAATGCCAACGCCGAATATCGATTGCCATATTCGGTTAACGGCTACGCGCGCGGTCAGCGGTGAGTTGGGATCAACGAGCCATTTCGCGAACGTCAATCGAGCTGGCTCGAGGCTGTCGATGGTCGCAGGGAGCGGATGAAAGGCCGCAGGGGTTTTGGGGAGAACCGGTTCGGTCGGTTGATCCCACTCGCCACGGTTAAGCAGGCGGGTTTTTCTGGCTGCGGTAGGTTCTCTTTCAACAAGATGAAGCACCGATGTGAGGGCGTTCGGATACTGTTTCCATAATGCCTCGATGTTATCGTGCACCGTTCGCAATTCAGGAACAGTTTGAAGCCACGCGGCGAAAATCGCATTTTGTTGCTCGATTGAGCGTTGATCAACGGGAACATGCATAGCTTGAATCGCGTCGTAGTCGATTGGCGGTGCAGTTGGGTTCGGGCTTTTCGTGAGGGAGACTCGGCAGCATCCAACCATATCGGTCATTCTCATAACCAGTTTGAATCTCGTTCCCTTTTCCAACGTTATCGGGTTCTCAAAAACCACAACTGCTTGAGAGGAGTTATTGCGTCGCCCCACTCCTCGGTCGGCCTTCCACCACGTATTGTTATCGCCATCGATCATCAAACCGACTGGACCTGATGCTTGTTTGTCCTTGTCGTTTCGATTTTCCGGTTCGGAGAAATCTGCGGTTGGATTGATGAGCTTGAGCTTATCCCATGCCGTAGTACCTGGTTTTTGGACAAAGATTTCCAGTTCGCGAATGCCCCAGGTTCCGACACTGCTTCGTCCCGGCCCACCAAAGGGCATGTCAAGATGCCGAAGAATCTCAAGCCGTAATCCCGTAACGCCATCCAACTCCGGTTCGCCAATCATGTAGACATCGTCGCTGGTATGACCCTTCATCAATACCGATAGATCGTGTTCTTGTGTTGGATGGTTCAAACCACTGACGCTGTTCAGATCATCGAAGACGACCGGCGCCCAATCACCCAATTGCTGAGCAACGGATTCGACCCACTTTTGTTGATCATGGGGCCACTGAGGTCGCTCGGTCTTGACCTGATCGTAATGGTTTTGGATGCCTCGCATTACTTCTTCTTTCTTCGCCAACTGCTCGGGAGTGTAAACCCAGGACTGGGCTTCGTAACAGTTGTTGAGGAATGCGAACATTCCAAAGTACTCGTCGTGAGTTAGTGGGTCAAATTTATGCGTATGGCATTGTGCGCATTGCGTTGTGAGTCCCAAGACCGCCTTGCCAACGCAGTCAATACGATCAAACATTTCGACCATGCGGAATTGCTCTGGAACGATCGCACCCTCCTCGTTGATCATGCTATTGCGAAGAAATCCGGACGCGATCAGCTGGGGCTGAGTTCGATTGGGAAGCAAATCACCGGCAATTTGTTCGATGATAAACTGATCATAAGGCATGTCTTGGTTCATGGCATCGATCACCCAATCCCGCCAAATCCATTGCTCTCGCTTCATATCTTTCTCGTATCCATTGGTGTCGGAATAACGAGCTGCATCCAGCCAAAGACGCCCCCACTTCTCACCGTACCGAGGGCTGGCTAGAAGCTTTTCAACCGTTGCTTCGTGCCCCTCTTTGTTATAGGCATCGAGCTCTTGCGGCGTGGGAGGCAGGCCAATCAAATCGAGATAAAGGCGTCGACAGAGAATAGAGCTTGATTCTTCAGGAGAAAAACTCAGCCCACGTGTTTGCAGTTTTTTTTCGACCAAGTAATCGATGACGCTGCCATTCTCGACGGTAGGAACCGACTCTTTTTTGGGAGCAACAAACGCCCAGTGCTCGACGTAGTCAGCCCCCTGCGCAATCCACTTTTTCAGAATATCAATTTGTTCAGGCTTGAGTTTTTCTGCATGATGCGACGGAGGCATGACGACATCGGGATCGGATGATGTAATGCGTTTGATCAATTCGCTTTCGTCGGGTTTGCCAGGCACAATCGCTTTTAGCTGAGAATCTCCGCCAAGTAACGCAGCATCCCGTTTATCAAGCCTAAGTCCACCATATCGCGTCTCAGCGTCGGCACCGTGACAAGCGAGGCAATTGTCAACCAAAATTGGTCGCACTTGTCGTTCGTAATCAACCGATCCCGATGGCGATTCCTCCGAGGCAAACGACTTGGTTCCTCCTGCGAGCATGAGGTAGCTCGCGACCAGCAATAGAAGAAAACAAAACCGACCAGAGTTGAGACCTCGGTGGCTACGGAAAGACCCAATGCGAATGGCAGACATAGAACCTGGCATAGGTAGTTTTTGGTGGCGGGATGAATTGGTGGGAACTCATGAAAACCTGAGCTATTTCATCTTAAGCCGCATGTCCCGGAAAAGCTACCAGCTGTTGACGTATTGCAACCAATTCAAATTGGTTTATCGGGGTTGGTCGGGATCAAATGATGGGAATGATTAGCCCAAAACGTAGATTGTCCCCCGGACCATCAGCTTTTGCCCGTGACCAACCCGGGGTGACCTAAGAGCCTTCGATATTGTAGATCTTATCGATTCGCCTGGAATGGCGACCACCCTCGAACTCCGTCGCCAGCCACACTCGCACTAAATCCCCGACCGGCCGATCGCCAATGAGATCTCCGGGCAAGCACAAAACGTTGACATCGTTATGCCGACGGCACATTTCCGCCATGACTTCGTCGCAGCATGACGCGGCGCGGACCCCTTTAAATTTGTTGGCGGCAATCGCCATACCGAAACCGGTGCCGCAAATAAGAATCCCTCGCTCGGCAGCTCCTTCAGCTACCCTTTTCGCAACGCTCACGGCATAGTCAGGATAGTCGACTGGTTGGTCACTGTGGGTGCCGTAGTCCTCCACCTCGTGGCCATCGGCGTTGAGAAGGGTAATGAGCTTTCCTTTGATTTGAAAGCCGCGATGGTCACTTCCGATTGCAATCCTCATAAGTTCATCCCCTTAGGACCATTCGATAAGATCAGATACATTGAGTCGATCAATCCAATAATCGGTACATTGATCCAGTTGCTCGGCGCAACGCGCGTAGATTTCGATCG
Source organism: Pirellula sp. (assembly GCA_025459355.1). Lineage (GTDB taxonomy): Bacteria > Planctomycetota > Planctomycetia > Pirellulales > Pirellulaceae > JBKCUI01. Next base: position 24,881 of record JALOQS010000004.1, read on the forward strand.
GTCCACCGAACGGATCAGCAATCTCCGAACCATCGGGCGAGATCATCTGCACTTTTCCGCTGGCTGCGGGCCACTGTGAAACAATAACGTGCTTGTGCCTGCTACCCATCGTTAGAATCAAATCCGCTTGATCTACCAATTCGAGGGTCAGCTGGTTGCTTTGATGTTTATCCAAGTTCGCGCGATACTTTTTGATGGCCTGCTGTGCGCCGGGCGATGCGGGATCGCCGCCATAGGCAGCCACGCCAGCGGAAATGGCATAGATAGGCAGATCGCGTGCACCGAATTGTTTGGAAAATTTTTCTTCGATTTTACGATTCATCATCGCTTGAGCCATCGGGGAGCGACAGGTGTTGCCCGTGCAAACAAACAGTACGGTCCAGCGGGATAGCATTTTCAAATACTCGGCCGGAAGAGCACCCTCTCGAATGACTCGGCCACGGGATTTATCAAACTCGACTTGAGTCGGAGCCGTTGCAATGGTGGAAACGCCATCATCTACGGCCAAAGTAAAGAAGCTTGGATCAATCTCCTCGACGTGACGAGCTAGCCCACCTTTTGAATCCAGAACGGGAAAGCAAACGAGCGGGCCGGCTAGCAGTCGCGTCAGCTGTTCAATCAGGGGATGCGAGGGAATGGAAACGCGGACTTTCAAGTTTTCTTGTTGGAGATCTCGCAGAACCGCGTTTTCAAGCTGACTAAGCAAACTGAGTTCGGTGCTCATTTCCAAGTCAAAAGAAATCGGCCCAGGCCAAACCTTCGGGGCAAATCGCTTGATAGCCTGCGGGGAATCTGGGAAATAGTCCGACAATTCAGCGGGTGACCTGAGCATGACCGCAGGGGCCTGAAGCTTGCCTGTTTGCGCCAGTTGTGACAATTGTGCCACGCTGGCCTGGTGCAGCCCCGAAGCGAGCAACATATAGGAGCAATCGCTCGGAACTGCGACGATGTGCCCCTCCGCGATGGCTTGTACCGCTAAATGCACAACATCGCGAGGATCGCTTGCTGATTTCCAGTCTATGACCTTTGACATCCAAATTCCAAATCGAGGCGAGATCTGTATTGCATCAACACGAATGACAGCTGATCGGCCTATGGTATCAAATTTGCTAGGTTATTCGAGTGGAATTGGAGAGCCGAAACGGTTCTGAATCCAAGATTTACCTAAGCACGATTGGCATAGGCCGCCGGGGCGGAATGTTTTGAATGTAATTCCCGATGAATGCAAAAGCTGCGTTTTGATGGAAAATTTGATTTGCTCCTGGGATTTGCTTGACGATCGACTGGTCGGTCTGCGACAATCCGGACTGGTTCGAAATCTACGAGTTGCAGCTTGTTGCGTACAGCAAATCGAATTGCCGATTTGTCTCTCCGTCTCCGACGTCATTGTCCCCTATCTTTTGAGAGGCTGGTCATGAAGGAAAGTACGAGCAGAAAAGCGAGCATGAAGCTCTGTCTTAATCACAGTCAGGCTGGCATCGAAGCAGGTCTAGTTGAATTGGAAACGGATTTTCGCAGCTGGTGTGAACACCCACACCATCGCGTTCCATGGACCAAGCTCATGGAGCATTTGGTTAGCTTTCGCTGGATTCTCGATCAACACTTTACCCGTGTTGCCGGCGAGGGATACCTCGAGAATGTTGCTTGTCAGCGACCAGGCATGTACTCCGAACTGCGAGATATCGAGTGCTGGCAGTGTCGGCTTATCGATCAATTGGATAACATCATCCACCATGTTCAGAACTTTGATCCCCAGCGGGATGAGATTGCCGACATAAGCGACGATTTCCGCCGGTTGCATCGGGAGATATTGGATGAGGAATCCCACGAAAGGGATCTCGTAGAAAAAGGATTGGCATAACCTGTTTTAAGGGAGACGACATTTGATCGAGGCGGAATCAAAATCCTACCCAACGATTGTCCAGCTTGTAACAACAGTTGATACTCGCGAGGCGGCTGAATCGATCGCACACGATCTTGTGGCGGGCCGGCTCGCCGGGTGTGTTCAAATCGGTGGCCCCGTGTGTAGCACCTACAGTTGGCAGGGCAGTATCGAGCAGTCGATGGAGTTTCGACTTACCATCAAGACAACCAAGAAAATGCTTGATAGGCTTGTCGAAAAGTTAACGCTGTTACATCCGTACGAGACTCCGGAGATATTGTGGTCCGAAGTCTCCTCGACAGAATCGTACTGCCAGTGGCTCAAGGAGTATCTGTCGTCACAATCGAATTAGTCACTTCTATAAAACGAAGCAAGGGAGAGATTCTGCGTCCCTCCCTTGCCTCTGCTTTTCGTGGTCTAAATCGCAAGCTGCTAATTGTTAACGCTTGTGGAAATTGTAGTCTTTGTTATTCGGATCAAAGTCAGCGTCTGTTAGGCCGACGTTGAACTTGAGGTCTTGATAGGTGTATTCCTCGATGACTTCGAGTTCGTCACCCTCTTTCTTTGGCCAATCGTACGCAGCATAGCGAACAGGGATCTTCAACTGGTCATCCATGAAAATCTGCGCGATGTGAAAGTCAAAATGAGGTTGCTTGACTGGGTGGGTGACTTGAATGATCGAGCAAGCTCGCTTGCTAACGGTCGCACCTGGGATAAGCTCCACTTTGCACATGCCGTTTTTCTTGTCCCGTTCACCACGTTCGATCAGCTTCACAACCAAGTTCTCGATGCCGATATCGGTCAACGGATATCGTTGGCCAGCCATCGCGAGCGTACCGGTCGGGCTCAGTTCGTGAGTCCCTAGAACTCGCTTGAGGCCCCCTTCGTGAGCGATCAAATTGCCATTGTTGCGGTTCTCGACGTATATGACTTCACGACCCTTTGAAGCGGCCGGCTTGAGGAACGCGAGATAGACGCTGAACGGAACAACGATGTTTCCGTTTTCCATCTTTCTGTTCCGCACCTTTAAGTACATAAACTCGTTTTCGCCAAGCGTGGTACCAATCCGCTCACGTTTCACCAGAATACCGGTGTAGTCGTTGAGCCCTGACTGAATAGCCTCGATCGATTGGTGAGCAAGATTGATCGCCGGATCGAGTGGGTGAGGCACTGCCGACGCTCCCGGCCCAACAACCTCATTTTTCGAAACCCGCATCACCGGTTGAGTCAGCTTCGATCCGTTTTCCTGGCTGACGGCATAGGGTGCAATAGCTCCGACAGCACCCATTGACAGAACGGCCCGACGCAGCCACTGATTCATTACTCTCATTTTCAACTTAGTACTCCATTACGTATCTGGCTGGATCTCGGTCCTAAACCCCTGTGTGCCCAAACCCTAGATAGTTTATCGAGCCTCAAGATTGGTTCTGTAAAGGCAAAACCAACACCACCTTACAAACGGTACCACCGGAACTGTGTAGAGCTTGCTGACCGGCGCCAAATCGATCAGATCGTATGCGTTAATATTGATCGCCGTCTATATCAAAACGGATGTTCGAATATGCCGTCAATTGCTATCCTACGAACTAAAGATCGATCGAAATTCTCCAGCATTTTAGGCCTCGCAATGAAACTCCGAAAAAACACGCTTCAACCTCTGCGATTTGATTACTCCGGAGCCCTGGGCGCTTCTCACGGAATTGACCAAAAGGAAATCGATGGACTGCTGCCCCAACTCGCCGCCATCCGCGACGAAATGATGTCTACCGAGCTCGAAATGCTAGCCAAAAAGATCCCAACCCCGGCTGCGATGGAGCCCTTGGATGCCGGATTCGTGATGATGCCGGCAAGGCTTCTAAAGGAATACGAATCGGATCGATCGGGCAGCGAACTCGGGCGTCTTTTCAAAAGAGCCAATCAAATCCATGCTTTGGTAGATCGCGTGGTGGTGCTCGGGATCGGCGGATCATACATGGGCGCCCGGGCGATCCTGGAATCGTGCTGTCAACCCTATTGGAACGAGCTTAGCCGAGCGGACCGCGGTAGCAAGCCGCGAATGTACTTCGAAGGCAATAACGTGGACAATGACTCCACTCAAGCACTTTTGCATTTGCTGGGAGCCCACAAAAACAAAGAAGTGATGACGACCGACGAGCGTTGGGCTCTCGTGGTCATCAGCAAGAGTGGCGGAACACTAGAGACCGCTGCTGCATTCCGCCAATTCCTGTCCGCACTGGAAGTCTCTGTGGGTGGCGATCGAAACAAGCTTTTGGAATTGCTCGTTCCCGTGACTGGTGACGGTGGCAAACTGCACAAAATGGCAACCGAATTGGGAGTGACCGACATGTACCCAGTTCCAGATGGGGTTGGCGGACGATTCTCGATTCTATCCGCTGTGGGTTTGGTTCCCACCGCTCTTCTGGGGGTGAATGTGATCGAGCTGCTGCAAGGAGCGGCTGCGATGACAGATCACTTTGCCAAAGCGAGCGCCCAGGAGAACATTGTTCTTCAGCACGTCGCAGTTAACCATCTTCTAGAAAAGAAACGCAATGCATCGATCCGCGTCATGAGCGTCTGGAGCAAGGCTTTGGAGTCGTTCGGACTATGGTACGATCAATTGTCCGCAGAAAGCCTTGGCAAGCAGCTATTAGGATTCACTCCTTTAACAACAGTCAACACCCGAGATCTGCACTCTCGGCATCAACAACATCAAGAAGGTGCTAGAGACAAGGTGTTTAACAATGTGATCGTGGATTCTTACCGATTCGACCACCTGCCAATCGGCTCTAGAGCGAGCGATGCAGATTCGCTAAACGAGATCGCAGACAAGACTCTTCCAGAAGTCATGAAGGCTGCCATCGACGGTACCAATCAAGCGTTGCGAGACGATGGGCGTCCCTACACCAATTTGCACGTCCCATGCGTGGACGAGTTGCACATGGGACAGTTGTTTCAAATGATGATGCTTGCAACGGTCGTAGAGGGACGCCTTATGGGCATCAACCCATACGGACAACCTGGCGTTGAATCTTACAAAAAGAACATGAATCGATTGCTTGGACGCAAATAGCCACCATGTCAGTCGATGCCAGTCCCTGGTTGCCTCATGGTGAACGGATGATTCCAATTCGCCAATCATTGACGCGTTCGATTTCTTCCCACGATTGGTACAGTGCCTCACGTACCAATTTCGTTTGATCACTCGCCAGTTGATCGCTCTCCGGCGGGACAACCATGCATACGTCACCGTTCTCGCGTAGCGCTGCCAGAATGCGTTTTTGCTCTGGCTCGGTTATCATTCGAGGCCAAAACGTTGGGTTTGCGGCCGTCAGTGGTTCCGTGCTTGTCCAAAAAAAGAACCGATTGTGATTGTGACCGTCGAAGACAAGGTGTTCACAACCTGTCCGATCGATCGCTTGTGCAATTTGAACTTCTTTATCAACCCTCTGCGGATCAAGTCGTAACAATTGACTGCCCCGAAGTGCAAGTGGCGAGTAGCTGAGCCAGCGATTCCATGATAAGCCTGCCGACACTACGAGAAAAATAATGGTCAGCGGGATTAACCCGAGCAGCCCAGAACGGTTTGCATAGGCTCCCCTATCCGGAATCGGCCTCACATTTGGAACTGTTCTTAAGACCGAACTCTGTATACACGCGGAGGCGACGATGCCCAAAACAATCCAACTCGGTGCAGTCCCTAGAGAAATCTGCGTACCCGGAGTTGGATAGGCCATAAGCGGCGACAGTAGAGTGGTGAGAAGGATATAAGGAAAGTATCGCCGAGCTGGCGTGTCCATCGTCAGCAACCATAAACACGTAATAGGGCCCAGCAGCACGAGCCAATTCGCTGCTCCTCGTGGCTCTAAACCATGTAGCAATGGAGTCGTCCAATCCTCGACTACGTGATAGGCTCCTATCAATACGGATGTAACGACGAACCCAATTCGCAACAGTTGCCATTCGGAATGGTCGCTCGACTCGCGACTGGTGCTTGATCGCTGAGAGAGGCGCATTTTGTAAATCCCCCACAGGCATGCGACTCCAAAACAAATCGAAAACGGCGAGATAGGGATGATGTGAAAGAATTCGCTAGAGAAACGTCTATGTTGCCCTAGCAAACCCCACGCAATCTGTTGCAACGAAACCCCCAACGCCATCGTGATACCAACCACCGCCAGGGCACTGCTCGCACCACCGGCAAGAACCATCACGAGGGGAGATTTAGCATGCCAATGATGCTTACTAGCAAAGAGACTCTGCGCCACGAGTGGGATCGCAAAGATAACCCCACAATTTATCTTCGTCATTCCAATGAAACCGACAAGTGTTGCAGCAAAGAACCACTTTAATCGATTTTCACCCACCAAGAACCAAAACGATAACAAAGAGAGAACGAGTATCCATTCTTGCGGGTGTCCGGGCTCTAGGGCAAGCTTGTAGAGATGAAGATGAAATAGCCCTGAAGCTAAGAACGCAACCGCGCTATTGGTTCCTAACCTTCGCAGAATCGAAAACACTAGTAACGTCGCTACACACCAAAACGCAACGGTCTTTAATCGAACGCCATCCTGCGTAAGCGGTATTCCCATCGTTTCATGAAGCGATCCACTTAGCAAATAAAAGGCTGGACCGTATTGGGTGTGAATGTCCTCGTAGAGCGTTTGCCCATCCAGAAATGATTTCAAGGTTATCATCACATAGCCTTGGTCATCGTATGGGGCGAGCGTTGTCATGACAGCAGGAAAGGCCGCCAGCAACGAGAGCAGCATCAAGCACGCGATCAGCAAACTCTCTCCAGCAGATATCCGGGATGTCATGTTAGTCGGTTGCTGTTAGCTGATGTTAATTGCAACGATTCGACGGACCTTATATCAGCGCTGGGTATATCAGCGTTGGGCATTCCGTTCGACTCCATAACAATCTGCTTTAATTCCGCGACCTCTCGCAGAAGATTGTAGGAATCTCGATGCGCGTCGACCTGTCCACGAGAAACCCTTGCCACAATGTAACTTGGACGGGCTCGAACCTGATCGTAGATTCTCGCAACATACTCTCCCAGTATGGCAATCCCCAGCGCGTTCATGGCGCCGAAGAAAGCGCTGATGCTCGTGGTGGAGGTCCATCCTGGAATAGCCAGCCCTGTAAAGAGTTTGTGAAACAGGGCGAAGCCGATGAGTCCAAAAGAGACCCCTGCACATACAAACGCAATACCGTAAAACGCGAGCAGCGGCACCCTGGAGAACCCGAACAAAGCCGTCTTCGCCAAGGACATCAATCCACTCAAGCCAACACGTGGCTTATCGTCATATCGCTCCAATCGTTCGACTTGAATCGATTCTTGTCTGAAGCCTGTCCAGGAACGAAGCCCAGGGAAATAGCGGTCGACTTCGATTAAGTTTTTGATTTGCTCTACGACGCGACGATCCATCAATCCAAAGTTTCCGGCGTCTTTGGGAATTTTGACCGACGAGAGCTTCCCGAGAATACGGTAGAACATTGAGAAAAGGCATCGCTTCCACGCACCTTCTTTCCGTGCAACACGCACGGCATAAACCACCTCGGCCCCTTGTAGCCATCGGTCAACCATCCGAAGAATAGCGAGAGGATCATCTTGCCCATCGCTATCCATGAGAATCACTGCATCGGCGTTCGAATGGTCTATGCCCGCCCGCACTGCTGCGCTGTGTCCAAAATTTCGAGACAAGTGAATCACGCGGATACGATCATCCTCCGAAGCGATTTCGTCAAGGACTTTATCGCTGCCATCGTGAGAACCATCGTTGACGTAAATGATCTCGGAATTCACAGGCAGTCCATCAATCACCTGTTGAATTTTCGCTGTGAGACTTCGCAGGTTCTCGACCTCGTTGTAAACAGGCAGCACGAGCGCGATCTGCAGGTTTGCGATCGCTTCACCAGCCCCAGATCTCTGCGTCATTTCGAAAGGACTCCGACCAAAGAGAGCCCCATGGGGACGGGAATTCTGTCGGCGAGAGATCTCTCCCAACTAGCCAAACGGATTAGCATTCGGTTGGTCAAATGTGAAACTCTGGGGAACTCAGTGCCGGAGCGAGAAGGAAACATCTTGCGCATCAGTCGCAGGATAAACGCAACAGGCAGAGTAAACGAATTCCAGTGTGATAATTTTTCGATTCGCAATCCTGCTTCTGTGGCATGCTGACGAATCGTCTCGGATGTGTAGCGACGATAGTGACCGAGTCTTTCATCCCAATCGGAGTATAAAATGGGATAAGCCGGTACGGTAAAGATGATCTTGCCTTGATCGGTTAGCGTTTCTGCTGCGTTTCTCAGGGCTAACACGGGGTACTTGAGGTGCTCTAACACATCGAGAAGAACAATAGCGTGCGCCGAAGCGGGCTGGACGGGCCACTTTTCATGCAAATCGTGTCTGTATACGCTCGACAAACCAAGACTAGATGCGTGCTGGACCGATTCCTCTAGAAAGTCGAGCCCGGTAACGTTGTAGCCCATGTCTCGCCAACGGACCAGATTTCCCGCTGCGCCGATTCCGCCCTCAACGATCTGAGACGGAGGAGCCACGTAAGATTTCAGGAGCTCGGTCGCCCACGATCGCTTTGCAACATGCCACCAATAGTTATCCTCGAGCTCGATAAGTTGGTTGAGATGCGCTATCTCCATGAACAATCCTCCTTGGGTAGTACGTCGCGGAATCGGTTATCCACTGCGAATCGGGCTTGGCGGACGAGCTTAACTTTTTGTGACGGTACGTTTCGCCAAGAGATGGTAGCTCAGCATTTAATGCCACGCCGGACAATAGAATGGCGAGGATTCAGGAAAAATTTCAAACTGGTGCGATAAGTTGAACTCTATCGTTTGTAGGATTTGGGTCGTTCAACTATTCTGGTAGGTCTAGCAAGGCCACCAACCAAGAAAAACGGATCACCGATGAAGGCAAATCCCCACAAAAACAAACGTTTATTTGCACCCGCCGCGCTGCTGACAGGGTTCACCTGGATGCTCACCGGACCGACCGGTGCTGTTGCACAAGATGTCCCTAGCCCGCTTAGCGGTTACGCCACCTTCTCCGAAATGGAAGCCCGGTTGACGAAACTGGCGGAATCACCGCACGTCAGCCTTCGTTCGTTGGGAGTGACGACGGGCAAACGAAATGTTTGGCTCCTGACCATCAGCAAAGGGGAAGTGGACAATCGTCCCGGTATCGCCGTGTTGGGAAATGTTGTTGGGGCGCATGTCTTGGGACGCGAAATCAGCTTGCAGATGGCGGAACAGATTGTCTCATCAATCGAAACAAATCCCGAGATCGCAAATCTTCTTGACCGGTTCGCTTTGTATGTGATTCCAAATCCAACACCAGACGAAACCGAGAAACATTACCGATTCCCGGTCAGCGAACATACTGGAAACGAAACACGCACCGACGATGACCGAGATTTTTCCACCGGCGAAGATCCCCCCAAGGATTTGAACGGCGATGGCTGGGTCACAACCATGCGGGTGCAAGACAGATTTGCTTCGCATCGTTCTCACTCGGATGACGGCCGAGTTTTAGTTCCTGTCGATTCCAAGAAAGGAGAGATCGGAGAGTATCGAATTCTAACCGAGGGCTTGGATGCTGATGACGACGAGAGCTTTGGCGAAGATGCGGCTGATGGGGTTGCTTTCAATAGAAATTTTCCGTTCAACTATCCCTACTTTGGAAAGGGAGCTGGTCCTCATCAAGTTTCGGAAATCGAAACGCGTGCCGTCGCTGATTTTCTATACGACCACCCAAACATAGGTGCAGTGATTTGTTTTTCTCCGGAAGACAACTTGTTCAACTCGTGGAAAGCAAGCTCACAAACCGACGGCGCGAGAATTAAAACCAAGATCTTGACCTCGGACCAAACGATTCAGGATCAAATTGCTGAGCAATTCCGAAGCATCTATCCGGGTAAAGATGCTCCGGAATCTCCGATGGGAGCAGGATCTTTTTCAGATTGGGCTTATTTGCATTATGGTAGGTGGTCGTTTGCTTCGCGAGGTTGGTGGGTTCCCAAAGCAGCTGAGGATGCGAATAAAACTGCTGAAGCGAGCGGAGCTCAAGAACCAAAAGCTTCACCTGAGGTGCCACCCCAGTCGGAGAACAAGCCAATTGCTAAGGATGACAAGCGGGGAGCCTCGGATCTAAACGCGTTGAAATGGTTTGGACAACAAGGTATCCCTGCATTCTCCGCATGGCAACCGTTTGATCATCCGAATCTACCCGGCAAAAAAGTGGAGATCGGTGGTTGGAAACCACTTTTCTTGCTCAATCCACCACACAAGCTGGTCGGCGAATTGGTGAATCCCCATGTGGAGCTGATCAGAACGTTAGCCTTAAAGTGGCCACAGGTGGAATTAAAGGAGCCGAAAGCGGTTCCATTAGGCAAAGGATTGATTGAAGTATCGTGTGAAGTCGTGAACGTTGGAAAAATGCCTACGATGCCCGAAATGGCCGAGGTGTCTGGACAATGGTTCCCTATCCAAGTGCAATTGCATGGAGTGGATGGTGCCAAGTGGATCGAGGGGAGCCCGCGCCAATCAGTCGGACGTTTGAAAGAACTCGGGGGCACCAAAGAGATTCGCTGGTTGTTCTTACTCCCCTCGGAGGTAAGTCCTCCAGGACAATTAAAGATTACTGTCTCTGCACCAACGATTCTTCCAGTTGAACAATCATTGGAGGTCAAGTAACTATGAACAAAACACAATCACAAACTCCTATGATCGCACCAAGCACCAGTTCTCAACTCGCTCGACCAATCACTCGAACTATGCGAACCGCAAGAGCCATGCTGTTTTGCGCCGCGCCAATTATGTTTGCCGCGACATTGCTTTCGCAGGAACCTAGCACAGGTGCAGCGAATAGTTCCGAACCATCAACTCAGGATGTCAAGGTTCAGGCCATTTACAAAGCGGTCGGTGGACCAACGTCTCCCAAAGTCCCCGTGTATTGGAATCGCTATCACAATAACGAAGAAGTTAAGAGCATTCTCGATCAACTAGAAAGCAACTTTCCTGAACTCGTAAAAATAGAGTCGGTAGGCAATTCCACACAAGGTCGCGACATGTGGGTTGCGACGATTACCAATCGAAAAGTGGGCGAAGAAAGTCGCAAGCCAGGGTTTTGGATTGATGGCGGCATACACGCTAACGAAATCCAAGCTGATGAGGTGGCATTATACACCGCTTGGTTTTTGGTAGAGATGCATGGTGAAAACAAATTTGTGCAGGAGTTGTTGCGAGATCGAGTTTTCTATATTCTGCCGAGTATGAGCCCCGACTCTAGGCATGCGCACTTCTATGAACCTAATTCAACAAACACGCCGCGCTCAGGATTGCGCGAGGTGGACGACGATCGCGACGGTAAGGTAAACGAAGATGCGTTCGCCGATTTGAACGGCGACGGGCACATCACTCAAATGCGAATTAAGGATCCAAACGGCCGTTTCAAATCGCACCCCAAGTTTGCAAACTTAATGTTACCTGTCGAACCCGGTGAACGTGGGGAGTTTACGCTGCTGGGGATCGAGGGATACGATGTCGATGGCGACGGACGGGTTAGCGAAGATGGCGACGGTTCGTATGATCCCAATCGAGACTGGCCTTGGAAATGGGAACCAGGATATGTCCAGAGAGGAGCCTTTCGATACCCATTTTCGTTAATCGAAAATCGAAACATGTCAGAATTTGTGTTGAAGCACCCCAACATTGCAGGAGCTCAAACTTATCACAATACTGGAGGGATGCTATTGCGAGGCCCCGGTTCTAAGCAAGATGCGTATGAAGCCTCCGATTTGCGGGTTTATGATCGCATCGGAAAAACGGGTGAGAAAATCTTGCCCGGCTACCGTTATCTAAATGTGGCTAATGACCTATATGAAGTCTGGGGCGGGGAGATCGATTGGTTCCACCAAATGCTAGGGGTCTATACGTTTACGAACGAGCTCTTTGTTTCGTACAACTACTTCCATCAATCTGCCGGCAGTCCAGAACAGTCACACGAATTCGACCAGCTACTGTTGTTCGGAGATGGTTTGCTCGAGTGGCGGGAAGTGGACCATCCGACTTACGGAAAAGTTGACGTTGGGGGGTTCAAGAAAAACTGGGGCAGACAACCGCCGGGCTTTATGTTGCAGGAAGAATGCCATCGTAACATGGCCTTTACGCTATACCATGCCAATCAGATGCCTTTGTTAAACGTTCAGTCTGTATCGATTAAACCGCTTGGTAACGATTTAACCGAAGTGACGGCGATTGTTGAGAACCAGCGATGGACACCAACACACTCAGCCGTCGATTTAAAGCAAAAGATTACGCCTCCCGTTTCTATAAAGCTAGAATCTTCGGATCTTAGGGTCCTGACATCTCAGCATTCCACGGATCTACTTATGCGAAACGCAACCGTTCAGGAAAAAGATCGTGCCAACGTAGAGGTCCCGAGCATTGGTGGCTCTAGTGTTGTGTATGTTCGTTGGATTGTTGCAGGTAAGGGTAAAGGAAATATTGCAGTAACAAGCGTAAAGGGCGGATCTGCTCAGGTGGATGTCGTGGTCCCATAAGTTTACGATCGACAATCTAAGGCTCGAAAACTGACCCATTCATTAGTTTTCGAGCCACCTGGATCGGATGTTTGTGACTGTTTGGCATTAATGCTGGCTCGCTTGGAAATTATTCGGTTGCATTGTAATTAATTGAGTGCAACACTTGGCTCGGTCATTGGGTGGCGATTTAATGGTCGCATCAGCCCGCGATAGGTAACCTATCCTGCGCTCACCCTATTGTTTCCATCTCGTATGGTTGGAGTGACAGTAGCTTCAATTTCCAAGTTCCTCTGCACAGCGTTTTTTTATGCCCTACTCGCAGGACCAGGATAGGTTAGCGATTAACATAGCCTCCATGACCTCAGAGTCGGTCGAAGGCATGCGTCTGTACATTAAAGACGAACAGGAGAACTACGTCTTGTATCGAGAGGCGGAATTGCCGATTGATCAAGATGACATTCAGCGTTTGAAAAAACGAGGTGTTCGGTGGCTTTACATTGAGGATGCAGCCAAGGAGACCTATCGTGAGCGAATGCGGGCGATCGCGTTCGGGAATACTCCCGTTCCAACATCGACTCGAATCGCAGCGATATCCGGCATTGTCCGAGATGCAATGGAAACAACGTTCGCCACCAATGACGACGAAATCATCTGCAATGCAACCAAAACGCTCAGCAATGTTGCCGCAAATATGATTTGTCGAGAGGACTTTGGTCTCAAGGACATTCTGCCGGTTCTGCATCACGACTACGGGACGTTCACTCACTCGACGAACGTGTCATATTATTCAGGCGTGCTGGCCGACGCGCTGGGATATTCACGCGATGACGTCGAAGAAATTGTTCGCGGAGCGTTGCTACACGATCTCGGTAAGCTTGATATTGATATAAAAATACTCAATAAACCAGACAAGCTTACGGACAGAGAATTTCGTATCATCAAGCAGCATCCCATTCAGGGCTTTGTACGACTCACTAATCAACCTGGAGTGACTTTCGGTCAACTCATGATGACGTATCAGCATCATGAGAAGCTTGATGGATCGGGTTATCCGGTTGGAATTGGTGCGGATGAAATTCATCCGTGGGCAAAAATTTGTTCTGTCGCAGACGTATTCGAAGCTCTGACCAGCCATAGACCGTATCGCAAACCGATGCCCACTCCCTCCGCTTTAGCAATTTTGGAACGTGGAATAGATAATACATTTGACGGAGAAATCGTTTCATGTTGGAAGAGCCTTATAAAGAAAAACTCGACTCTCTTTTAGCGACCATCAATTGGTCTATCCAATTGCCACCGCGCTTATCCGACTTTTTCTCGGTGCGAGGAGATTCGCAATCCGCCGTGCAGGAGGAGAGGAAACACATACGCATTCGTGCGCGAGCGAAATGCCCTGGATTCTTCGAATCAACATTGCCCAGTTTGCACAGAGACTCGACGTGTATTCCAATCTACACAGCAGATTTTTCGCGTGGTGGTTGCGGCTTCATTTCTGCGATTCAAATTTTCCCCACGGAACGACTTCGCTTGATTCTGCCTACCTTTTGGCTACAGTTGCAAATCGTTCGATGCCGTAAGCTCGGACCGAGATGCTATGAGATCGGGAGTATCTTAGTGGCGAAGAATCAGCCTAACCCCGTGGCTTTTGATCTCCAGAAATCGATCAATTAGATCGAGTCTGTCACTTAATCCTGTTGTGCCGAAGAAACCGATCACGCAACGTATTGCAAAGGGGGGCCTCTTTTTTTCAACGATTATGCCATTGCTATCTCTGCTGTTTACGATTGGCACATTAGGTGAGCTACGATGAATCGAGGATCGGTGCCTCTGTCTTGTATCACAGTAACCAGAACCACTCAGAACGTGCACAAAGCCCTATGGCCAGTATCGAAGACTTGAGTTTTTCCGACATTTGCGAAGTCTATCTTCAAGAGTATCGGGCTGGCAACAAAGTTAATCTGCGTGCGCTTGCTAAAAAGTTTCCGAAGTTCTCGGAACGAATTCTCACCGAACTGCCGCACATGGCTCTGCTTGAGAGCTCGCTCAAGCCAGAACGAGAATCAACCATTCTTGATCTCTTCCAGTCAACGAACTACGAGATTCAAGACGAGATCGGTCGAGGGGCTTCTGGGGTTGTATTCCGAACCAGAGATAAATCGACCAATCGCTTAGTCGCATTGAAACTCATGAAGCTATCCCGCAACCCGGAAAGTGCGTTGCGACTCACTCGTGAAATCGAAAGCTTGAGCCGACTCAATCATCCCAACGTTGTCTCCATCATCGATCAAGGGGCCATCAAAGACTACGTTTTTATTGTGATGAGTTTGGTTGATGGCTGTTGCATGTCAGAACTCTTTAACAAAAACCCGACCTTGTTGGCCAGCTACTGGGTCTCTGATCTCAAAAACGATTGGTCGCGTTTGGCAAACTGGGGCAGAGAAATCGCGGGTGCTCTGGAATATATCCATTCCCAAAACATCTTCCATAGAGATTTAAAGCCCGCCAATATCCTTATCAACCGAGATGGCAATTGCTTTATCACGGACTTTGGCCTTGCCAAGATTCGCAGTGAGGGGCTCGGAGTTAGTCGGAGCGGAATGGTCGTTGGTACACCTCGCTACATGGCACCAGAACAAATGCGAGGTGTTGTCGACCAGAGAAGCGACTTGTATTCGCTCGGTCGAACTCTTTACGAAATTGCGTGCTTGGGGGCAGATGCATCTTACAACTGCCATGAACAAGTCGATCTGGCTCCCATTTGTAAAATCAACCCAAATGTTCCTGCCGAGTTGGGGCAAGTGATCGACAAGGCATGTGACCAAGTTGCAGAGCGACGATTTCAAAACGCAAGTGAACTAGCGGCCGTCTTCCAACGCTATCTCGATGGACGAACTCCATGCGATCGACGTCGGCCCGGCAAACGCATGTCGGAAAGAGAGTTTAAAACCGTTTTGCGTCGTAGGCATCGCACAGTCGCTCTTATCTCCACAGGTGTTTTCGCATTTACATTCGCGTCAGTTTTCGCCTATCGCGCTTATTCCAACAAACCAATTGCTGCTGCACCACCACTTAGCTCCTCGCAGAAACTCGTCGCAACGGAGAGTTTCAAGTCCCTCGCATCCAAGATTCAGTCTAACGATACGGGATTCGTTGAAGTTGTCGGGGAAGCAATCAAGCAGTCGGTCGTTCATGGATCTGAAAACGAAACGGCTAAAAAAATCGAGGACAAGATCGACAAAATCGTAAGCCACGTAACCAAAGAAGGACTCAAACCTGGCGAACTAGATGAGATCATCCAAGGCTATAGAAAATCGGCTCTTAACTCATCCGACAAGATCTTGGCTCTTCTAATACCTCTCAACAATTCTGGCCTCTCGCATCAAGAAAAGATTCGCGGACAGCAAACTTTAGAACGATTCGCCAAAACCGTACTGAGCAAGAAAGTGACCATCGAAGAGGCTGATCGCATGCTCGCCGCTCTATTCCTGGGCAATATACCTAAACTAGAGCAAATGGTTGAAATCAAAGTCCCCGAACAGGCTTTTGCTTCCTGGCTAGTTCTGGTGGAGCAGACTTTCGGTAACCGCTTTCAAAGTGTTGATGAAACACCGGTATTAGTCCATGATGAGCTGAACCAAATTTTGGACAAGTTCCTACAAAACAAACAATAACGACTGCCCATGTCTAGGTTTTAACACACGATGTCAGATCTGCTATCAACCGATTTAAAATCCGACGGTCAAATGGAGCTTTCCAGACTGATGGAACTGCAGCGACAGCATCTCAGACGATTCGTGGAATGCCGTATCAATCAAAAGGTCGCTTCTCGTTTAGATGCTTCAGACATCATTCAAGAAGTCTACATTCGAGCATATCGCGGCTTAGATACCTATTTGGTCGATCCAGAAATTCCGCCTCTGGTTTGGTTGCGCCGACTTAGCAAACAGATTTTAAGTGAGGCTCATCGTAAACAATTTCGCCAACTCCGATCACCCTACCAAGAGCAAGCGAACATCAACGAGAGTTTTATCTGGCGAATCGTTGACTCTGGAGAATCCATTAGAACGGAAGCAGAAAAACGAGACACCGCTGAACGAATTCGATCGCTCCTTTCCCAGTTGAGCGAAATTGATCGTGAAGTCCTGGAGATGAGGCACCTCGAGGGATATTCGATTCGGGATATTGCCCAATTGCTCGACCTCACCCAGGACACGATCAAAAAGAGATACTATCGTGCGTTGTCTCGATTCCGTGAAATCGTTTCCCAGTGCACCGAGTTCGCTGACAATGATGTCGAAGTAACTTAAGGGTGTCTTGTTCCTTCTGCCAAGTATGCTTCAATGGTGGATTCTTCTTGACTACAAAAGGATCCCATTATGACACTTCGCATATCACTTTCTAATTCCCAATCTATGCCAGCCGTTGGCTACGGATTCTGGAAAGTGGAAAGAGCCGACGCACCACATCTCACCTATCAGTCGCTTCAGCTGGGATATCGACATCTGGATTGCGCATCGGACTATGGCAATGAAGCCGAAGTTGGGGATGGTATTCAGAAGGGACTCAATGATGGCGTCTGCAAACGTGACGATCTCTGGGTCACAAGCAAACTGTGGAACACCTATCATCGACCCGAACATGTGGAACTCGCATGCAAACGTTCCATCAGCGATTTAAAGTGTGACTATCTGGATTTGTACTTGATCCACTTTCCCATTACCCTTCGTTACGTCCCATTCGAAACGAGATACCCCGCTGGATGGTTCTTTGATCCAAACTCGCCTGCCCCCTGTCTTGAATACGATCCCGTTCCCATCATCGACACTTGGCGAGCCATGGAAGACTTGGTCACCAAAGGGCTGGTTCGTAACATAGGAGTTAGCAACTTTGGTGTGTCTCTCATTCGTGATCTTCTCACTCAGGCACGCATCCGCCCCGCCGTTCTGCAAATCGAATCACACCCCTACCTGACACAGTCAAAGCTAATTCGGTATTGCCAGGCGGAGAACATTGCTGTCACAGCATTTTCACCATTAGGTGCGCCGTCCTATGTTCCTCTAGGAATGGCAAAGCCTGATGATTCGGTGCTCGAGTTGCCGCTGGTTAAAGAACTGGCTTCGCGACACCAAAAAACGGCAGCACAAATCGTACTCAAATGGGGAGTGCAACGAGGCACTGCCGTGATTCCTAAGTCCAGTCGAGTCGAACGACTAAAAGAGAACTTGAATCTCGGTGGCTTCGAACTGTCGGAATCAGAAATGACAACGATCTCAAACTTGGATCGAAATCAACGTTTCAACGATCCCGGAGTATTCTGCGAACTCGCCTTCCGCTCGTTTTTTCCGATCTACGAGTAGCGTACGATCCGCTGGCTTTCAATTAATCGAGTTTGGTTACTGTGATTCGTTTCCTAATCGCAGCTTAACGAAAACAACGGCCATCAAAGATACCGCGAGCGTCAGCAGCAGGATCATCAGCAAAACAAGCATTGCTCCCGGACTAAAGAAAAGTGGGGATGCGTAGGGCCACATTTCTCTCCAGGTCAATGTTGTCACGGCAACGCTTAGCGAAAGATATGGCCCAAAGGGTGTCGAACCATCTTTGGTTACCAAGTAGATGGTGATAACAAAAACCAATCCGAAAAGCGGAGCCAGGAAAAAGCTGATCCAAACAGCTTGCCAACCAGTAAACGCACCCACCATCGCCATCAATGTCACGTCTCCAAACCCCAATGCTTCGCGCCCCATAACCGCTGACGCTACAATCCTAAAGGACCAGACCAACACCCCTCCCATCGCCATGCCAAACAGCGATGTGAACAAGCCTTCCCAACCCTCTTGCGATAGCAGACTGTGGGCAATGGTGATAACAATCGCTCCAATCGCAATCATTCCTAGCTTGGGAAAGGTCGTTGGCGATCTTCGCAAAATCTCTGCGAAGTAGACGATAGCTTTTTGCCAACCGCGTCGCGTAATCCAGACGCGATCCATGAGAGCAAAGCACCAAGCTACCCAAAAGAAAAGGGCCAAGATAAGCCCGAGTGACGAGCTTTGGAGCCACTCGGGAGAAAAGCTCTCATAGGGGGAATTCGGATGAACCCCACGCAATAAGTTCGTTCCGTTTGGCTCAAACTCTTGCAATCTCCAACCTGGAAAAAGCGAACTTCCCAACAACGCAAACAGCGTTCCCGGGATGGTTATTGCATCGGGAATCGTGCGTTCATCGAAGTCAATGAAAGTCGCGACAACCAATAAACCTAGGAGGGACGCAACAAAAATAAAGGACTCGAGTGGTACAGCCACCGGACTGTCGGGTAATAGCTCGGGAAGCAGTCCGCCACTCATAACGAATGCGTAGATCCACATTAAGCCAAAAGGTATCGTTAACTCGATTAGCAAAGGACGCAACCAAAACCAGTTGCCAAACTCAGCACGCTCGCGCCACCTGGTTAGCCAGCCTAAAACCGGAACAAACGCAAGCACCGAAGGCTGGATTGACTCGATGTTCGCGGGAACAACGTTATTGAGGGACTTCTTCTTTTGCCATGGACTGATGGGTCTCGGAAAATAGGCTAACGAGTAAATGGCAAGGTTGATCATCGGCCCCAAAAGTAATCCGATAATCGCAATCCACCAATTCATAACAGTGGCTCGTTTTCTGTTTGGGCCTACGCAGGGAGTTATATAATGTTCTTGCGATCGCGAACCCAATGCTCGTAATCGCTGGCAACCTGAGTCGCTAGCTGCTCCAAAGATACCGTGTCTGTATTGTAGATGGCATTCGCGGTCTGTGAGTAGTAGGGGGTGCGAAGGTTAAGCATCGCACGGATCTCATCGAGTTCGCCGAGCTTCGTTAATGCCGGCCGGTTGCGTTGTGTTAACGGGTCTCCAGCTATGCGTTTAGCTAACACCTCCGCCGACGCTGTGAGCCATGCTGTCCACCCCGAGGCGACTATCAGCTTGCGATTGGAATCCCTCAAAATGGCCCCACCACCAAGCGAAACAATATGCGCTTCGCTACGACTGATAACTGTTTCAATCGCACGAGTCTCTCGGTCTCGGAATTCCGACTCGCCTCCGTCTGCAAAGATTTGAGCGATCGTCATGCTGGCGACTTCCTCGACGAGCTGGTCGGTGTCGATCAGGGGCATCCCAAGCTTTTGATTCAAGATACGAGCAAGGGTCGATTTGCCAGACCCACGATATCCGATCAGAAAAAGATGAGAGGAGTTAGCTCGCGAGAACACGGTTACCTAACGCGCGAAGATGCACCATCGCAGAAACGTTGCATAAAAAGTGATGGGTATTCATCTCTGCCACGGTTTCTGTTCGGTCGTGACCATTGTTGCCGTGCAAGTCATTCGTGATGACTCCGCGAGTTGCGAAGGAGTTCGCCCATGATCGAATTCGCCCGGGTCCGTCTCGACTGGACCCATCTCGACTGGGCTGGTTCCGACTAGCAGTTGCACCGAACTGAACTAGCCAGCGTATTGAACTCGCTAGCGACTGGCCAGGGCTCAAAAAGCCTCAGGCTGTTGAGCATCGACGAGCAGCAGAAACTCTGACGGCTGATGTGGCAACCACCCCTGTTCGGGACGATTAGCAACCGTCGACCAATTAACCGTCGATCGATTCGATTTTGATCCGCGTATACTTTTGACGGTGCCCCGTTCGAACTTCATAGTTCTTGCGACGGCGGAACTTTTGGATGAAAATCTTTTCGCCTTTTTCCAGGCCTACCACGGACGCGGTCACCTTGGCTCCCGAAACGACTGGCTGCCCCAGCTTTAAGCCTGCGTCGCCGCCGATAGCTAGCACTCGATCAAACTCGATCTTGTCGCCGGTCTCAGCCGTTTCTCGATAATCAATATCAAGGAGTTGGTCTTTTTCGACTTTGAACTGGCGTCCACCGTCACAAATGATTGCGTACATGGCTCTAAAACAGGTGAAATCTTGGGAAAACTAGCTATTCGCTAAAAATTGAGAATCACGAACTTTATCGACCGATTTTCGTTCCGTCTATCCCAAACGTCAAGAATCTAGCCAAATTAGTCTCGTTTGTCAGAACGTCAAAATACTGATAGGATTTTGGCCCGTCGCCGCCTTCATTCTTCTGCAGCCGATCGCTGCGGTCGACGGATTTCTCTGCACTCGACGGACCCTCGAATCAAACATGACCAAGCATATTTTTGTTACTGGCGGAGTTGTAAGTTCCATCGGCAAAGGGCTCACCAGCGCTTCCATCGGTATGCTGCTTGAATCGCGTGGCCTGAAGGTCCGGATGCAAAAACTAGACCCGTACATCAATGTGGATCCGGGAACGATGAGTCCGTACCAGCACGGCGAGGTTTATGTCTTGGATGATGGCAGCGAGACAGACTTGGACTTGGGGCATTACGAGAGATTTACGAGCGGTCCGCTCACCCGGGATTCGAACTACACGACGGGGCAGATCTACCTCAGAGTCATCGAAAAAGAGCGGCGAGGGCAGTTTCTTGGCAAAACGGTTCAGGTAATTCCGCATATCACCAACGAAATCAAAGAGGCTATTTCGCGCGTTGCGGACAGCAACACGGACGTTGTCATCACAGAAATTGGTGGAACAGTTGGTGACATCGAGTCCTTGCCATTCTTGGAGTCCATTAGGCAGTTTCGCCAGGACGTTGGGCGTGACAATTGCCTCTTTATTCACTTGACTTTGGTGCCATATCTGAAAGCTGCAGCGGAAATCAAAACAAAGCCAACGCAACACTCGGTCGGTCAGTTGCGTCAGATCGGTATTCAGCCCGACATATTGATTTGCCGTTGCGAGCAGAGTATCTCGCGTGAGGAACGAGAAAAGATCGCTCTGTTCTGCAATGTGGAATTGGATGCCGTCATTGAAGAGCTCGACAAGGATTTTTCGATCTATGAAGTTCCTCTTTCGCTGAGAAACAATCGATTGGACGAGCTGATCATGAAACGCTTGCACCTTTCTGGGCACGCGCCAAATCTAGATGCCTGGGACAATATTATGTACTCGCTTCGCAACCCTAAGCATGAAATCAGCATTGCTGTGGTCGGCAAGTACGCAGAGCACAAAGATGCTTACAAATCGATCTACGAGTCACTGGACCATGCCGGTATCAGCCAATTCTGTCAAACGCGTATCGCGAGAATCCAAAGCAGTGATATCGAAGAGGAGGGTGCCGAAAGAATCCTTGCGGGATACGACGGAATATTAATCCCCGGCGGATTCGGAGAGCGAGGCGTCGCGGGCAAGATACAGGCGATTCGTTACGCACGTGAGCGAGGCATTCCATTTTTTGGAATCTGTTTGGGCATGCAGTGTGCCGCTATCGAATTCGGTCGTAATGTCGTGGGATTAGAGCGAGCCCAGTCTACCGAGTTTGATAAAGATACTCCCAACCCAGTGATCTGCCTTTTGGATGAGCAGCGCAACGTTACTAACCTGGGCGGAACGATGCGTCTAGGAGCTCAGCCATGTTCGCTCGTTCCCGAAACCATCGCTTACACAGCATACAAGAGTTCAAGTGTTACCGAACGCCATCGGCATCGTTATGAATTCAACAATGTCTACCGAACTCAGTTCGAGGCACATGGAATGAAGTTCTCGGGCTTAAGTCCTGACGGTCAGCTAGTTGAGATTATCGAACTACCAGAACATCCTTTCTTTCTGGCGGTTCAGTTTCATCCCGAGTTCAAGAGCAAACCGACTTGTGCACACCCGTTGTTCTCTGCGTTTGTTGCGGCGGCTATACAGAGGCACGATGGTCGCAAATCGCGGGCCGCATCATCACCCAGCATGGAAAACACCCCGGTTTCGGGCTAGCGGAAATCCTGCAACAACTGCACTATTTCCCTGCGTCTACCGAAGATGAATGGGCGTGGTTACCAGTTTCTAAAATTCGGATCAACAAATGTTTACGACCCAATCCAGCTTGCTGATTCGCTTGCGGTCCACTGAGGATGCCGAAGCGTGGAGCCGCCTCGTTCGGTTGTATACGCCATTGCTGCTGCATTGGATCAAGTCGCTTGGTATAGAATCCCATCTTCGATTCGATGTTTGCCAAGACGTCTTTCTTGTGCTGCTGGATCGCTCCACATGGCTCACGAGTAATCGCCCCACAAGTTTCCGAAATTGGCTACGAACGGTGACTATCAACAAGTGTCGCGATTTAATTCGCAAACAGCAAAGAACGACGGAAGCTCATTCGGCTGAGATCATAGAAGCGTCCATAAACGATCCATCGCAGTTGCTCACCGATCGCGAATACAGCGCCTTTGTTGCGAAACAAGCCTTACAGTTAATGCGAGACTCTTTCGCAGAAACGACTTGGCGTGCATGCTGGGAAAGCGTGGTACTAGAACGACCCGCCTCGGAAATTGCTTCAGAACTAGGGATCACTGAAAACGCCGTTTATTTGGCTCGCGGGCGAGTCCTCAAGAGACTACGAGAAGAACTCGCAGGACTGTGGGATTAATGCGGTGGGATTGATGCGGGGGGGGATTGGTAAAGTGAGTCTGTCGCGAACCTAACGCACGTCGAAGTGCTGGCGGAGCGTAACAAGTAACTCGGCGACTTGCTGCGGCTGCATCCCCTCTAGCTCTTCGTCGGACATCACCCTCAAACCAAGTAACTCCTGTAAAAGCTGGATCTTACCTTCCGCCTTTCCTTCCGCCTTTCCTTCAGCTTTACCTTCAGC
>JALOQS010000327.1 GCA_025459355.1 Pirellula sp.
GCATCTGTGGCAATGGTGCGCCAGGATGAACTTCAATCGGCTGTGTGTCAAATGGATTGTCGCTCGCGGGAGGCGATTGGTTCGAACCACCCGATGCACTTGGGTTCTGCGACGGATCGGAATTAAAGGGAGCATTCAGGTCCAGTTGGTTCGCGTTACCCGGCGCTCCCTGTTCTGGAGCTGGAGACACGGACGGGTTCACTCCATCAGGCGAATCACCCGTGTCTTGTTGAGTCGGTCCAATGGGCGTGGGAGGAATGGCAGCGCCTGGAAGCTCGCCGTATCGGTTTCGGAACATTTGCACATTCGTGGAAAGTGCATCAATGAACTGCGGCATAACCAGATGGGGCAACACCACTCGCGCGACGATGCAATTCGGACGAGGCAAATTGCGAACGAAATCGAGAACGTATTCGGTTGGCCCCGTTACGACGATCACCCCCGTGCTAATCTCCCCCTTGGCCACATGCTCAGGAATTCTGGCCCGCACCGCTGGCATGTTTTCCATGGGATCAGGTCTATCATCTGGATGATTGGGAAATGTCATATAGTCGTCGCGGTGAATTGTTGGTGAAACTAGCCAAACTCTGCCCACGGAGATCTTACCACATTCCCTACCTCAGACTATGCCACTACGCCTCTATATCCGGCACTTGAAAGGGTCTTAACCGGCTTATCACTCACGGGGAGAACCCGTTCAATCGGTACCTTTTGTGCTCATTTACCCGCGTGAAAAATCAAATGAGGCAATTCGGGAACGATAAGCTTTTCCATCGCTAGCTGTACACCCGCCACAGAGCCAGGCATGGTGAAGATAAGCTTTTTACCTACTCTCCCGGCACTGGCACGGCTGAGCATCGAGGCTGGGCCTATGTCATGGTAAGAGAGCATGCGAAAGAGTTCTCCATACCCGGGAACGTCATTGTCGTACAACGCCTCCACCGCATCCACGGTTCGATCTCTCGCAGCCAAGCCCGTACCGCCAGTGATCAAGACTGCGTCACAATCGACATTGCTTAACAGACTTAACACAGCGGTTCGAATTGGTTGGATCTCATCGACCACAATGCGTCGATCAACGACTCGATACCCCGCTGCTTCACACAAATCAACGATCAGCTTGCCTCCTGAATCGGTCTCGAGGGTGCGAGTGTCACTTATCGTAAGAACAGAAACGTTAGCCTGCGTGCCTGCTTTTTCGCGATGCTCGGAGGTGGATGCAGAATTCATTGCTAGAGATTCTCGTTATGATTGTGTGTTAACTACCGTGGACATAGCCATTCGGGGGCAGTTGACGAACGCCTCGTTTGTCCTTTGCCCAAAGTCCTGTTCGGCTAACGATCTTGCCAATTCTCTTCAGTGGGACTCCATCCAGTTCGCTCGGGACCGATGCGATTTTGTCTTGTGGCACAGTGAACAGCAGTTCGAAATCCTCTCCATCGCCGATGGCATGCATGACCGGGATCGAGTCCAGATCGAGTTCGGCTCCGCAGCGACTGGCCGCCGTAATATTGAGCAGATCGACACCCAATCCATCGCTGATATCGGTGGCTGCGGAAACGACATCCAAAGCCGCAAGCTTTTCCGCCAGCTTTAACCTGGGGGTGAAATCGAGATGATGCCCTAAGATACTGCCACCGAGGGAGCCCGATACGAAAACGGCATCGTCAATTTGGGCCGTCGATCTTCTCCAAGCTTTATCGACCGGACATTGCCCGATCGCCGTCAAGTGCAGCACCAGCGGACCATCCCAAACATTGGTGTCTCCGCCGGCAATGGAAACTTGAAATTCTTTCGCTAGCTCATAAACCCCTTCAAAGACCTGAGCCGCCACGTCTCCCGCCCCTTTTCGAGGCAAACACAGCGATAGAAAGACAGCAACCGGCTTAGCTGCCATACTGGCAAGATCGCTAAGATTGACCGCCATCAGTTTTCTACCAGCCCGCTTAGGGCCACAATCTGCTAGAATAAAGTGAGTGCCATCGCACAGCGAGTCGGTGGTGACGACCCAGTCATCACACGGAGCAGATTGGTCGATCGATGATGGATCGATGCGATCGGCGGGTGAGCAGCTGAGCAATGCACAGTCGTCTCCGATACCGAGTTTTACGCGAGGTAGTTTGGATGCCCTTTGTTTGGCCCAGGCAATAAAGCTATGTTCCATTTGGATTCGGTCGATTATAGGATGATCAATTTGAGGGAAAGACTAACCGGAATGAGCCAAAGTTCCAGCCGTTTTTTTGTTTGTCTCGCACGAAACTGGCTAGCAATATGCTGTGTGTTTACGTCTTCAATGCTGCTGGCTCAACCGCCCGAATCCGACAACCGCGAGGAAATCAAACGCTGGGTCGCGGACTTGGTGAGCCCGAATTACTCCAAACGCGAATTGGCCAGTGAAGAGTTAAAGCGACTAGCAGGCCAGTCGCTGGATTTGGTTCTCGGAGAGCTCGAGACCTCCGACGGTGAAGCTCACTCCAGGCTTCTCACGTTGATTACCGATTTAGCGACCAACCCGGAATCGCCTGTTTCCAAGCCCGCCTATCAGGGTTTGGCCAAGCTAGCCAACAGAATGACGGGTGCGAAAAGCGTACAGATTAAACAAATTGTCGAGTCGATTCGAACAGAAGTCGCTCAGTTAGCTTGGTACCGTTACAAACGCAAATCGAAAAATAACGAGATCGCTTTCCCGAGTCGATCCAATCCAGAATATAGACCCTTGAATCCCATCGTCATCGACGCGACCTTTACAGGTACGCACGAGGACCTTAGCGAGCTCGATCAAATCGATTGGGTTACTTTTGCGAGATTACAAGGACCAACGATTACGCGTCAGCATTTGGAAGCAGTCCTCAAGCTTCCTAAACTCAGCCATCTGCAACTCGTTGATGTGCCGCTGACGAGCGAAGATTTAATGGTGATCAAACAGGGACCGGATCTCGACATTCTGGAGCTGCAATATGTACCAATCGGAGATGAGATAGTCGAGCATCTCCCAAGCTTCCCGGTTTGGACCGAGATCTGGATCTACGGTACCAAGATATCTCGCGCGGGATTGGAGCGAGCTGAAACGATGCTAGGCGATGTTGTGTTGACCTATTCTCGCGGCGCATTTTTGGGAGTTCGTTGCAACTCGAATGATGTTACCGTCGAGCATGTCGAACCTGATTCCGCGGCCGATCAATCTGGCATTATGGAAGGAGATAGAATTCGCTCGATCAATGGTCGGCGGCTTTTTCGGTTCGATGACCTGCGCGAAGAGCTTGGCAAGTTCTCCGACGGCGAAGAGGTTGATGTTGAGTATTTGCGAGCGGGCGAGCTCATCAAAACGAAAGTGGTTCTCGGAAGACGCAAACGTTAAAGGCTCGCGTGAGCCCCTTCCGTCAACGGCTATCGAAATGCGTCAACCAGCGACGTCAGATCATCCGATGTGTGCGAAGTATTCATGCTAATTCGTAACAAGCATCCGTCATCGGGTACGGTAGGTGGACGTATGGCAGGAACCAAAAGCCCGCGTTCTCTCAATCGATGCGACCACGCCATAACTTCGCCGACGCTCGTCGCGTAGATTGCAACAATCGGACTATCAGCACCACCGACGCATAACCCCAGTTCGCGAAGCGCCTGCCTGAGGTTGATAGCGTTGCTTCGTAATGTATCTCGTTCAATCGACATCGTTTCCAATTTGCGGATCGCAGCCAGCGTGCGTCGTAACTGTGATGCGGGAGCTGCGGTGCTATAGATATAAGATCGAGCGAAATTGGTCAGCCAATCAATCAGAGTCTTCGGGCCGGCAACGAATCCCCCCACGCTTCCCACCGCTTTGCTCAACGTTCCGGTTCGAATCCAGCGATCCGACTCGGCGGCTAAATGCTCGACCAAACCCGTACCACGCACGCCGTAAACCCCCGTAGCGTGGGCTTCATCCAAGATACCGATCAAGTCGTTTTCCTCGATCAACCGACGCATCACCTTCAAATCGGGCACATCGCCATCCATGCTAAAAAGAGAATCGGTAACAACAAATGCACGTCGACCTTCGTGGCGGTGTTGTTTAAGGAGCTTTTGGAGAGCCTCTAAATCGTTGTGAGGATAGACGATCGTTTTGGCTCGACTAAGCCGACAACCATCGATTAAGCTCGCGTGATTGAGGCGATCGCTAAAGATAATGTCGTCGGAACCAGCGACCGATGAGACAACTCCGACGTTGGCTGCGAATCCACTCGAGAACAATATTGCCCCCTCTTCGTGTTCGAAACGTGCGATTTCTTTCGCCAACTCGTCATGTTCTCGCGTGCTTCCCGTAATCAACGGACTTGCTCCGGCCCCCTCTCTTGTTGCCGGGTTCTCAGGAATGCCATCGATACAGGGAGACGGGGTACAGGGAGACGGATGGTACCAACTTAAGCTCAAATAATCGTTCGATCCGAAATTAACCAGCTGTTGCCCTCGTTCGTCAGCCACTAGCCGGGGGGAAAGATGGTCCCAAGTGCGTCGACTGCGGAACAAACCAGCATTTGTGCGATCCTGAAGCGAATTTTTCAGCTCGCTCCAAAACCTTGTTGGGGATGGCATAATCGGAATTCATGAGAAAATTGAACGAACAACTCGGCAGAACCGGCAAATCGGGTTTGATTCACCGCTCAGCATAATCCATAATCTTAGGAATGCCCTGGAGTTCGTGAACTATGGATTTGACCCACCCTCAAGTATTAATCACCGATGACGATGTTGACTTTCGTCAATCGTTGGCTGACGCGCTGACCCGACGCGGATACGGCACGGTTCTGGCCGGTGACGGTTTGGAGGCATTAGAGGTTATCCAGCACGGCAACATTCATCTAGCACTCATGGATGTGCACATGCCACGCTTGGACGGTTTGGGCATGCTCGAATCGGTCAAATCTAGACTGCCCAACTTGCCCTGCATCCTTATGACCGCACGACTCGATTCGAAAATCGTGGAGCGAGCTCGTGAACTGAGAGTCGAGAATATTCTCTCTAAACCGTTTTCGCTGAGTGTTTTGTCTGAGACAATCCGACAGATCTTGGGCCGCTCCGGCATCAATCGCTAACGTGTTGCAGCAGCGTCCTTTGTGCCATTCTTTTCTGTGTCATTCATTTCTGTGTCATTTGTTTCTGCCCGGTTCATTTCGATTCGAAACCAAATCGCGGACAAAACCGTCAACGCACTTGATACGACCATAAACGGCGTGACGGGGTGCACGAACCCGTGATAAGCGGACATCGAGACGCCACTCACCGCAAAGAAACCAGCCAGTACGTAGGTCAACCGCTCGCAGTTTTTGGCTATCCCC
>JALOQS010000077.1 GCA_025459355.1 Pirellula sp.
TGTTTGAGGTTCGTCTTGGCTTGTTTATTCCGGGCACTTAACCGGGCTCCATGTATACCAAGAGCATCACTCAGCAGCGAGGTAACACTCGCACTCTTCAACCACATCGCACTCCAGGCGAATTGCATTTTCGATCGCTTGATCAAGTGGTCGAATGGCCATCACGGTGTGCGATTGGTTTGGGGATCAAAAGAAAGTTCGGGCTCAAACGCTGTGGCATGCGCTGATGAATTGCAAAGCAAAAGATAAAGCCAATTTGAATCAAACAGAACTAGAGAAACGACGCTGGCAGCCTCACCGATCCTGCAGACACATCGAAAATCGATCAAAATTTACGGTAACCGCCGCGATCATTCGGAAATTCTCTTGACGAAAGTGTAGCCAACGCTACAGTGGTGAAGTGTAGCCTATGCTACAAATTTTCCAATCCGTTATTCGTGATGTTGTTAAATGGGTTCCCTACCATGACGAATTCTTCGAAGATCGTAGACGTTTCAGCGGTTGATACTGTGTTTATCTCGTCGGCTAACGCGTTTAACGCAGCGGTTTGGCCCGGAGATGATGGTTGCCATCGGCTCGGTCGCGATGCTGGCTTGGTTACGATTCCCGCAAATGTTACGCGGTTCCGGCATCGCGTTCCCGTGACGAGGGCTGCATTTACGTTGGTCGAATTATTGGTTGTGATTGCCATCATCGGCATTCTTGTCGGGCTGCTTTTGCCTGCGGTTCAGGCAGCTAGAGAGGCCGCGCGCCGGATGTCTTGCCAAAACAACATGAAGCAACAGTCGCTTGCCATCATGAACTACGAATCGGCGTTTCGCGTTTTTCCGCCGGCTTACATTGCGCAGACTCGCCATCCGAACAGAGATCCTCTAACGTTTGACGGCCCGAATGGATTTGCGTGGGGGGCTCTCATTTTACCGCAGTTGGAGCAGAACCCGCTTCATCAGCAAATGAACTTTTCACTACCCAGCTGGACGAACCCGAATCAATTGCTGGTGCAAACGCGTTTACCGGTCTTTATTTGTCCCTCGACCTCGCGTGCTGAAGGGAATGTCATTATTCGCGATTCCTCAGGTGCGACTTTGGCCGAGGCCGCTCGATCGACTTACGTTGTTAACGCTGGGCAAGACGAGCCGTGGGCTTATTCGATTGAAGACTATGGTTCCATTGCCGATGGGCCCATGTTCCGGAACTCGCGGATTCGGCATGGCGATGTACCAGATGGTTTGAGCAATACCGTGTTCTTGGGGGAGCATTCTCCGATCGTGAGCGATAAGACATGGGGGACCGTTACTCAGGGGGCGATTATTTGCGGAAACAATCCACAGCGATTTCCGTTAACCGACTGTGACGTGGCTGCAACACTCGTAAACGTTCATAGCGGACCAGCACCTGATGAAATCGATCCTCTGACTGGATTTGCTCCCATTCATCCCCCGAACAGTCGCTCGGCGCACGTGTGCCAAATGTTCGCGGAGCATCCGGGGGGAGCTAACGTGGCGTTTGGTGATGGTAGCATCCGATTCGTTAGCGAGAGCGTTCATCAGCCAACGTGGGCCGCCGTGAGTAGCCGCAACAAAGGGGAAGTCGTCGCGGACGATTCTCTATAATGACGCTGCGACGTGACGCCTAAGAGAACAGACTTCTAAGGGAAAGAGCTCTTAGTCGTTTGCGTTAGGTTTTCAGCGGAACGAGTTCGAGGGACTTGTTCAATCGCTTGCATAAGTCCACTTGACCAGGAGAATGATATTGGGCAGAAACACGGAAACAAAATCGATTTCGGCGATGTGGCTTGTTTGTGGCGTAGTCACCTGCGCTGGTTTAGTCGGATTGTTCGTCGTTCTCTCTTATTGGCTACAGCCGCCAGTGGTCGCGATATCCAATCTTAAATACTTGCAACAACTGCGTACGGCTGTCTCAAGCCAACGGATCGACTACGTGCGAAAGGTGGATGGCGCAGTAGATATTCTCAAAGACAAGGGGCAGTTGAACGAAGAGGAGTACAAGTACTTTAAAAGGATTATTGAAACCGCTTTGGCAGGCGATTGGCTAGCGGCTGATAAGGCTTGTATAAAGTGGGAGAATGCCCAATCCAATCGAACGCGTCCACCGGAAGACACGCTCGATTCTGACTCGCATGGGCACGGGCATTCCCATGCCCCCAAGACGCCGCCTGGTCGACCGAATACGCCACCCAAGTAGTACGCCACTCAAGTAGGAGGTTGAGCGACGCGAGGTGCACAACATCAATCGATTTCTAACGCGATCTCACGGAACCAAATAAGCTCACGGAACCAAATAGCGCAGAATTGCATTCGCGAAACTCAAGACTAACAAAAAGCCAGTCATATCGGTAAGTGTGGTTAAAATTGGTCCAGCCGCCAGAGCCGGATCCAGTTTGAATCGTTTCAGAATCAATGGCATCAGGCCACCAGCAACCACAGCAATCACGGTATTGATCGTCATCGATACTCCTACCACGAGCCCCAGCCAAGGATTCTGTTTCCAGATCCATGCTGCACCTCCGATCAGGCTTCCCAGTATTAGACCATTGGTTGCGCCGACGGTGACTTCTTTGGTAGCAACCCAAAGCAATTCGTTTGGTTTAAGCAGGCCAAGACTCATTTCTCGAATGCTGACTGCGATGGCTTGAATTCCTGCATTTCCACCCATGTTGGAAATGAGGGGCAGGAACACGGCCAATGCAATCACAGCAGAAATCGTCTCTTGATAAAAAGCAATCACACTGACCGCAATCAAGTTTAAGAAGATGTTGGCCACCAGCCAAATGAGCCGTCTGGTTGTTCGAGTCCGAAGGGGCATTGATCGCAATTCTTCACCGCCGATGATTCCTTGGATCTCCATCGAGAAGACGTCGGCTCGACCGGTTAATGCTTCTTCGACGTCGATTTTTCTGACGACACCCTTAAGGCACCTTTGGTCGTCGACAACGGGGACGCCAAAAAAGTGGTGGCGATCAAAAAAATCAGCCAGCTTTTCGAGAGACGTGTCGAGCAGCACGAAATGAGGCTCGCGAATCATGACTTCGGTAATGGGAGTCGGATCTCTGGATAGCAAGAGATCCCTGAGCCGCAAGACTCCGACGAGTTCATCGCTTTCGGCTTTTACAACATAAGCGTATTGAACATCGTAGTCGGTGTAATCGTTAGCGTTCGCTCGCAAATCATCGAGAACATCGCGAACCGATTGCCCCTCACGGTATTGCAAGAATTCCGTGATCATAAGCCCGCCGCTCGATTCGGGATCGTAACTCGTGAGCTGTCGCGCTTGGGCCGCTTCCTCTGGATCCATCGCATCCAGGATAGCTTCGGCATTTTTGTCACTCAATTCGGCGAGCAAATCCGCTTGTTCGTCGCTGACAAGCTCATTGAAAATCGCCGCTGCATCGCTGGTGGGCAGGAGTTTGATAAGCTCGACCGCTTGCGCCTCGGTTACCGATTCCATGAGTTTGGCAGACACGTCAGCCGGCAGGAGTCCGAGCAACGTTTTCTTTTCATCGGAATCCAAACGACTGATTGCGCGACCAATTTCTCCGCTGTCGATTAGGGTATCGACATGTAGAATGAGAGCTTTGGGTTTTTTATCGTCGATGCTCTGTTTTAAGTCTTCCCATGGCTTGTTCAGATCCTCAGTGTCCATGTGATCGGAGAAGACTCGTGGATCATTTCTCTCTGCGTTCAATCTGTGGCATCCCTAAGAGATTGGGGCAACACAAAAGCTGCTAGCGAAAACCAATGCAGCTAGCATGGAATACTTTTGGAGGCCATTGGGTCGCCCTATGTTAGCGGCACAAACCGGATTGCAGAATGTCAATCGAATGGGAATGCCCTGCCCATACGGCCTGCACTTGATGCCCTTCCCCCTGATGCACCCAATTCAATGCCCCAGATTCAATGCCCCAGATGGCTCAAGGCGAGATCAATCGTCTATCTTCCAGCCTATTGGCTGCGTCCATGCTTGCTCCCGTTGCCCCTGCCAAACGGGATCTGCTGGGGCACGATTGCTGTAAACCACCGCACGCACGTAGAGTTCAGTGCCGTCCAGTTGGTAGGAAGGGTTCGTTCCTTTTAGTTTGGTTTTGACGTAGGCTTTGGGAAGTGATTCCATTTTTAAATCGTGAAGGGCAATCGAATCGTCGATCGATCCTTTTTCCGGCCGATCGACAACGATAAAGTGTGTTTCATATTCAACGCCAGTCGAGGGTTGGCCAGTCGAGGGTTTGATTGTGAGCGCGAGCTGGTTCGTTTTGGAATCCAATTGAATAGAATCAATCGCGACTCCGCTAGAAGCATAGAAATCCCCACGCTTCATGGCCAAGATCAGATGTTCGGGCGATAGGTACTGGCTGCGGACCATAACCCAACCTCGACCGGGGCGCGAACCGGGACGCCCGTGATACTCGTGGCTATCGTCGGTCGCGATCCCGTAAATGGGTGGCGCATTTAAGTAAGCCAATCGCATCACGTTGATCACATCCCACATAGGCTCAATGCCGATGTGTTTATCGTCTCCTAGATGATTGACACCGGGATGACCGTTGTAGACCTCAAAGAACTTTTCTTCGAGTACTGCCGCCAGGTCAGCTGCGGTAACGGCGTAGCCAAAGTTGGGGTGATTCAAATGTGGTAGGATCTGTCGTCCCAGTTCTTTTTCTTGTTCGAGAATGGTCCGCAGGTTGTTGCGTATCGTTTCCACGACGGTTGTGCCACCTGCGGGCTGAATCAGTTGCGCGAGATTCGTCGCATTGATGTGAATTGGCTTTCCCTCGGCCTTGTCGCTGATTTCTTCTCCCTCGATCATGATGAACTCACCGTTGCGTTCGACCAGACCACGAATTTCCTCTAAAGGTTTAAGCCTGACCTCGGTGCCTTTGGCTGCCTCGCGAGTCTCGACCCAGTCTTTGCCAAATCGAGATTGGTATCGGTCCAACACCCCTTTGCCTGCGCGACTTTCGATTTGGTCCAGTCCCATCCAGCGCTGATTCCGACTCAAAATGTTATGATCGGTTAGGGCGAGGAAGTTGTAGTTTCGATCTGCGTACCAAGCAGCTACCATTTCCGGGAAGTCATTCCCATCGCTCCAAAATGTATGGGTATGCAAGTTCCCTTTCCACCATTGGGGCTCGAATCGTTGCTTTGGTTCGCTCGAAACCGTTTGAGGAACGATAGCCGGTACGTCGACAGATTCTTGAGCGGAGGCCGAATGCACGAAACTCGCGAAGAGTATCGATAGCGCAGCGGGGCCGAGGAGTGCAGATTGCAGCCGGAGGTAAATGTTGGCTGCACACCGGCGCACGGATGGGAAAACGAGTTTCATGGGTGGGATCGCTTTAGCTGGTGAGGAGTCGAGACCGTTAGCTTGCTCGAGGCATCAACAGATGATAGCTAATCCCACTTCACGATGGTTCGTTCTTCTCTGAATCTTCAACAGAATTTAGTTGTCGGAATCAGCGTTCAGCCAATCATGGAGCGTTTGCTTAGGCACAGCTAGCTGGAGTATTGGCGCGAACTCGGCGAAAGAGGAATCGACTTTGGCAATCATCTCTTCGAGTTCGACGGGGCGATCGCCAATGATTCGATCGAACGCATCCTCAAAGTCCTCTTGTTCGTCCCACTCAGCATCTTTGCAAGCAGGCAGGAGCGATGCAACGGCAACGCATGCCGCATCACGTTGTCGAGGGTTACCATCGAGAAGCTCATCAACATTAGGATGGCGCTCAATCAGGACCGAAAACTCTTCGGGGAGTCGCCAGTTGCGACACAGCGCGGCGGCGGCTTGGGCATGATCCCAACCGAATAGTTCTTTTTCGAGGCACGAGAGTCGGACTCGTTCGGATGCTCGTCGCTCGATGAGTGATTCGTATTGTTCAGGCAGCGCTTTCAGCAACAGCGGTATTGCCATGTCTTGGAGCAATGCGGCAGCGAAGAGATCTTCTGCATTGGTGAGTTTTAGCGATCGGCCCAGTTCTCTAGCGAACACAGCGCGGCGAAGGGAATCTTGCCATAGGCTTTTCAAATCAAAAGGCCCGAATTTGGGATTAGGGACCAACGAAAACACAGCGCTCCATAGAGCAAAATTTTTGATGGTTCGCGCACCCACCAATTGAATGGCTTGAGGGATCGATGCGATTTCGCGGCTGAATCCGAAGTAGGATGAATTCACGAAGCGAAGGATTTGTCCCATGAGTCCAGCGTCAGCTTCGATGGGCTTTGCGTATTCATTGGGGCCGTTTTTTGGGTCGTTAGAAAGCTCGATTAGCTTTATGGCGCTCGAAGGGAGTGCAGGCAGTTGTGTGTTGGAGAGAATGTCGTCGAGGCTGGCAACTGACTTGGTAATGGTCATTTGAAAGTCCGGCTATTCCGCGTTAGAGGCAAGAAGCTAAGCTCGGTTCGTGATGGTTTGTAAAGACCCAGGAGCTTTCAAGGTGAAACGTAGTATCAGATTGGTCAAAGGCAAATAAATCGCGTAGCTAACGAGAGAATTTATTCCGATTATCCATTTTTTAAGTCCATTGATTCGCTGATTTTCCGAAATGGGTAACGATCACGCAGACTCTTTCGGTTGTAACGAGCACGCAAACGATCGGTCCGGGATTTTTTCAAGCTCGCCAAAGCCTGCCCGCTTGTAAAGTGGTAAGCATTACGGAGCATTTTCCTTCTATGCCGGACTTCTTTACACCGCAATCCCGTTGGGCGTTTATGGAACTGGTACAAGTTACCAATTTAACAAAACTGTATCCCGACGCAGATATCGGTGACCAACCTGCATTGGATTCGGTCTCCTTTACGGCAAAGGCCGGCGAGGTATTTGGATTGCTCGGGCCCAATGGTGCGGGCAAAACCACGGCACTTAGAATACTGGCGACCATTCTGAAACCTTCGTCGGGTTCTGCCAAGGTTTGTCATTTCGATGTGGTCAATCAATCGGATTACGTGCGGCACTCGATCGGCTATGTCTCCAACAATACCAACATCTACGACCGAATGTCGGCGTGGGAAATGGTCGAGTACTTTGGTCGCTTGTATACGATTCCCGAAGATGTGCTCCAAGCGAGAATCAGCCAGCTGTTTGACCGGCTGCAAATGAAGAGCTTTCGGGATCTACCCGGTGCCAAAATGTCGACTGGGATGAAACAAAAGGTCTCGATCGCGCGTGCGTTGATTCACGATCCCCCGGTAATGATTCTCGATGAGGCCTCGTTAGGTTTGGATGTTTTAGCCGCTCGTGCACTGCAAGATATCGTCAGACAACTTAGAGACGAAGGTAAGTGCATTATCTATTCGTCACATATCATGAGAGAAATCGAGCGAGTTTGCGATCGCGTCGCTATTATGTGGCGAGGAAAAATCATCGATAGCGGTACGCTCGATGAGTTGGCAGAACGGCATCAAGAAAACGATTTTGAAGAGATTTTCTATCGCCTTCTTTTAAAGGGTGATGACCAGTCTTTATCTCGCGAGGAACTTTTAGCGTGAGATGGAGCCACATCAATTTGATCTTTACTCGCGAGGTGCGAGACCAGTTGCGTGATCGGCGTACGATGTTCACGGTTCTTTTCCTACCTCTGTTGCTTTATCCTTTGATGGGTTCAGTAATGTTTGAGGTGGCGCAATTTCACCGCGAGACCAAGGTTGTCATCGGTGTCGTGGGGGCTGAGAATCTGCCGGAATCATCTGCGATTCTTGACGAGAGCGCAGATCCTGCGGTCGAGTGGAAGGTTATCCCTGAATCGTCTCGATTGCAGCAATGTGTTGAGTCGTTTTTGTTGCCGACGTCCGGTAGAGGGGCGAGCCACGACGCCGCGACGGATCAAACGAGTACACAACCCAACAAAAGGGGCCTGGAAGCCTGCTTGAGAGAGTTCGGTTGCGACAGTATCGTTTGCATACCACCCGATTTTCGACTTAACAAATGGCATGTCCCTGTAAAAGTTATCAGTAATCTGAGTTGGGAACGCTCGACCATAGCCAATAGCTTATTCAACCGGATTGTTGAATCGGAACACAAGAGTTGGCTGCGTGATGAGTTGAACAAAACCGAGCTAGGCTCCTCGGTCATTGATCCGCCGAGGCTTCATACGTTAGATGTTTCGCCGCCTGATCAGAAAGGAGTCTTCTTGTGGTCCAAGCTGTTGCCGTTTGTCGTATTGATCTGGGCATTAACGGGTGCTTTTTATCCGGCCATCGATTTATGTGCTGGAGAAAAAGAGCGCGGCACATTGGAAACCTTGTTGTGTAGCCCGGCACGAAGATTAGAGATTGTGTGGGGTAAGCTTTTAACGATCATATGCTTTAGCTTGGGCACAGCGCTCCTTAATTTGGCCAGTATGTACATTACAGCATCTATGGTCATCGGGCGGATGGCCTCCCTTCCCAATGCTGCGATTTCGTCCGTGCTCGC
Source organism: Pirellula sp. (assembly GCA_025459355.1). Lineage (GTDB taxonomy): Bacteria > Planctomycetota > Planctomycetia > Pirellulales > Pirellulaceae > JBKCUI01. Next base: position 8,425 of record JALOQS010000077.1, read on the forward strand.
TCCATTGCCAATCCAGTCCTTGGGTTGGCTGGTTTTATTGGTGGTCCCCATTTCGATTATGTTTAGTGCTTTAGCGCTTGCGGTCGCAAGTTTGGCTCGCAGCACCAAAGAGGGACAATACTATCTTATGCCATTGTTATTGGTGGGATTGCCCTTGGTTTCGTTACCTATGCTACCAGGCGTATCCCTTTCACCCGGAACAAGCATCATTCCTGTCACCGGTGCGGTTCTGCTGTCTCGATCGCTGATCGATGGTGAATACTTGACAGCCTTATTGCATCTTCCCACGGTAGCCACGGTGACGATAGTCTGTACGTTGTTGGCGGTTCGATGGGCTGTGCGTCAATTCGAAAATGAGACCGCTATGCTCAAGGATGGCGGTCGGTATTCCTTTAAGAACTGGCTTCGCGACGCATGGAGAAAGCGAGACGACACGCCGACGGTGAATGAAGCCGTGGTTTGCGGACTGCTGGTGTTGGCCATGCTGTTCTTTGGACGATTGAGTCTCGGATTGTCCGAGGTGACTTGGGTGAACCTGGCTGTTAATACCTTGTCGTTGCAGATAGGTTTAATGCTGGGACCCGTCCTCATCATGGCCGTGATGCTAACCAAGTCGTTGCCAAAAGCGTTTCGCATTCATCGCGTTTCGTTCCCAGAACTCGCGGCCGTTGGGCTCTTAGCAATTGCGATCCACCCGACGTACGTAACGATCGCCAACGCAATCAACAACGAATACAAGCTTGGTGAAGAGACCATTGCCATGTTAAAGCAGGTCGATTTGGTGATATCCTCGGCTCCGTTTTGGGCCGTTTTGGTTTGCTTGGCTTTGCTGCCTGCCATTACGGAAGAACTGGTATTCCGTGGTTTTCTTTTCTCGGGGCTTCAACGGAGCAACGGCAATCTGCGAGCCATTTTGGCGACCTCCCTATTGTTCGGATTGTCACACGGAGTCTTGCAACAATCCATCGCAGCGGCATTGATGGGCTTATTGCTGGGGTGGATTGCTGCTCGCAGCGGTAGTGTTTTAACAGCGATTCTTTTTCATCTTCTGCACAATTCGATGTCACTCAGCCTATCGATCAATGGCCGACAAGGGAACGTGCCACCAGATTGGGTTAGTTGGGCGATCCAATACGAATCTGGAGTTTGGAGCTACACAGAAATCTGGAGTACGCTCAGCGTAGGTGTTTCCATAAGTCTCATCGCATTTCTAGCCACTCGGCCCTGGGTGCAACCTCGACGAGTTGTCGTATTAGAACAGGCTGGTTAGTGCGTCGGCCTCATTTAAAGTTCAGGGCGTCGGTGTAAACTTTCATGATTTGAAAGAAGATGGTGAAGATTGCGAAGATAATGAGTCCCGCAATCATCATCCAGACCGCGACTCCCGCCACGACGGCAAATCGAGCGAGCGCCGCTTCTGCTTGTTCGCGATAAACAATAGCTAAACGCTCAAGTGATTCGCTGTCCGAGCCGGCCAATTCGCCTACTTCTACTGTTTGGATGAACTCTGACGGCAATAGCTTCGGTGCATCGAGTGCTTCGGAAAAAGTCTTTCCTTGTCGGATCGATTGTTCGACCTGTTCGATTCCTGAGATGTAATAGAAATTGCCGGTAGCCATCAGTGCCTCGCGGACGCTACGTCTCGCATCTACCCCCGCACCCAACATCATCGAAAGCGTCATCGATAATCGTGACAATGCGGAGGTCGTGAAAACAGGTCCGATAACGGGCACATTTCTAACGAGCGGAACCAGTTTGTGGTGGCAGCCGAACCAGTTCTTCCAAATGCCAAACGCCGTGACAGCTAATGCACTTCCGAACAAACCGATGACAAACCAAAAAATCAAAACTCCCGTTCCGCCTCGCAGTCCGATGCCGGTCAAATCGAAAGCGGGCTCGTTCGGAGAACCGGACTCGAAGAATCCGTTGATGAAAATGACCAAGGTAATAACGCCCAGTCCTATTCCAAGCGAGATTAGCGGGAATGAAACTTGGTCAATAAAAGTGGAGCGAGCTCTTTTAAGGTTCCGATAATGGTTCGCCATTTCCTGGAAGCAGTGCTCAACTCGGCCCGAATGTTCGCCAGCGATGAGCATTCGAGTGAGCAAGACAGGAAAGTAATTGCCTTGTAAAGTCATGGCTCCAGAAAGCGACTCCCCGCCGCGAACACTTTGGATCATGTGTTCGATGACTTGGCGATGCCGAGTGTTGCCATGTTTTGATTCCGATTCCAGCAATCTGAGCAGATCAACACCAGACCTTAAGCCCGTTGCCATGCGAGAGCAGAATGACTCCAGTTGAGTTAGAGAGATACCACCGAATATTGATTCCCAAGTGGTTGAGTTGGAGGGAGAGGATGCGAGTGCATTGTCGCTTGACCGTTCTTTGTCGCTAGAATCGTCTTTCGATAACTTGGAGGAGCGAATGGGGGTTTTCGGAAGAAGCGGGCTCCTGCGAGAATTCGAGTCACGAGAGTCTTCACGGGACGATTTCCTATTGGGTGGTTGTGAAGAGCTCATATTCATAAAGCAACGTTGATAAGCGACGCATGAGACACGGCCTCCGAGTACAAAACTCGTTTCGGCCAACTGCTTTAACGATACGTCGATCCTAGCAATTTAGCTAGTCGCCACGTCGAGACGGGAGAATGAATTCCGCTTTTAAGTCTCTCAGGGAGGCTGTTACCTCGCCACGAGTTTCAAAGTGCACTCGAAATCCCTCATCGCTCGTTGCAACGCGGAACAGACCGAATTGTTGCCATTCTTCATTCGGGGAGTCATAGCTTGAAATGAGTTGTCCCATCGCCTCGCCGCCGAGCGTGTCGCTTATCAACAAGCCGCTTTGCGATTCGGAAGGATTGGAGCGAACTTTGACCGTTCCCTGGATGTGAACGATTGCCCCAGCAGGAACGGAAATACGGCCGGTCGAAATACGCATCGCAGTCCCACCGTATCCGGATGGAATGGGTTGTTCGGTCGCAGGACGAGAGGTCAATATCATCGATGCCCCGTCAGTCGCGTTGCCGGGCGCGAGAGCAGCGGTCGTCGCAATTCGATCCTGTAGCCGTTGATCCATCGTCCAGCCTAGTTCGCGAAGCGTTTCCCAATTGGAAAAACTGCCACCTGGTATAACGAGCGATTGCCAACCGCGACCATAAAGATTGCGATTTAATTCCCAATGCAGAGGCAGGCTCAATGATGATGCCAAAAGAGGACTGCTTTGCAACGCGGTAAATTGTTGCGAAGCCTCTTCCCAGGAGAGCCGCACAATTCTCTGCGCTGAAACGATGCATTGATCGGCGGCTTTCAGAGTCGCAGCCACTCGCGAATCTTGCAAACCTCTTAGCGACTCTCGATAAAGCGACTCGGCCCGTCGCAATGTTTCCCAGTGTTCGTGATCTGCTGGCAATCGCTGGTTTCCAAGCGTCATTTGAGCGATTTGCAAGGTCTGTTGCGCGATGTCAACGCGAGACTCCATCAGAATCGTTTGTTTACGTTGAAGTGCGTTTTGAAGGTATTCAATGGGCTTGGGGTCAACCACCGTGACCAGCTGTTCGATCAAGCTTGGTTCATCGATTTGAATGATCAATCGGTCCCCTTGGCGTTCGCTCCTCAGAGGCTCTAGTTGCCCGTGAGTGATTCGAAAAACACGACGTGTTTGGCCAGTAATGGGAATCTGTAGTCGCAACGACGTTGCAGTCGGTGAGACCATGCACACTTGATCCATTCGACCTTTAGCCAAAGCAAGAATCAATTGGCTGTTGGGAGTGGTTAGCACGGTCGCATGATGTGTGCTGGAGTTTGTTTCGACGACGGTCCAAGGAGATTGGTTGGCGCGAATCCAAGGAGCTAGAAGCTCAATTTCTTCATTGATAGCCCTGTATCCATCCGCTCTCGCCATATTGGTCGGGTCGCCAGTATCCAAGGACGCTGTCGATCGAAAGATCCAGCCCTTGGTGCCTTGCATCATGCCGCGAAACACTGCCAATCGAATTTGTAGCAGGTCCGTATCAGGCAATCCCAGAGACCCACTGCCGAGAGAACGTTGCAGCTCTGCTTTCTGCGTCGCCCACTCAGGGGGCATTTCTGTAACAATCGATGCGAGAGGATGGGATCGACCGATCATGCTACGTGCATCCGATTGCATAATCGCGGTCACTTCAGCAGCCGATCGCACCCGAGTGGGATGCGGCGTTGGCACGGCTAGCCAATCGGTGAGGCGACCGTAGGCTCCGTACATTTCCATCGCCTCGCCAATGGTAGGTCTCATCAGCGTTTGAGGGAAATTGGTCAGCTTGCTAATTCGATTGCGAGTATTAGGAACCGACGCGTCGTTTAGTTCCCAACCTAACATCCAAGCGGACACATGTTCATAGGCACCAACCAATTCCTCCGACGGTACCAATTGTGGTGGTGGAGCCATGACCGCAATGCCCGTCTCAACCGCTTGTTCAGCGATCAGCTCATCTTCCGATCTGGGAACGATTACGCCGTTGAACCCCAAGTCCCGAAGATAAACCAGACTCTCTCCTTGGTATTGGATCCAACGCGGCACCGAGTTTTGAAGGAAAACTAATTGTTCGGATACCGTTGCCGCTTTGGCTCGATCGAGGGGCATTTCCGCTTGCCCGAAAACGGAGTCTCTCACGGTGGTTTGTGGTGGGAGCATTCCCTCAACGAGCAAATCGTCAACTTGGAGTTTGGTGGTGCCTGGATTTCGGTAAACATCCAACACGAGAGCATCGATGTAGGGGTCAGATAGGTTGAGGCTGCTCCCGAAGCGGGCTCTTAGTATTCGTTCTTCTTGTTCGAGACCTTGCTTCACATTGGCGATTGCAGACGTTCCCCATGAACCAGATCCGGGGCCGGGATTACCAAAAACGGCGACTGAGATTGGATTGCTGGTAGCCGGATGGGTGCTCTTAGGGTAGACAACTCTCACCCCTAGTCGGATTCCTCCCTCGCCACATCGAACGCGAATGGAAGCTCGAAATTCATCGACCAGCGCACACGGTGATATGGGCATGGCTAAGTGAACGAACGAACCGGTTTTGTACCGCACTTCGATCGTTTCGACACCTGGTTCATTCCGTTTCGTGGGAAGAATTTGCGCCGAGCAATCATCTCTCCAAAGACTAAAAAAGGGACCAGCTCGATCAAAGGTCTCAACCATTTGAGCTTCGGCACGCCTTCCAATGGCCCCATTTTCAGCGATCCAAACAACGAAAAAGGTCAACGCAGCCAATATACGTGGCCAAGTGGTTGACTTTTTGCAACAAAACGCGAATTGTTGGTGGAGAAAAGGAATCATCGTGACGCACCGGAGTCTTTTTGTCTTAAGTGTCGTCTTTACCAAGACTTACGATGAAAATCCAGATCGATTGCTGTTGCAGGAAAGCAACAAGCTATAGGGCTTAGAAAAACCGTACAGATTGTGTCGCTTTTCCTAAGTCCTTGACTAGCATGGATTTAGCGTGAATGTTATCAGGCCTCACGGGATGGCGGCACACGGGCTGCAATACTTGAGGAATATCTTCGGTCACCTAACCTTTGGCAAAACCTGCTCCAATCACTACACGAGGAAACTCCAAATGAGTCAAGCCGCTCCATCATCCGAAAACATGGTCAATGACATCCCAGCGGAACTCCTCGATCTTCAAAAGGTGATCGACACGCTGCCCCCAGCACAGCGGGTTACTGTTCTCCCAGCTTTTCAACGGGTTGTAGAAAGCACCAATCGCCGTCGCAAGATTTTGCAATTGGTCCAAGAGTCAATCGGACAGCTTCGTCTCGACATGAAATATTTGGTATTCGACTTGGAAGCCACTCGACGAGAGCGAGATCTGTACCAAAAGCAACTCGAAGAGATGAACGGCGACAGCTTTAACGGTGGCGACGAAAGCAATCCCGAAGG